>DQHT01000043.1 GCA_003531115.1 Bacteroidota bacterium | reverse complement strand
AGATGGAAATGCAGTATGTGATCTCCCCCATTGTACAGGCTTGTGACGCAATCAGTGGTGCACGTCCAGGTGCCCGTCGCCCCATCATGCAGCAGTATTTACAACGTATTAAAGACCTCGAAACCCTGGCGATGGCTTATCCCGGTGTTGAAAAAGCATATGCCATCCAGGCTGGTCGTGAGTTACGTGTAATTGTGGAAGCCGAAAAAGTAACCGATGCCGAATCAGATAAGTTAAGTTTTGAAATGGCGCAGAAGATACAGACTGAGATGGTGTATCCCGGCCAGATCAAAGTAACTGTGATCAGGGAGAAAAGAGCGGTGAATGTAGCAAGATAACCCTGTAGCGGGCACACTTGCATTTCGTTGCTAATAATTGATTTATGAGATACCTCCTGCTAACAGTATTTGTCGGCCTGAGCATTGCATCGACTGCACAAAAGAAACAGTCGTGGGCCTTTCTGACATCACTTGAAATAAATGACCTCAGAACAATTGGTGGTGGCTTTTCAATACATCCCCCCCCGGTTGGTGAGCATTTTTCAATAGGAGTAGGTGTAGATCTGGTAAGAGTCAGAAATATAGCGAAGAATGTTACACCTGTCTACATTGATGTACGGTACAAATGGTCGTTTAAACAAATTTCACCCTGTGTTTTTGCACAAGGTGGCCTTGCAGGTTATAACGAATTTTTGAATGGTCCAAGTACTGCAACCAGAACTGAGCTGAAAGGAAGAACATTTCTGGGAAGTGGTGTTGGTTTTTTGGTTGGCAGTCCCTCTGCTAAAATAAAACCATACTGGGCTTTTAAGTACAGAGTCTATCAGTTTGCAGAAACATTTACCCGATCGGCCGAACGCCCTGTTGTTTTGGAAAGAACCGAACAGGAGCAGTTCACATTTTCTGTAGGTATTCAATATTAGATTGTCCGGTTTGCAGCCAAGGGTGAAGTTGCGGCCAATTTTTTTTCCAAATTCCTGCAAACAAATTACCAATTCCTCCAAAAACCCCCTACCTTTGCCGTCCTAAAAATTAAGAGATATGAACGCCGCTGTTGCATTTATACACGAACAATTAACCGTTGGGAAAGAACACCCCAAGTTTAAAGCAGGTGATAACGTTACCGTGAATTACAAGATCGTTGAGGGTGGAAAGGAACGTATCCAGGGTTTCCGTGGCGATGTGATCAAACGTCAGGGCCAGGGCGCAACTGCTACATTTACAGTGCGTAAGATCTCTGATGGTGTAGGTGTGGAGCGTACATTCCCGGTAAACTCTCCCAATGTGGATTCAATTTTACTGAATAAAGTAGGTAAAGTAAGCCGTGCAAAGCTGTTTTACCTCCGTGAAAGAAGTGGTAAAAGTGCCCGTATTAAGGAAAAGCGCATGAAATAATCAGCGTTCAAGCATATTTGTATAAAGGGGGAAAGAAAACTTTCCCCCTTTATACTTTTAATAATCAGATTTCGTTCTTATATTTACGAGCTCGGAATCTAAACCATTCCATCNNCCATCTAATCCCATACCTTTTGAAATTTCGTTACTCTATTTTTAAACTAAAATCAGGTTACGATCATGAAAAAGGTATTAGTAGTACTCACTGTCATTACACTGTTTTTAATGTCCTGTAACAGGGGTATTTCGCCATATCAGGCGGCTAATGGCAAAGCAGGTAAATGCGGTAGGAATTTTATCCGCTAAACTCATCTGAAACAAAACTTATTGAAACCTTCCTTTACCGGAAGGTTTTTTTTATGCTTTCTTTCGAAGCCTGCGTTATAAATAACTGTAACTTTGTGTTCCTCTAAAATTTATATCATGAATTTTCAACCCATACTCTTAGGCGTACTCGGCACACAGGAAATCATCATCATTGCCATTATCATTCTATTGTTATTCGGTGGTCGTAAGATTCCTGAACTGATGAAAGGTTTGGGTAAAGGTATCCGTGAGTTTAACGATGCCAAAAACACCGTGCGTAAAGAGATCGAGGAAAGCTCAACTACTGATACTCCTCCACAGAACAAACAGTAAGCTTATCCGCTTCGTTTTTTATTTTTCATTTCAATTGTATTGAAGCGATCGTCTTCATTGTATCCATTTGCAACCATAAAGGAATACCAGCAGCATTTGTTTGACGGAACTACTTCCTGCAAACAAGCCGTTGATTTTTACCTGTCTCAAATCAAACAATTTGAGCATCTCAATGCATTGGTACATGTGTTTGCTGAGGAAGCAATGCAACGTGCAAGTGAATTGGACGAGGCACGTGCAGCCGGTAAACCAACCGGCAAACTGCATGGTATAATAGTTACCATTAAAGATGTAATTGCATGGCAGCAACACCCTCTCTCCGCTGCCTCCAACATACTCAAAGGATTTCATTCCATTTACAATTCAACTGCTGTACAAAAATTATTAGCTGAAGATGCCATCATCATTGGTACCAATAACTGTGATGAATTCGCCATGGGCAGCAGTAATGAAAACTCAGTTTACGGTCCGGTAAAAAATAAACTCGATGAAACAAGAGTACCCGGTGGTTCTTCCGGTGGTTCTGCAGTAGCAGTACAAGCTGATCTTTGCATGATAAGTTTGGGAAGTGATACCGGTGGTTCTGTTCGGCAACCCGCCGATTTTTGTGGTATTGTTGGAATGAAACCAAGCTATGGAAGAGTGAGCCGGCATGGCCTCATCGCTTATGGTTCCAGCTTTGACCAGATTGGCATTTTAGCGAATTCAGTTGAAGATGCAGCGTTGGTACTTTCTGTGATTGCCGGTGCTGATGAGTTCGACAGTACGGTATCCTCATTACCCGTTCCTGATTATGCAGCTGCAATCAGTCAACCATCTTCCACCAAACCTGTATTGGGTTATTTCAAACAAACCCTGGAGCACGAAGGGTTGGATGAAGAGATCAAAACAACACATAAAAATTTCATCAGCCAGTTAAAGGATGACGGATATGAAGTGAAAGAGCTCGACTTTGACCTGATTGATTATATTGTTCCCACCTATTATGTATTGACCACTGCTGAAGCAAGCAGTAACCTTTCCCGGTATGATGGCGTTCGATACGGACATCAATCGGTTCCATTAAAAGAAGAATTAACAGAATTTTACTCGGCCAACCGTTCCGAAGGTTTTGGCAAGGAACCANNCTGCAGGTTATTACGATGCCTATTATACAAAAGCACAACAGGTTCGCCGTAAATTATACGAACAAACAAAACTGGTTTTCAGCGACATAGATGTATTGCTGATGCCCGTTTCGCCTTCCACCGCTTTTAAGATCGGGGAGAAAAACAGCAACCCGATTGAAATGTACCTGGCTGATATTTATACCGTATTTGCCAACCTGGTGGGAGTACCCGGCATCTCCATTCCGCTGTTCCAGCACAGCAATGGCTTACCATTCGGACTTCAACTCATGACAAAGCATTTCGATGAAGTATCTTTGCTCCGCCTTGCCAATGGATTACTGAAAACCCGCAAGGCATCGTAAGTATCACCGATGCATAAAATTTTTCTCATCCTCGTTTTTATTAGTTGTGTACAAGGATCGTTTGCACAAACAGATTCCGCTGCCAATGGCATAGCTGCCGATACAACCAGGCAGGGCAATGTTGAGAAGTATGGGTTCCAGGCATTGTTCGTGAACAAGGAGTTCAACTCTTCCACTTCTTACGATGCACAGATTCACCCGCAGGCCTGGGGCTTTATCCAGGACTACCTCGACCGCCACGGAAAGAACCTGGAAAAAATGAAAAGCTGGGGCATCCCCTATTTTACGCTGATCGATAATGTATTGATGCAATATGGCTTACCGAACGAACTGAAATACCTCGCCGTAATTGAAAGCGGACTCAGCACCAATGCTACCAGTTGGATGGGTGCCCGTGGCCCTTGGCAATTTATGCCGTACACCGCCAGAGAATATGGATTGAATGTGAATGGCTGGATCGATGAGCGTACCGATTATTTCCGCAGCACACATGCCGCCGCAAAATACCTCACCTATCTGTACAATGATCTTAACGATTGGTTACTGGTGATAGCAGCTTACAATGGCGGGCCGGGCCGTGTGTACAGTGCCATTAAAAAAAGCGGCAGCCGTGATTTCTGGAAGCTCCAATATTATTTACCAACCGAAAGCCGCAACCATGTAAAGAAATTTATTGCCACGCATTATATCATGGAAGGAAAAGGTGGTATAACAACTGCGGTGAATGATGGAAAGCAAACTGCCACTCCTGCTTTTGCTCCAGAAAAAACAGATCCAACCATCAGCGTGCAAACCATTGTAGGAAAATTCAGTTCGGTAGTAATGGCGAAAAATTTAGTGATCGATCTGTTACGTTTCAATCAACTCAATCCCAATTTTGATGCAGTGCTTGCAGGCAATCAACCTTTTGATCTGCGATTGCCCAACGATAAAATGCAACAGTTCAATGCCAACCGTTATAATATTCTCAACGAAAGCGTGCAACTGTTGATGCGCTTTTATGGTGATGATGGTATGAAAGATATTTATCCTAAAGTATCGGAGTTACCTGAGGTGAAGAAAAAACCAACGCCTAAGAAAAAAAGTTAAGTTTGGGTATGAACCCATTCTCGATCACCCCACGAATTTTATTTTTCCAATTCACGATAAACGATATTCACTCGTTTACAAAAAAACATTTCATTATTGGCTTAACCGGAACATGGCTGGCAGGTATCGGTCGCTATTGGGATCATCCTTCTGCTGATACATTACAATACATTGGCCTGGGTTCTGTTATTTATATCTTCCTTTTAGCATTGTTGATCTATGTAATCGTTTGGCCCTACCGTTTAAAAAACTGGAACTACTTTAACGTACTTACATTTATCAGTCTTACATCTTTTCCAGCATTGTTATATGCTATACCTGTTGAGCGTTTTCTTCCGCTCAGTACATCTGCATCATTGAATGCATGGTTTCTTGGTATTGTTGCGTTGTGGCGACTGTTGCTTCTATTCAGGTTTCTGAAAGTATACGATCAGTTAAAGTGGTGGAATGTCATTTTTATTGCACTCTTTCCCATGTGTCTGCTGATCACTACACTTACAATTTTAAACCTCGAGAAAGTAGTGTTTGATATAATGGCCGGCTTACGCAACACAACCGGCAGAGAAAAAAGCTATAACGTATTAATTGCGTTAACTTATTTTTCAGCGATCCTGTTCGTTCCTTTGCTGATCGGTTATGTGGCAGGTATTTTTACAAACAGGAGAAAAATAAGCTGACAGCTAACCCGATGACATTTGCAAATTCAGAANNTATCTTCAAACAGCATTTCAATCCTTTCCCCCCGAAACTACCCAAGCCATATTGTTAACGATTATCTCTTTGTTTCATGAGTCAGCAACTCACCCTTAAATCGCTTTGCCGCCAGCCGCTTGAACGTTTATTTGGAAAAATGAATGAAGAGCAGTTGGAAAACATTTTAAACCTCACCAACATTCTTGAATTTGAAGCAGGGCAATACCTGTTTCAACAAGGCGAAAAAGGACATTCGTTCTACATTGTTTTATCGGGTCGGTTCAGGGCCATGCAGCATAATGAAAACGATATTTATATTCTGGGGGATATTTCAACAGGTGAACCCATTGGTGAATTTTCGCTCTTTACACAGGAGCCGCACAGTGCATCAGTAGTAGCACTGCGAAAGTCAACGATTCTGCAACTGGAAGATGATGATTATAAAACATTGGTGCAGCAATTCCCATCCTTCGCCGGTTCAATAACAAAATTTATTATTGAACGGATGCGCCGCAACAACCATCAAACAAAAATGGATGCGGCTCCAAAAAATATTGCTGTAGTAAATCTGCAACCGGCCAACGATGTAAGTGCTTACACAGGTGCTATCCAGCAAGAGTTACAGAAGATGGGCTTTGGCATCAGTATCTATGATTCTGCTTCGCATAACGGTGAGCAGGATCATAGCACATTTGATGCAATGGAAAAACAACCCGGACTTAATTTCCTTGTGTGCGATATGGAAAATCCGGAATGGGCCCGGCAATNNACCTGTTATTATTGCACGAAGAAAAAGCAGCCTTGCCTTCCAATACAAGACGATGGTTTCACGACCGTAAAGTAGATCTGCATTTGCACATGCGAAAAAATAATGCAGCCGATACACGTCGGTTTTGCCGCATTGTTACACACCAGGCAATTGGATTGGTATTGGGCGGCGGTGGTGCCAGAGGGTTTGCACATGTAGGTGCAACAAGAGCGTTATTGGAGCAGGGTGTTGAATTTGATTTTATTGGCGGAACCAGTGCAGGTGCTGTGTATGGAGCAGGCTTATCGTTTCTTGATTTTGATTTTGAAAAATCCACAGCCATGTGCAGGTTAGCGGCCGATAGTAAATTAACGTCAAATGATCTGACCTTGCCCATTGTGTCGTTGATGTCGGGTAAAAAGATTCGGAAGTTTTTAGACTCCATGTTTGGCGATTCGCACCTTGAAGATCTGTGGGTGAATACCTATTGTGTGTCGGCTAATTTCTCCAGTGCTTCGTTGAAAATTCATGACCGTGGTTTAACACAATTACAGGTAGCCGCCAGCATGGCCATACCCGGTGTATTTCCGCCCGTAATTATTAATAAACATCTGCACATTGATGGTGGTGTAATTGACAATCTTCCGGTTGAAGCAATGTATAAAAAACCGGTACGGCATATTATTGCTGTTTCACTATCAGCTGAAGCAACAACCATGGTTGACCTGCATGAGATTCCTTCTTCCTGGCAATTATTCTGGAGCAGGATCACCAATACAACCACCTATCAACTGCCAGGCATCTCTTCCATCCTGGTGAACAGTATTACCATCAACAGCCGCCACCGGCAGGAAAACAGCAAACCCAACGTATCGCTTTTTCTGGAACTTGATCTGAAAGAATATAAATTTTTAGACTGGACCAACTGGCAACAACTCATTGAAAAGGGATATCAACAAACCAAACAAAAGCTTACTGATACAACGCAGGAAATGCAGTTTTGGAAATAGAGTGAGTCAGAACTTTTTTCAAGTGGTTGGTCGGGAGACGCAACCAAGGCGTGTTCTTTTTGCTACATCCTGCAATTCATAAAATTCGCAGCTGTAAATAAATTCTACGACAACACACTACGTATCGCATCCGCTTTCAACAAACATTCTTCATATTCNNAAATCAAAATCACCGTTGGGTGCAATGTAGCCAACCGCACCAGAGAAAATTCCCCGCCTGCTTTGCTCGTATAGATCGATCAATTGCATTACCCGCCGTTTGGGTGCACCCGTCATACTTCCCATAGGAAATGTGGCACGGATAATATCTGTAAAATTTAATTCGTCTTTTACTTCACCAACTATAGACGAGATCATTTGATGTACCTGCGGAAACGAATACACGGCAAACAGTTCATCTACCTTCACCGTTCCTTCCTTGCATACACGGCTCAGATCGTTCCGCACAAGGTCAACCACCATTACATTTTCACTGCGGTCTTTTTTACTGCTGTGGAGTTGTTCCTTTAACACATCATCTGCAACGGCATCATCCACATTTCGTTTCACCGTTCCTTTGATGGGTTGCGAAAGCAATTGCGTTCCCTGTTTGCGTAAAAAACGCTCCGGGCTTGCGCAGAGTAAATAACTGCTGTCAACTTTATAAAATGCAGAAAACGGATTGGGAGAAACGGCTGTTAACGATTGATACACCTGTAACGGATCAATCACAGAACGTTCTGCAAAAAACTCCATACAGTAGTTCAACTCATAGCAATCGCCACGAAGAATATGTTCCTTAATTGCATTGATATTGCTGATGTACTGTTCTTTTGAAACACGTTCGTGAAAAATAACGGCTGCTTCTTTTTTTGCCACTTCCATTTTTTCATTGCAGATGGCATCATACACCCTTGCATGGTCATTCGTCAACGAACCGATCCGCAATTCAGCTTCGCTTAACTGAAATACATATTGTGGTACAAAAAAACAGAGATCGGGAAACCCGATTTTATTTTCATGAGCCGATGTTAATTGCTCGGTTTCATTTTTCAGGTCATACGCGATATGCCCGAAACACCAATCGTTCTGCTGATCCAAAAATGTTTGTAGAGATTCAAATGCATTGCCTGCATTTGCCTGTACAGCAGCAACAACACCACAACCAGCCAAACATTCATAGCTATGGCCGGGCAGCTGGTAATGATGGTTATCCAAAAAAGAACAAATGTTGAACCGGTTACACCAGCTCAACATTTGACGTTTGGTTACAGAAAAATCTGTTATGGAAAAAGATTGAAAACTTCGTATCACTAAATTTATTAAAAATCATCATCGTCATCGTCGAAATCATCACCGCCACCCATCATGTCAAATTCCTTAAAGTCCTCATCGATTTTAAAATCATCATCATCATCTCCGCCTTTTTTCTTGCCGGCAGCTTTTCCTTTTGACTTGGGAATATCGAACTCTTCAAAGTCAGGATCGTAATCATCATCGTCTTCAGACTTGTTCCAGTCGTCATCATCTTCATCGCCTTCTTCCTCATCGTCATAATCATCTTTCGATTTTGATTTTCCAGCGCCTTTACCTGCTTTCTTCACAACGGGTTCATCATCTTCCAATTCAAGATCATCATCTTCATCCTCATCATCTTCATGATTCTTTTTTGGCTTGGTATCAGCCTTCTTTGTGTTCTCCGGTTTGGGAGCAGATGAGTCGCNNTTTATTGACTTTGCCATTTGTAACAACGATTATGCTGTAAAATTTCAACGGGTTTTTGAATTAGCCAAACTTTTTTTTAAAAATTTTTTAGTCAGGCAATTTGTCTTATATAGTTACAATCTGATCACGACCGGGGCCGTTGGAAACATATTTTACTTCCACACCAAGATACGCATTAATGTATGCAAGATACGTGTCCATTTGCTCTGGAAAATCTGCTGCTGTTTTACAGTCTGCAGTTGGTTTGCTCCATCCTTTGAACGATTTGTACACAGGGTCAATTTTTACCTTGCTGATTTCAAAGGGAATTTCTTGTGTTTCTTTTCCGCCAACATTGTATGCAGTACAAACCTGCAGTTCGGTAAAACTGTCGAGCACATCTGCCTTGGTCATTACAATTTGTGTAATTCCATTGATCATGCAGGCAAACTTCAGCGCTACCAGATCGATCCAGCCACAACGGCGTGGACGACCGGTGGTTGCACCAAATTCACTTCCTATCTTCCGTAATTCATCGCCGGTTGCATCAAACAACTCAGTCGGGAATGGACCACTGCCCACTCTTGTACAATACGCCTTGGTAATACCAATCACTTCTCTGATCTTATTTGGCGCTACACCCAAACCCGTACTTACACCTGCTGAAATTGTGTTGGATGAAGTTACAAATGGAAATGTTCCGAAATCCACATCAAGCATACTGCCCTGTGCACCTTCGGCCAATACTTTTTTGCCTTCGGCAATTTTTGCATTGATGAAGTACTCACCATTTACAATGTTCAATGTTTTCAAAAATTCAACGGCTTCAAAAAACTCTGCTTCCCAGGCACTGATATCTTCTGTGAAATTATAATTGTCAAGCAACTGCTGATGTTTTGCTTTCAGCTTGTTGTACAGTTGAGTAAATGCAGGATCGAGCAAATCACCTACACGCAATGCATTACGTCCGGTTTTGTCCATATATGCAGGACCTATTCCTTTTAAGGTTGACCCAATCTTTTCATCTCCTTTTGCCAGTTCGGCAGCCTTATCCAATGCACGGTGAGTTGGAATGATGATGTTAGTACGTTGTGCAATAAAAAGATTCTCTTTTACATTCACCCCCATAGAGGCTACTTTTTCACATTCACGTTTTAACGTAACCGGATCGAGCACCACCCCGTTACCAATGAGGTTTACAATGCCTTTGTGAAAAATACCGCTGGGTATTTGATGCAGTACTACTTTTTCGCCATTCACATACAGCGTGTGTCCGGCATTGGGGCCGCCCTGGAATCGGGCAATCACATCATATTGTGGTGCAAAAAAATCAACGATCTTTCCTTTTCCTTCGTCGCCCCACTGGAGGCCCAGAATTACATCAACCATAAAATAATTTGTGTAAATAAATTGAGCGGCAAAAATAAGTGAAACGGGAGGGCAAGAAGAAATAAAAATGCAGATGGGGAAAGAAAATTATTGCTCGGTATCGTAGCGCTCTACTTTTTGAATGCCTGTTAGTTTGTAAAGACGGGACACCAACTCATCCAGTTCGTCTTTATCGTGTACAAAGATTTTGATATTACCTTCAAATACGCCTTCTTTTGCTTCAATAGTAATGGCGCTGATGTTGAGGCGCATTTCGCCACTGATAAGGTTGGTGATCTTGCTCACCACACCCACATCGTCCACACCAATGATCTTGATACCGGTGAGGAAGGAAATTTCTTTATTCTTGGCCCACTTGGTTTTTACAACCCTATGCCCAAAGTTGGCCAGCAAACGGGACGCATTGGGGCAACTGGTACGGTGAATGATCAATCCTTTACCGGTTGAAACAAAACCAAACACATCATCGCCGGGAATGGGTTTGCAGCAATTGGCAAGGGTGTACACAATACGATCGCTGCTTTCGCCGAAAATAATCAGTTCCGAATCTTTAGCCGATCCGGTCCGGTTGGGATCATATTCCGGTTTGGGCTCCATCGCCGGCTTTACCGGTTTTGGTAATTCCAGCTTGTCGCCGTGCATCTGCAACTCTTTTATTTCTTTCAGATCTATTGCTTTGGTAGCAATTTTATAAAAGAGTTCCAACTGCGACGGCAGCTTGTAAAACAAGGTGAGCGTTTCTACATTATGAATGTCGAAACTGGCTCCCATCTGTTCCAGTTTGCGTTGCAGTACATACTTCCCTTCATCGGCCACTTTCCGCTTCTCTTCTTTCAGCGCATCTTTAATTTTGCTCTTGGCCTTGGTTGTTACTACAAAATTCAACCAGTCTTCGCTTGGCTTTTGCTTGCTGCTGGTGATGATCTCAATCTGGTCGCCACTGCGCAACTTGTGTGCAATGGGTACCAGCTTGTGATTCACTTTTGCGCCAATACAACGGCTGCCCACATCACTGTGCACACTAAAGGCAAAATCAAGAGCGGTAGCACCCACCGGCAACATTTTTACATCGCCTTTGGGCGTGTACACATATATTTCTTCTGTAAGAAACGAGCTTTTGAAATCCTGCAAAAAGTCGAGTGAACTGCTGTCCTGGTTACTCAATGCTTCACGAATGTTATGGAACCATTTATCAAAGCGGTCTTCATCACCACTCCCCTCCTTGTATTTCCAGTGCGCAGCCAAACCCTTTTCAGCAATTTCATTCATCCGCTTGGTGCGTATCTGTACTTCCACCCACTTTCCCTGCGGCCCCATCACCGTTGTGTGCAAGGCCTCGTAACCATTGCTTTTGGGATTGCTCAACCAGTCACGCAAACGTTCAGGGCTTGGTGTGTACATGTCTGTAACAATCGAATACGCTTTCNNGTATCGCCACATTCCGGTAACCGGCCCGCTCCAGTTTTTCTTTGATGGGTTTTACAAACTCATTGATATACCGGCTGCGTTCCCGTTTTGTTTCTGAAAGCTTCCTTGCAATTTCTTTGTACGTATCAGGCTCCAGGTATTTCATGGAAAGATCTTCCATTTCGGTTTTGATATTGTACAAACCAAGGCGATGAGCCAGTGGTGCATACACATACACCGTTTCGCTGGAAATCTTCAACTGTTTTTCCCGCTTCATACTGTCGAGCGTACGCATATTANNTATCTTCCACGGTATCGTGCAGCAAAGCACAAATAGTTGATCGTACCCCCAGCCCGATTTCTTCTACACAGATCTGCGCCACCGCCAATGGATGTAAGATGTAGGGTTCCCCACTTTTCCGGCGCATGGTCTTGTGTGCATCGGCTGCCATTTCAAAGGCAGTACGCACCAGTTCCTTATCGCCTTTTTTGAGTTTTGTTTTAAGGGAACGCAGCAAACTGCGGTAATGACGAAGGATTTCCTTTTTTTCCTGCTCGGGGGTAAGGGTATAGGCCGGTATGTTTGATGTTGTTTCCAGTAAATGCGAATTTAGGAAAAAGCCGCTTGCGAAAGCACGTGAATAACAGAAACCCCCTACCTTTGCAGCCCATTAAAAAAAATTCCAAATCACAAAAACCAATACCCAAATGCACAGCAGCATTGGAATTTGGATTTTTTACATTGGATTTTTGACTCCGGATGTGGTGAAATTGGTAGACACGTCAGACTTAGGATCTGATGCCGTAAGGTGTGGGGGTTCGAGTCCCTCCATCCGGACAAAACAACTACAGTTTAAGGTTTAAAGTTGAATGTTTCAACGTTCGACCTCCAACCTTAAACTTTTAACATTCAAACATTCAACGTTATTTATGGCTACAGTAACAAGAGAAAACATTGGTTTGTTAACCGATAAACTCACAGTAAAAATTACAAAAGAGGAATACTTTCCTGCGTTTGAAAAAACGTTGAAAACATATAGCAAGCAGGCGAATATCCCTGGCTTCCGGAAAGGCATGGTGCCCGCAGGTATGGTGAAGAAAATGTACGGACAAGGCATTTTCACTGAAGAAGTGATCCGCAATATTGAAAAAGGATTAAACGATTACCTCGCTGCCGAAAAACTTGACATTTTTGCACAGCCACTTCCTCTTGCCAATGCAGAATTTAAGCCCAGCATGGATGCGCCTGTTGATTACAGCTTTGATTTTGAAATTGGTTTGAAACCTGCGTTTGAAATTGATCTCGCTAAAAAGAAAGCACCCTATTTCCGTGTAAAAGCAACAGCTGAAATGGTGAACGAAGAGATCGAGCGTTTGCAAAACCGTTTCGGCAAAATGACAGAGCCTGAAACTGTAAGCAGCGACGACAATGTACTCAACCTCACCTTTGAAGAAAGCGATGCAGATGGCAATGTAGTGGAAGGCGGTGTGAAAAAAGATAATTCCTTACTGGTAAAATATTTTACGGAAGCCTACCGTGCCAAACTGCAAGGTGCTAAAACAGGCGATACGCTTGTAGTTAGTTTGCAGGATGCATTTGAAGAAAAAGAACGCAACTGGGTTATTGGCGATCTTGGTTTTAAAGATGCAGCAGAAGTGGAAGGCAAGCTGTTCAAACTCACCATCACAAAAGTTGGTTTGATTGAAAAGCGTGAACTGAACGAAGAGTTTTTCAAAGAAGCACTACCCGGTAAAACCATTGCAACAGAAGCTGAATTCCGTGCAGCTATTGAGGCAGACATCCAGGTATATTGGGACAAACAAAGCAGCAACCAGCTTCAGCATCACCTCTACCACGTGTTGCTCGATGAAACAACCATGGAACTGCCTGAAAGCTTTCTGAAAAAATGGCTGGCTACTTCTGGTGAAAAACCTAAATCGGCTGAGCAGGTAGAAGCAGAATATCCAACATTCAACAATCAGTTACGCTGGACACTGATCACTGATAAAATTGTTACTGAAAACAAATTGGACGTAACGCAGGAAGAACTGAAAGACAGTATGCGTCAGCAGGTAATGAGCTATTTCGGCAGCATGAACCTGGGCGATGGCAACCTCGATTGGCTGGATCAGTATGTTGATGGCTTGTTGAAAGATGAGCAGCAGGTTGATCAAACCTATCGCCGCCTTGTTACTGAAAAAGTATTTAACTGGGCTGAGCAGCAGGTGAACAAAGATGTGAAAGAAGTAAGTGCAGAAGAGTTCATTAAAATGAACGAAGAACACCAGCATCAGCACCACTAAGAAGTACGATGTAAGATGTACGAACGAATACAGTCCCGCTGAGTAATTGGCGGGATTTCTCTTTTTATCATGTTGCAAATGAACTCTGTCTTTGAAATCTGCAAGAAAATCAGCCAGAATAGCCGAATGCCTGGAACTAAAAACTACCAACTATAAACTATCGACTTGCTTCTCCTGCCTTAATGTCCTGCTTTTTATGCTCGCATGGTATTTGAAAACAATTTATTCCAAACGTTTCCCTTAACTTCAAACCGGAAAAAAAACGATTATGGATTTGAATAAAGAATTTGAAAAATACGCCGTGAAACACCGTGGTATCTCCGGCGCCACATTGCATAATTATCAATCAGCATTAAACAACCCAACGAATCTTACGCCCTACATTATTGAAGAGCGCCCGTTGAACGTAGCCAGTATGGATGTGTTCTCACGCCTCATGATGGATCGTATTATTTTCCTGGGTGAGCCGATCAACGATTATGTAGCCAACATTGTAACTGCACAAATGTTGTTTTTAGAAAGTACCGACCGTACACGTGATATTCAGATGTACATCAACAGCCCCGGCGGCAGTATTTATGCAGGGCTTGGCATTTATGATACCATGCAATACATTACGCCCGATGTAAGTACCATTACCATCGGCATTGCAGCCAGTATGGGCGCTGTGTTGATGTGTGCAGGTACAAAAGGAAAACGTACGGCATTGAAGCACTCACGCATTATGTTACACCAACCTTATGGTGGTGCAGGCGGACAGGCTACCGATATCCAGATCATGGTGAATGAAGTGAAGAAACTCAAAGATGAACTCTATGAGATCATTGCTTACCACAGTGGCCAAACGGTTGAAAAAGTAAAAGAAGACAGCGACCGTGATTTCTGGATGAAAGCCAGCGAAGCAAAAGACTATGGATTGGTGGATGAAGTTTTGGTGATGAATCCCCGTAAAACAAAAGAAAGCTAAACCTCAAAAATCAAGTAAACTATGTATCAGCATAATTTAAAATTTCCTGTTCGTTTCGAAGATGAAGATGATGAACCAAAAGAAAATCCGTTAGAGAATTTTACCGCTGCGGCTTTTGGTCCTTACAATAAAAAATTCCTTGAGCAACGCAAGATCTTTTTCTGGGGTGTTGTGCACGATAATTCTGCAAAAGAGATCGTGAACAAGTTATTGTATCTAGATGCGGTAAAACCCGGCGAAGAAATTAAACTGTACATCAACAGCCCCGGCGGTGTGGTAACAAGTGGTATGGTGATCTACGATACCATGAAACTCATCAGCTCACCGGTAAGTACTATTTGTATGGGTATGGCTGCATCAATGGGTTCTATCTTGTTAAGCGGTGGCACAAAAGGCAAGCGTTACATTTTCCCAAGTGGCGAAGTAATGATTCACCAGCCGAGTATTGGTGGCGCCCAGGGTACCAGTGCCGATCTGGAGATCATTGCTGCACAAATTGCCAAAACAAAAGAAATGGGTGCCAAAATACTGGCCGAAAACTGTGGCAAAACAGTAGAGCAGGTATTAAAAGATTTTGACCGTGATTACTGGATGGATGCCAATGAAGCCGTTGCGTATGGCATTGTAGATGGTATTCTTGATAAGCTCTAAAGCATTTGTTTTGATAACAAAAGGGATGGAATCTTGTAGTATTCCATCCCTTTTTCATCTTACTACTACCTTAATTAAAAAGCATTACTATCTTTGAGTTGGTTTTGTATTATCAAACCAACCTGAAAAATCCATTTCAAATGGCGAAAAACAACATGTTGCACTGTTCCTTTTGTGGCCGTAGCAGGGACGAAGTGAAGATCTTAATTGCGGGACAGGAAGGACATATCTGTGAAAACTGCGTGGAGCATGCACAGGAAATCATTGCCCAGGAATTATTGCTGCGCAATGAAGCAACCACTTCCAACTTTAAACTGAATGTAAAAAAACCAGTGGAGATCAAACGCTTCCTGGATGAATATATCATTGGCCAGGATGAAGCAAAGAAAGTGCTGGCCGTTGCTGTTTACAATCACTACAAACGTTTAAAGCAAAAAACAGAAAGCGAAATTGAAATTGAAAAGAGCAATATTGTGATGGTGGGTGAAACCGGAACCGGTAAAACATTACTTGCCAAAACAATTGCCCGACTGCTCAATGTTCCGTTTGCCATTGTGGATGCAACCGTATTTACAGAAGCCGGTTATGTGGGTGAAGATGTGGAAAGCACCATTTCCCGCCTCCTTCAGGCAGCCGACTTTGATGTGGATGCCGCTGAAAGAGGAATTATTTTTATTGACGAGATCGATAAAATTTCCCGCAAAAGCGACAATCCTTCCATCACCCGCGACGTAAGCGGCGAGGGCGTTCAACAAGGTTTATTGAAAATTTTAGAAGGAACGGTTT
Source organism: Bacteroidota bacterium (assembly GCA_003531115.1). Taxonomy (GTDB): domain Bacteria; phylum Bacteroidota; class Bacteroidia; order UBA8524; family UBA8524; genus UBA8524. The sequence continues at coordinate 93,785 of DQHT01000043.1, read as the reverse complement.
CGAACGTGCCCCCACAAGGAGGCCGGAAACATCCCGATCAAAAATATATCCAGGTCAATACGGCCAATATCCTCTTTATCGTAGGAGGTGCCTTTGAAGGTATCGACCGTATGATCGAACGCCGCATTGCCACCCAGGCTATCGGCTTTAAATCCGAAACGGGTGATAATTACGATCACGAAAATCTTTACCAGTATGTGAGTGCTGCCGATTTGAGGAGCTACGGACTCATTCCCGAGATAATCGGACGTTTGCCCGTGCTTACCCACTTAAATCCGCTGAGCAAAAACTCCTTAAAACGTATCCTCACCGAACCCAAAAATGCGCTGATACGCCAGTACAAACGCCTTTTCGAACTCGAAGGCCATACCATCGATTTTGCCGAAGAAGCCATCGACGCCATTGTCGACCATGCCTTCGAAAGCAAACTCGGCGCCCGCGGACTGCGCGGAATTTGTGAAGCCGTGATGCTGGACCTCATGTACGATGCTCCGGAAGGAAACAAAGAACATATCGTGGTCGATGCAGGGTTTGTGACGAAATACCTCAAGAAGGAGAAGAATAAACTGAAGGTAGCTTAGAGCGGGCCTTCGGCCAGAGCGGGGGAGCGGGGGAGCGAAAATAGTGTGGGGAGGATTGGAGGTAGGGAAGTAAGGAGGACAGATTTTGGTTTGGATGGAAAGGCGTTCAAAAAACGGGGTCTCCCTGACCGCGTCCGCCGTAGCTTTTTCAGCGAAGGTGGAGCAGGCAAACGGCCCTTCATATTTTGCAAAATGCTCGCGCCGTGTCGAAGGGTCCGGTCTTGACCCAGAACCCAGAACCCAGAACCCCAATGCCCCCGGGCTGAAACATATCACTTGGATTTTGAACCCTTTATTCAATATCTTGCCCTCCGCAAATGAGCGAGATCGTCAAGAATAACAAACGCACCATGAATTCCTGGGCCGTGTACGACATGGCCAATTCGGTTTATTCCTTGTGTATTGCAACAGCCATTTTCCCGCCTTTTTATGAATCCATGACCAGTGTGCGCAATGCGGCGGGGGATGTGGTGTATGATAAGGTGTTCTTTTTTGGTTATGTGTTGAAGAACTCCGCCTTATACGAATATGCCCTCTCGGCAGCGTTTCTGATCATTGCCATCTTGTCGCCTATCCTTTCCGGCATTGCCGACTATACGGGGAACAAGCGTAGTTTTATGAAGTTCTTTGTTTATATGGGTTCGATCAGTTGCGCCAGCCTTTATTTTTTTGACGGCAGCAATCCCGAACTCGCCATTTTTGGATTTATGGGCGCTACGATTGGGTTTTCAGGGAGTTTTGTGTTTTATAATTCCTATTTGCCGGAGATCTGTACGCCGGATCGTTTTGAAAAACTGAGTGCGAAAGGTTATGCCATGGGCTATGGAGGCAGTGTTTTCCTGCTCATTATCAACCTCATGATGATCCAAAAACCACAATGGTTCGGAATTACCGATGGCGCCACAGCAGTCCGCATCGCCTTTTTAACGGTGGGTATCTGGTGGGCCGGTATTGCTCAAATAACCTTTGCGAATCTGCCTTCTACCACTCATAAGCGTAAAATTACACGTCACCTCCTTCTCAACGGATTTTCTGAACTCAAACGGGTTTTCCATGACCTGAAAGTTCAACCCAAACTGCGGGGGTATTTGCTGGCTTTTTTCTTTTTGAGCATGGGCCTCCAAACGGTCATGTTTGTGGCGGCTTTATTCGGAAAAAAGGAGATGAATATGCCCCAGGCTAAACTGGTTATTACCGTATTGCTTATTCAACTTGTTGCCATTCCCGGTGCCTATTTTTTCGCCTGGGCCGCCAATAAAAAAGGAAATATTCCCATGCTCGGGTTCTCTACCCTGATATGGATCGGTATATGTATCGGCGCCTATTTTATCACTGAACATTATCAATTCTATATCATCGCTGCAGTAGTCGGCTGGGTAATGGGCGGCGTACAATCCTTAAGCCGGGCCACCTTTACCCGCCTGCTCAACCGCGAACACGACACCGCTTCCTATTACAGCTTCTATGACGTTACCGAAAAGATCGGCATCGTGATTGGCTTATTGATCTATGGCCTGATCGACCACCATTACAGCATGCGCGAATCCGTGCTGGCATTGATGGTATTCTTTATGATAGCCGGCGTCTTTCTATACAGAGTTCGAAAAGTAAGATGATCCTTCTTGCCATGGACCATGGTCCATGGTCCATGGTCTATCGTCCAAATTCATCCTTTGCCTTTCCCTTAATCCCCTTAAATTTGCCCCGATGAAAACAGTCTATGTGATCGATGCGGTGCGTACCGCGGTTGGAAAATATGCCGGAACTTTGGCTACTGAACGTCCAGATGACCTTGCGGCCTTTGCGATCAAGTCTTTGATGGAAAGAAACCCGGGGATCGATTATGCTGAAGTAGAAGACGTGATTTTAGGAGCCGCCAACCAGGCCGGGGAAGATAACCGGAATGTGGCGCGAATGGCTTTGTTGCTGGCCGGATTGCCTACTTCCGTTCCGGGAATAACGGTAAACAGGCTATGTGCCAGCGGGCTTCAATCCATCATACAAGCCGCCCAGGGCATCCAAACCGGAATGGGCGATATCTACATTGCAGGCGGGGTTGAAAGTATGAGCCGCGCTCCTTTTGTGATGGCCAAAGATTATCAGGGTTTTGGCCGCGCGCCGGAAATTTACGACACCACCATTGGCTGGCGTTTTACCAATCCTAAATTATCCGCCCTTTATCACCCCTATACCATGGGCGAAACAGCCGAAAACGTTGCCGATCGCTGGAAAATTTCCCGGGAAGCCCAGGATACTTTTGCGTATCAATCGCAATTAAAATATGACCAGGCCCATAAAGCGGGTAAATTTAAAAATGAAATTGCCCCCTACTCCATCGCCCGGCGTAAAGGAGATGCCCTGATTTTTGACAAAGACGAACATCCACGCCTTTCCGAAATGGCTGTTTTGGCTTCATTAAAACCTGCCTTTAAAAAAGACGGAACCGTCACCGCTGCAAACTCATCCGGAATTAATGACGGTGCTGCAGCCCTTATCCTGGCTTCAGAAGAGGCCGTTAAAAAATTCAACCTGAAACCCATCGCCCGCTTTGTTTCCTTTGGGGCAGCCGGTGTAGACCCTGAAATTATGGGCGTGGGTCCGGTACCCGCCAGTCAAAAAGCCATGAAACGTGCCGGCATCACTGCCAATGACCTGGGTTTGGTTGAATTGAACGAGGCCTTCGCTTCCCAAAGTATTGCCTGCATCCGTGACCTAAACCTCGACCCTTCCATCGTCAATGTAAACGGGGGAGCCATCGCAATTGGTCACCCCCTCGGTGCCAGTGGAAGCCGCATCAGCACCACCCTGCTCCATGAAATGCAAAAGAGGGAAACCGTACGCTATGGTCTAGCCACCATGTGTATCGGCGTTGGGCAGGGATTGGCGATCATCTATGAGAAGTTATGAATTATGAGTTATGAGTTATGAGTTGACAATGGAGTCCAACACTCATAACTCATAACTCATCACTCATAACTTATAACCCAAATTTGGATTGTATCATTTTTCCATTTTTTGCGTTACATGGTTATGAAACCATTTTTCGCCCTCCAGCTAAGTTGTATCCTTCTTTCCTGTAACCCTGAATTCGACCAGGTCGATATTTCCCCGGTATCAGAAGAAGTTGTTGTCGTTGAAACGAACAATTCCCCTCCATCAAAGGAAGATTACACGGCAAAACTTGTCGCTTGGGATTCGATGATGAACGCGGATCCTGAGTTGAGAACCCTCCATCAATATTTTGATTTTAGTCCGTCTGCCGCTAAAAGTTTCAGCACAATTGCGAATGAAAGTGGAGGATCCCTGATAAAAATTGTAAGTGCCCGGGAACTCAATGATGCCATCAAAACCATCATTCAAAAACATGGAGAAGATCGGGCAGATTTAATGCTACTTATCGATGTAACAGGCAGTATGTTAGACGATTACGCTCAATTAAAGGCAGGACTCGCTGATATCATCGCAGAGATAAGCAAGTTCAAAAAACTTCGCCTGGCTATTGCAACATATGGCGACCACCACGTTGATAGTGTTTGGTTCCAGTTTAACAATTTCGAAACAGACTATGCCGGAGCAGAGTCATTTATCAACAAAATAAAAATGGCAGGCGGGGGTGATGAACCGGAGAGTGTGTACGAAGGATATTTTGCAGCCTGCAAGGAATTCGAATGGAAATCCGCGAAAAAAAGAATGGTTATCGTAATTGGCGATGCCCCTCCATTGGAAGCTCCTTTAAGCAAATTCAGCATGGAAAAAATGATCGCTCATGCCAAGCGGGAAAAAGTTCATACAAATTTTTATCCGATCCTGGTGAGCCCCGGAGAAAATGACATGCCCGGATCGTATAAAGTACCTTTTGAAAAGGTGGCTTTGATCGATCAACTCTTTCCCAACCCAACCAAAGGCCCGCTCAAAATCAGAATGTACAATGAAGCATCTTACCAATACATCATCTATACGGTTAAAGGAGAAGAGGTCTTGAGTGGAAGCTTTAGGGGTAAAGATGAGGAACTAAATCTTCATGAACTCCCTGACGGCGCTTATCTTATCCGTATTCGCGATGAGAAGTTCCAGGTCGATCAGAAAAAATTTATTCTGGCAAAATAGTGGGACTATGGGACTGTAATTTAAATTTTCCAATCCCACAGTCCCACGATCCTACAATCAAACAATTTATTGAATAATCACCCCACTCGCCTCAAAACGTAATTCGCGTTTGGGCTCGGTGATGGCATCGATCTCAGCCTGAGGTTTTTTGGCATCAAGGGCGTAGTGCTTCTGGTCTTCAACCGAAGTTGTTTTCCAATAGGCACGTCCCTCTGCAATGGCGGTTTTGCCATCGCAATCTTTCGGAAGGGTAAACGCATGGTCTTTGGTCATGACCATCATGCTTTCGCCTTCCGGTAATGCTACAGTGTACCAACAACCTTCTGATTTGCAGACTTCTTCCACTTTGCCGATGATCTTCCCTGACTTTTCATCATCCTCACCCAGTCCGGCTACAAAATCTTCAACAGCAACAGCGCCATCAGGAGTGATCGTTTCACCGAAATTACCGGTTTTTGGGGTCTCTTTGCAGGCGGCCAGAAATACGATTCCCAGGGCCAATAATGCAATCTTCTTCATTATTTTACAAGGTTAAGTTCGTCAATAATATTGCTGGCGCCATGGTATTTATCGATGATAAACAGCACATAGCGTATATCAACATTGATACAGCGTTTGTATTTCGGATCAAAGACAATATCCCCACTCATCGCTTCCCAGTTGCCGTCAAAAGCCAGTCCGATCAACTCTCCGTTGCCATTGATCACCGGAGAACCTGAGTTTCCTCCTGTGATATCGTTATTGGTGATAAAACCTACAGGCAGTTCGCCTTTACTGTTGGCATACTGACCGTAGTTTTTGGTGTTATACAGATCGATCAAGCCGGATGGAAGATCAAATTCATAGTCACCAGGAACATATTTTTCCATGACTCCTTCAAGCGTAGTATAGTAGGAATAATTCACCCCGTCTTTTGGTTGGTAGGCTTGTACAGAACCATAAGTCAGACGCAGGGTTGAGTTTGCATCCGGATATTCCACCATTGTTGGATCCATAGCCATCAACCCTTTCAGGTAGGTACGCATTTGAATGGCTTTTGTTCCATAATAAGCATCTACCTGGGTTTTGTAGTTGGCAATATAATGGTTGTAAAAGGCCGTGGCATACTCATACATTGGGTCTTTGGTCAATTTCTTTAAGCTTGGTTCTTCCAGAAATTCCGCTAAAGCTTCTGGCGAAGTAAACATGGTCTTTTTGAAGGCATCGGCAGCGTACGCTTTGAAAGCCTCTTCGGGAGTCAGTTTTTTGTATTTCTTCAGAATTTTGGCAATGAGAGCCGGGTGTTGATTCTGAGGGATATTGGTATAATACAGGAATAAGGTAGCCGCTACAATATTCTGGTCGACAACCACATTATACGACTCAAAAAATCCGGGTATTGCGGGTTTGTACTTGGCTACCATGGCTTCCAATTCCGCTTTTTTCGTTTTGTCCTTTAGCAGCGCTTCAAAGGCTGTGAATCGGTATGCGTTAAGAGCAGTTCCACTACCAAAAATACCTTCGTTCAGATACGTTGGCTGAAGAGCGATCTCGGTAAAATTATTGTGCGCCTGACGCAGGTTATTCAATACATCAGCATATTCCTCTTTCCCCTTTGCCCAGGTTTCGAAACGATTTTCGATGGCCTGTTTTTCGGCAACGATCTTTAAACGTTTTAACTGCTCGGTCTGGCCGATATAATATTTCCAATAATTGGCGATCTGGGCATAGCGGGAAGAAAGGAGCAGACGTAAGCTGTCATTGTCTTTCATCTCATCCATCATCAACTTCAATTTAGCATCACGAAGTGTAACAATGGCAGGATTCACTTTTTCGATAGCAATTTCAAGCTCGAAAGAAGTAGCATAACGGTTGGTTCTGCCCGGAAATCCGAAAACCATGGAAAAGTCACCTTCCTGAACGCCTTTTAAGGATACGGGAAGAGAATGTTTCGGGACATAAGCTTTATTATTTTCGCTGTACTCAGCTGGCATATTGTCGGCTCCGGCATAAATACGGAACATGGAAAAATCGCCGGTATGACGGGGCCACATCCAGTTGTCGGTATCGCCGCCGTATTTACCAATATTTTGTGGGGGAGTTCCTACCAGGCGTACATCGGTAAACCTTTCCATCACAAAAAGGATGAACTGGTTATCGTTAAATATCCCTTTTACGGTTGCCGTAAAATGACTGGCTGAGGTAATTTCTTCTTCGATCCTTTTACTGATCTCGGCAATTTTTTGTTTGCGTTCGGTATCACCCAGTCCTTTTAATTCGGGGAGAATACGTTCGCTCACATCTTCCATACGCACCAAAACGGCGGCCCAGAGCCCTTTTACAGGACGTTCCTGATCCATACTTTTGGCGAAAAAACCATTATCCAGAATATTATCCTGGGTCGTGCTATGATCAGCAATGGCATCATAACCACAATGGTGATTGGTTAATACAAGGCCCTTATCCGAAATGATCTCTCCGGTACAAAAGCCTCCAAACCAAACAATGGCATCTTTGAGTGCTGCTTTGTTCGCATCATAAATTTGTTCCGGCGTTAATTTTAAGCCCAGTCTTTGCATTTCGGCGTAATTCTGATCCTTAAGCAGGATCGGTAACCACATTCCTTCGTCGAAGGAACTTGCCCAGGAGCTCACCAGAGTTAAAAACGCGATGAGCGTAGTAAAAATTCTTTTCATGAATGGTAATTGAATTGTGCCCGACAAATTTAATTTTTTGTGGCGCATCCAAGGTGTTTAAGCGACAAACTTTATAAAAAAAGCCGAGAAAATTCCGCCGGATTTAAAATTGTGGCCGTATAAATTTAACATTCCCTTAATATTGGATAATTAATTCCATAGCACCTTTGCGGTAATGGCAGCCAAGAAAAAGAACAAGCTCGTACTGGAGACAGCTTTAACGATGAAAAAGGCGGGTGTAAACCCGGTTCTGGATCTCATAAAAAATGAGAAGATCTTTCTTGCCATCCTTTTGTTTGGATTTTTATCCGCAGCGATATTTCTGAACAACTTTTACGTGGCCATGTGGATCGGATTTGCTTTTGCAGCGTACTCGGCCATAGCAAATGACAGTATCCAGACTATTGGAACCTTCATCGGGTCCAATATGAAACAGAAGTGGTACCATCTCTGGCTCTTTATTGGTGGAATTTTTCTTATAACGGTAACGGCAAGTTACCTCATTTTTGATGGAGATGTGAGTTGGCAACGATTGGCCCCAAAGGCCGATGGCAGGGACTTATACCCCCACCCGACCTCTTTTTCATATCTTCAGATCGCTGCCCCACTTGTTTTACTCATCCTTACCCGCTTAAAAATGCCGGTAAGTACGACCATCCTGCTTTTGAGCTCTTTTTCTGCCCAGGTCGACGGGATCTCAAAAATGCTGATGAAAAGTCTCGGGGGTTATTTTTTAGCCTTTGTAATTGCCATCATTGTATGGGCAGCATTAAATAGCCTCATTAAAAAATACTTTTCCAAACGTAAGCCAAGAAAAGGATGGATGCTTTTCCAATGGATAATCTCCGGAGCACTTTGGGCTGTGTGGATCATGCAGGATGCCGCCAACATTGCGGTTTATTTACCCCGTCAGCTTTCGATATGGGAATTTGTTGGATTTGCCGGGTTTATCTTCCTGGGATTGGGTGTCTTGTTTTACCAACGTGGCGACAGGATCCAACAGGTAGTTAGCAAGAAGACCAAGATCGCCGATGTACGTGCTGCCACACTTGTGGACCTTGTTTATGCTCTGATCATGGTTTATAAGTTGCTTGATTCCACGATCCCGATGAGTACAACCTGGGTATTTTTAGGTCTTTTGGGCGGAAGAGAAGTAGCCATGAACTTTATGCGGAACAAAGAAGGCAATATGCATATCCTAAAGGCCTTCAAAGTGGCCGGTAAAGATGCGGGAATGGCTCTGATCGGACTCGTAATTTCCATAGCACTGGCAATGGGGATCAATGATGGTATCCGACAAGATCTATTTAACCTGCTAGGCTTTTAATCTTCGTGTTAACTTATTAAAACGCCAATAGAGCAAAATAGCGGAAACACTGAGTCCGAGGAGCAGTCCTACCCAAATGCCTTCAACACTAAATCCGGCAACAAATCCCAGGTAATAGCCGATCGGCAGGCCAATGACCCAATAGGCGAATAAAGTTATCAGCATAGGGCGGCGTACATCCGAAATGCCACGTAAAATACCCAGTCCGATGGCCTGGATACCATCCGATAACTGAAAGAGGGCCGCAATGATCAAGAGGCGGGCAGCAATATCCTGGACTTCCCGGTTATCGATATAAAATTCTACCACGGGGAAGCGGAAAATGGCCAACAAACTGCCGCAAAACAACATCCATGCGGCACTAAGAACCAATGCTGCTTTACCGGCAACGCGCACATCGGTATGCGAAAAATTGCCAAAGGCCGCACCAACGCGTATTCCCCCCGCCGCCGCGATACCTGTTGCTGCCATATAGGTGAGGGCGGCCGTATTGATAGCGATCTGATGGGCTGCCTGTTCCGCCACCCCGATCCAACCGGCCATGATCATGGCACTACCGAATGCAGCTACTTCGAAAAAATATTGAAAGCCTGAAGGAATTCCCATTTTCAATACCTTCAGTGTAAAGGTCTTGACCAGCTTCGGTTTCTGGAAAACAAACACATGAAGATTCTTTGAACGGTGTACATAAATGATCATAGCCGCCATCATCGCAATGCGGGTGAGGAGAGTGGCGTATCCCGCGCCATTCAGACCCATGGCTTCAAAGCCCCAATTCCCTTCTATCCATAACCAGTTAAAAAAGGCGTTCATGGGGATGGCCAGGAGTGTAATGATCATGGATGACCAGGTAAAGGACAATCCATCAGCAAACTGCTTGGCACTTAAAAAGAGGATCATCGGCAATACAGAAAAACTGATGATGCGGAGGTAGTCCACAGCCAGCAGCGCCACCGTTTCATCCTGCTTAAACAGCCCGAATTGAAAGCTCATAACGAGCAATAAAACCTGAATGATCAGCGATACCATGATCGTTGCCCGATACGCTCCTCTTAAGATACCTGCAGTTTCAGCATAATCCTTTTTTGCCGAAGCCATGGATACAAGCGGAGATACGGCGGTCGATAATCCAAATCCAAATACCGTTAGAAGGAAAAAGACAGAGCTGGATACCCCTGCAGCTGCTACAGCCTCTTCTCCCACAGCACCTACCATCGCAGTGTCGATCACGCCCATCATTACCTGACCCACCTGCCCAACAATGATCGGCCAGGCCAATTTCAGGGTAGCCTTGAAGTGACTCCTGTAAAGGTTCCAAAATCCGGAAAAAGACATATTATTCGACGTAAATGAGGAGTCCTTTAAGGTATTCGCCTTCGGGATGAAAAATATTTACCGGGTGATCAAGAGGTTGTCCGAGTTGCTGAAGGATACGCACATTCCTTCCTACATCTGCCGCTGCGCCAAACACGATCTTTTGAAAAAGCAGCTTGTCGATATTCTGGGAACAGGAAAAAGTAAGGATCATACCACCGGGTTTGATGCGTTTTATGCCCAGCATATTCAGTTCCTTATATCCTCTCGTGGCGTTTTCAATTTTTCGTGCACTTTTCGCAAAGGCTGGAGGGTCCAGAATGATCAGGTCATAAAAATGGGGCTCAGCCTGTTTCAGAAAATCAAAACAATCGGCTACATAAGACTGGTGCCTGTCGCTAAAGCCATTCAGCGCCACATTATCCTCGCACATGGCAATGGCGTCTTTAGAGCTGTCGACCGAATGGACCAACTCTGCTCCTCCTTTTAATGCATAGACACTAAATCCACCGGTATAGCAAAAGGTATTCATCACCTTTTTCCCCTTGCTCAGGGTGCGGGCAAGGTCTCTGTTTTCCCTCTGGTCGAGAAAAAAACCGGTTTTTTGACCTTTTTCAAAGTCCACCTTCAGCTTTACGTCATTTTCGTGAATGACCACAGGGAGATCGATCGGTTCGGTAAGCCAGGTGACTTCTTCGTTGATCTTTTCAATGATCTGGGAGCTCTGTTTGGTTTTGAGGTAAATATGCTCAAAGCCCAGGTTCATAAAGGCCGACTTCAATTCGGGCAATAGGCGTTCCGTTCCTTTAATGAGGAGTTGAACCACCAGACTTTTTCCGTAGGCATCGGCAATAATTCCCGGGAAAAAATCGCCTTCTGCATGAAGGAGCCGGTATGAATCGGTCCGGGAAAAATCGATAAGTTCCATACGAATAGCCAGAGCCTTGCGGATCTTTTCCTGCCAGTATGCTGCGTCAATGACTTTGTCGGTCGGGTCGAATTCAAAAACACGGCAAACGATCTGACTAAAAGGGTTAAAAAATCCATAACCGAGTACTTTGCCTTCGTTTGAATGGACTTCCACGATCTCCCCATTCTCAGCCTTTGGTGTTTGCGCTACCGCCCCGGAAAATATCCAGGGATGACGGTGCACGAAAGCCCGGTCTTTTTTTGGCTTTAGAATGAGTTGAGGGAACATTTTTATTTACGTTTTTTCGGGCCTACCTGTTTGGCCTGCTGCTGTTGTTTGGTCATGGACTCAAGACGCTCGGCAAAACGCGATTTTTTCATCGGCTTTTTCTTGTTCTCCTGGATCTGTGCATGGATCTTATCGTCATCAACAAATTTGCGGATTACCCACTGTTGTCCGAACGTGATCATGTTGGACAGGAAGTAATAATAACTCAAACCCGCAGCAAAGGAGTTAAAGAAACCAAGGAAAACGATAGGCATCAGGTACCCGATCCATTTCATCTGTCCGGTCATGCCGGAAATCTGGTTATTCAGGCGGGTATAGATGAGCGTAGAAATGGTCATGAGTAAGGTGAACAAACTCACGTGATCTCCATAAATAAAGTCGATTACCGGTACATAGCCGAAGGTCCAGATGCTATCATAAGTGGAAAGGTCTTCCGCCCATAAAAAGGCCTGTTGGCGTAATTCGAAGGATACAGGAAAAAAGCGGAACAGGGCAAAAAGGATAGGCATTTGCAGAAGCATGGGGATACATCCTCCTAAAGGATTTACACCTGCTTTGCGGTAAAGTTTCATGCTCTCAGCCTGGAACTTCTGTGGGTCTTTGCCATGTTTTTCCTTTAACTCATCCATCTCCGGCTTCAGGATACGCATTTTCGCGGTGGAGATATGCGACTTATACACCAGGGGCAGGAGTCCGGCTTTGATAATCAGAGTAAGAAGAAGGATAATGAGACCAAAACTGGAAATATACTGGTTCAGGAAGTTAAATACCGGGATCACGACAAAACGATTTACCCAGCCAAAAATTCCCCAGCCCAGTGGCACCAGTTGCTGCATCTCATGCCCCTGCGATTTTAATATCTGGTAATGGTTAGGCCCAAAATAAAAGGCCATCGGAAAAATTTCTTCACTGGTACCATCCATCGCAATGTAGGCCTCAGCGTGCATACCCTTCACCTTGTCGGGAGCCATGATCGCTTTGGTTTCAACTACGGCATCTTCAAAGCCTTTTTCTCCTCTGGCCAGCAGAGTCGAATTAAAGAATTGTTGTTTAAAGGAAATCCACTCCAGGCTTCCTCCTTCGGTTTTAAGCTCTTCGTATTTGGTTTCTGTTACATAATCAAAATCGCCATTGCTGTATTGGAAATACACCGATGACATATTTTGTTGTTCNNTTGTTCGTTTTTCAGTGATTTTTCCTGGAGTGGCATATCCAGCGCCCATTCCATCTGAAAATCACGGTTCGTTGGAGAAAGTACCTGGTCAAAACCTTTGGTTACCAGGTCGTATTTCAGCATAAACCCGTCTTTGGTGAGGGTATACACCTGACTCAATGAAACATTTTCGCTCAATGCGGCAGTCATGGTAAGTACAGCTGAGTCGCCGCTAACCGTTACCTGTTTGGCACTGGGTGTAAAATACAGTTCATCAGTACGGATCTGCCTGCCGTCTTTGCTGGCGAAGGTATAGTTCAGGCGATTGTCTTTGCCTTCAAAAAGCACCAGGGGCTCCTGGGTTTCTACGCCTTCTTTTTTTGCGCGGAGATATGGTTTGAGCCATACCTTGCTCGGAACCCCACCTTTATGGCTAATCTCGATCTGAATTTTATCGTTTTCCAGAATGGCTACACCATCTTCGCCACTTGCCAAAGGAGCAAAAACTCCCAGACGGGAATCGTTTATAACAGAATCTTCCTTCAGGCGGATGCTGTCGGGTTTCACTGCTACTTCCGTTTGGATCCGGGCAAGTGAATCCTGCTTAGTTTGTTGAACAAGTGCAGCAATACTGTCTTGTTCTCTTTTAAGTCGCTGAGCCTCCTCTACGGTGGGCTGGTTAATAAAGATGGTCCCGATGAGTATTAAAAATATCAGACTAAGACCAATAACCGAATTTCTATCCATCATTTTAACAGGCCGCAAAGGTAAGAGATTCAGTCGAGCTTTGGCAGTGATTTACCATCGATTGTCAGAGGTCAGTCTATTTCTTCGTACTTTTGCATTTCCTGGAAAAAATGAGTCAAAAATCGGTAGCTCCTGAAGTAGAAGATGGTTTGGTGGAAGTGTTTGGCGCACGGGAACACAACCTCAAAAATATAGATATCAGTTTCCCTCGTAATAAGCTGGTAGTCATTACCGGAATGAGCGGAAGCGGGAAATCTTCGCTTGCCTTCGACACCATCCATGCCGAAGGACAACGCCGGTATATGGAGAGTTTTTCGGCCTATGCGCGCCAATTTATGGGCAATATGGAAAGGCCGGATGTCGATAAGATCAACGGATTAAGCCCCGTAATTTCCATCGAGCAAAAAACTGTGAGCCGCAATCCGCGCTCTACCGTGGGCACTATTACCGAAATTTATGACTTCCTGCGCCTTCTTTATGCCCGGGTAGCCGAAGCCTTTTCCTATGAAAGTGGCGCCAAAATGGTGCGCTTTTCGGAAGATCAGATCAAACATACCCTGCTCGAACAATTTGATGGAAGAAAAATAAGCCTGCTGGCCCCGGTGGTGAAAGGCAGAAAAGGGCATTACCGTGAACTCTTTGAACAACTCCGCAAACAAGGCTATCAAAAAGTGCGTGTTGACGGTGAGTTGATGGATATGAAGGCCAAAATGCAGCTCGACCGCTACAAACTCCACGATATTGAAGTATTGATCGACCGGGTGGAGATTGGTGAAAAGTCGCGGGCTCGGCTGGCCCAATCGCTGCAAACAGCCATGAAACAAGGCAAAGGACTTGTCGGAGTTTACGATGAGGACTCTAAAAAATACCTGCAATACAGCCGCTTTTTGATGGATCCTGAATCGGGAATTTCATACGATGAGCCCCAACCGAACAGCTTTTCTTTTAACTCTCCATACGGACATTGTCCCAAATGCCATGGTATTGGAACTGTTAGCGAGGTGGAGATCGAAAACCTCATGCCTGATCCTAAAGTAAGCATTAACCGCGGCGGACTCACTCCCCTCGGAGAAGTAAAAGAAAATTGGACCTTCCAGCAACTCCGGGCCATCGCAAAAGAGTTTAAATTCAGTCTGGCTGACCCCATCGAAAAGATCCCGGAAGAAGCTATGCAGGTGATCCTTTATGGAAGTGATGCCAACTTTCAGGTAAACTATACCTTCAGCACCGGAAGGCAACAAACTTACGCTACCACATTTGAGGGGATCATCCCCATGATCGAACGCTCCTTTCATGAAAAATCTTATGACAGCATATATCGTTGGGCAGAGGAGTTTATGAGCGAAACGGAATGTCAGGAATGCCATGGCGGGCGTCTGAAAAAGGAAGCTTTGTTTTTCCTTATCGATGGAAAAAATATAGCTGAACTAAGCGCAATGAGCATTTCGGATCTGTATGCCTGGTTAAAAGACCTGCCAGACCGCCTTAGCGATCGACAAAATACCATAGCTGTTGAGATCCTGAAGGAAATCAATAACCGTTTGGGCTTTTTAAAAGATGTGGGACTGGAATACCTCACAGTAAACAGTCCTTCGAAGATCCTTTCTGGTGGAGAAGCGCAACGTATCCGGCTGGCCACACAAATTGGTTCACAATTGGTCGGGGTGATGTACATACTTGATGAACCCAGCATCGGCCTCCATCAAAGAGATAATTATAAACTCATCCAATCCCTCAAAAACCTGCGTGATCTGGGAAATTCGGTGATCGTGGTGGAACATGATAAGGAGATGATGGAAGAGGCGGATTATATTATTGATGTGGGTCCGAAAGCGGGTATCCACGGCGGACATATTGTTGCCCAGGGAAATTTGCAGACGATATTGGACGCACCGACCATTACCGGCGATTACCTGAGTGGAAGAAAAGAAATTGCCCTGCCCGAAAAACGCAGAAAAGGAAATGGCCATGAATTGCTACTTCAAGGTTGCAGCGGAAATAATCTGAAAAATATTTCATTGCGTTTTCCGCTGGGAACATTTATATGTGTAACCGGAGTTTCAGGAGGAGGAAAATCGAGTCTGATCAATGAGACCCTCTACCCTATCCTGAGCCAGTATTTTTATAAATCGCATAAAAAACCCCTTCCTTATAAAAAGGTCAAAGGACTTGAACATCTTGATAAGGTTATCGAGATCGACCAGAGCCCGATCGGGCGTACACCACGATCAAACCCTTCAACGTATGTAGGCGTTTTCGATGATATCCGTAAACTTTACGCTGAACTTCCAGAGGCCAAGATCCGGGCCTATAAGCCGGGCAGATTTTCCTTTAATGTGAAAGGTGGCCGTTGCGAAACCTGTAAGGGAGGAGGCATGCGTTTGATCGAGATGAACTTTTTACCCGATGTTTATGTACGCTGCGAAGAATGCAGCGGCAAACGTTATAACCGGGAGACATTGGAAGTACGCTATCGGGGCAAATCCATATCCGATGTGTTAAATATGGATATTGAACATGCGGTAGAGTTTTTCGAAAACATGCCGCAGATCCATCGAAAGCTCAAAGCCATGGAAGAAGTAGGATTGGGCTATATCACACTTGGGCAAAGTTCAGTGACCCTTTCAGGCGGAGAGGCGCAGCGGGTTAAGCTGGCAACGGAACTATCCAAAAAGGATACCGGCAATACTTTTTATATTCTGGATGAGCCTACAACGGGCCTGCATTTTGAAGATGTCAGGGTATTGCTCGATGTACTGCAAAAACTTGTGGAGAAAGGAAATACGGTTTTGGTGATCGAACACAATATGGATGTGATCAAGGTTGCCGACCATATTATTGACCTGGGTCCCGAAGGCGGACAAGGCGGTGGCGAGATCATTGCCACCGGCACTCCGGAAGAAGTAGCCCGGATCAAGAAAAGTTATACCGGTCAATTTTTGGTGAAAGAGTTATCTTAGGTTAAGGGTAACAGTAAATATCGTTCCCTTATTCACTTCACTTTCAAATTCAATCGTCCCCCCGGCGCTTTCGATGATTTGCTTGGTTATAGCCAGCCCTAATCCCATTCCTGAATTTTTTGTGCTGAAACTTGGGGTAAAAATGCGTTGGGTAATATCCTCGGTCATCCCACATCCGTTATCCCTAACGGTGATCACTGCCTGGTCTCCTTCTTTAATGAGATCAATTTCGATCCGTCCGCGCCGGTCATCAGGAATAGACTGAATGGCGTTTTTAAGGATATTATGAAAGGCCCGTGAAAATTGATTTTTATCCGCAAATACGATCATCCTTTCCTTGTCGGCACTGAAATGAATATCAACATCCGGAGAATTAAAATAAAGCTCTACAACCGAACTCAAGACTTCCGACAATTCAAATTCTTCGCTTTTTGCCTCAGGCATCTGAGCAAAGGAAGAAAACTCTGTAGCCAAAAGGGATAAGCTGTCGATCTGTTCAATTAGTACACTGGTAACGCGTTTAAAAGTCTGGTCCAGATTTTCATTTTTATCCTTCCAGGCATGTTGCAGGTGCTGCACACTGAGTTTCATTGGGGTCAGCGGATTTTTGATCTCATGCGCAATTTGTTTAGCCATTTCCTTCCAGGCATCTTCCCGCTCACTTTTGGCCAAAAGTTGAGCGCTGCGTTCCAATTGATCCACCATAAAATTATACTGCTTCACCAACTGACCGATCTCATCCTGCTGTCTCCATTCCAGGCGTTCATTCCTGTCGCCCAGACGCGTGGAAGCCAGACGCGATTGAATAAGGATTAGCGGGGAAGTGATCCTTTTCGAGATCAGATAGGCCAGAATACCCGCCAGAATAAAGAAGAAGACATAAATATTGATGAAGTTTTCCAAAAAGGAGGAAAGTTCCTGGCGCAACTCTTTTTCATTGGAGAAAAAGGGCACATTCATATAGGCAATTAGCTTTCGGTCGCCATCAAAAATGGGAACATAAGAAGCCAGGTAGTGAATCTTGCCGATCCGCTCCATTTGGGTGTGCTGGGAACGTGATTCGATGGATATTTTCGTATACGCCAGCGGATTTATCTTATCCAGCAATACGCCGCTTTGAAAGATCCGCATTTGGGTGCTTGCCAGCAATTGTCCGTCAGGACTAAACAGGTTGATGTCGGTATTATAAAATTCGGCAAGTTGATTGAGGTAGGCAGCCAATTCATCGTTATAATCCATCATCTCCCCAAACCTTCTTTCATTTTCGATGGCTGAAAGGATAGATTTTACTTTGGAATCCAGACGTTCATTTTGCCTTTGGCTGTAGGTAAAAGTGATGTACTGTATGGTAAAATATCCCGTGAGCATAAGGGCCACCAAAACCAGGCCGATCATCGCCAACTGAATACGGGTACTAAAGAACAGGCCTCTGAACTTGCGGTAGGGTAAAAAGCGGCCCATCCACGAATAAAAAGAAGCCAGTTGCCTCTTTTTACCACCAAAGCGTGCCAATGCAATCCTTAATGACATGAACAGCGTGTTCAATGTAAATACCAAAAAGGTGAATACCGAGAATGTGAGAAAGAGAAAGGAAAATATCGTGATCGGGTCTAAAATGGAATCCCTGACTTTTGAGATAACCACAAAAATACCTCCGGCTCCTTCTTTTAATAGGTGCGAGTATCCTTCCCTTTGAACAAAATAGTCCGTCTTCTGATAGTCGAAATCATAGGTGAGAGAATAAGGATACGCCCCACTCTGGCTGATCAATGATCCATCCTGGTAGATGGCATAGGAGTATGCGCTCAGATCGTCCCGGCTCTCATCTGCATTCGACAATAATTCTGTGAATATTTTCTCGTCCTGAATAAACTTCGGCTTGAGCAAAATAAAGAGTTTCCCGAGGGTTGTTTTATCTGTACACACCTCATATTTAGCAATATATCCAAAGCGTAAAGAAGGGTCATTCACAAAATAAAAATGATTGCTCAAGCTGCTCTGTGTGCGTGTATTATAAACTTCTTCCAAATACGAATAGGGATAATCATTCATTTCCTTGAATGGATTACCAAGCGTATCGAAGTCGTAAATGTCCATATCAAAACGCGACAAATACCCGGTAAAATAGAGTTGTTTGATCCGTTTTTCCAGCAGGGTTTTTTGGAGAACAGGGCTTTTGAAATACTCACGGATAAACCCGTCGTACTCGAGCTTGGTTTCAATATCCAGAAAGATCGACTCAGCCGTCAGGTCTTTGGGCGAATATATTTTTTCTGCCAGCTTCTGACGGAGTTCCCGCTCATTATCGTGAATAGTCCGGTAAAAAAGGGAGGAGGCAAATATGGATACGATAAATAATATGGCTACGGTTTTTTGAAAATAGTTCTGGGTAATTACCAGTTGATACGTGATATAAACGGCAACCAAATAAGAGATCGACTGAACGGTAAGAACGTATTCAAAATGACCGGAAAGCCAGTAAAAACCAAGGAACAAACAAATGGCAATGCCAAAATGGGTCAATAAGGTTTTATTATCAAGTCCGGTTTTTTGTACCGCGATCACCAGGATATTAACGCCAAGAAAATGGATTGTAAGCAACATGGCTGCGATAAGCAGTCCCAGCGCGGTAAGGCTGCCCGAATTCAGGATATTGGTTACATCAAAATTGAGCGACGAATCATTGATGAGCGACTGCAATACCCCGAGCAAAAGGGCGGTGAATCCAAGCATCGCCGCGAAGATGAGCGTGGGAATACCAAATTTGGTCAAGGGTTGCCACTCAAATCGCGAACTGTCGCGAGAAACCAAAAGCACCCCCTTGAAGGCCGAAAAAGTCAGGATAAATAAAATAATGGTGTCAATGAGCAGATCGCCCAAAGAAGGGACAAAATCATTAAGGGAATACAGATCAGACTGAAACCATTCCGATTCTTTCAGGAAAAACGGAAATTCCAGATATTGGGTAATGGCGCGGAGTCCAACGAGAGTGGCAAACAAAAATAACCAGGCCCAGCGAAAGGAAAACCGATGCTCGACGTATTCGAAGGAAGTAAAAAGAAAAATGGCCAGGAAAAATATGCCCAGGACGACAAACAAACGGAGGTAAAAAGGGCTTTGAACGTCTTCCGGATTTTTAAAACTCACATAAACAGGTGCTTTTAACAGCCCTTCACCAACTGCAACGCCATCGAACTCCCGTGGATTTAGCGAAAAATCGGCCTTGGAACGAATGGGTAAATCTGAATTAAATCCTTCATCCAACAGAGGATTATTACTAAGTTGATACTGGCGGTAGAGCGGGTAGCATAAAAGGGTGCTGGTTTTACCTTCTCTATGATTATCAATCAGATACCAACCTCTTTTGATCTGCGCAATGCCAAATCCCGAGGAATCTTTATATGCTGCAATACTTTCATCAATGGCAACACTGGTCCAGAATTTTAGTTCGTCCCCTTCAAAACGTAAAGCCATAACCTTTTGCTTTCGCAGCGAGCTGATAAGCTTTTCGTCAAATTCGCCGGCATTGATATGCGCCATCAAGCTGTCGTTCCCGCGAATTTTGATAAACTCCTTATGTTTCCTTTCTATGAGGTTATTGATGGCCGAAGCATAGATCTCTTCCGGCTCCTGATACTTAAAGCGGCTGCCTGCCAGTATTTCCAGCAGCAGGCAGACCAAAGCAAGTATGAGCCATTTCCAGTTCGAAGAGGAGAACTTTTTCATTTTTTATCTCTGTGCAAACATCCAGCCTATTTGAGCTTCACGTCTAAAGAATCACGAAGTCCATTACCGACAAAATTAAATGACATAACCAGGAGCATAATGGCTACACCCGGAATTATAGCAAGATACGCACTATCCAATACGATATAGCCATAGTGTTCCTTGATCATTTGTCCCCAGGAAGGCGACGGAGCCTGAACCCCCAATCCCAAAAAACTCAGCCCTGCTTCCAACAGAATTGCAGAAGCAAAATTGGCTGCCGCAACAACGGTAAGAGGCCCGACCAGATTCGGTAAAATATGCCGGAACAGGATCCTCATATCCGATAAGCCCAAGACGCGGGCTGCTTCTACAAATTCTTTTTCTTTTAAACCCAGAACCTGCCCACGAACCAGCCTGGCCACATCCACCCACATGCTCATTCCGATAGCAAAAAAGATCTGCCAGAGTCCTTTTCCCAGAGCCAGTGCAAAGGCTATGACCAGGAGCAGGGTGGGCAATGACCAGATCACGTTCATTAACCATTGAATGGCCGCATCGATCTTTCCTCCATAATAAGCGGCAAGGCTACCCAAAAAAATGCCAACAAACATAGAAATGCACACAGCGATCAATCCAACAGATATGGAGATTCTTGCCCCGATCAACATACGGCTGAGCATGTCTCTTCCAAATCGATCTGTTCCCAGCCAAAAACGTTTGGATAGCAAATTTTCTTCTGCCTCAAATCCGCTTTCCCCAAAGCGACTTAGCGGGATCCTTTGCTTTTCGGCAAGAGATTCTTCGTCGTAGTACGCAGTGTATTCCAAAGAATCCCCGCTTATATTCCAGTTGAGTACCGGAATTTGCTCATCCTTTGCCGGAAAACCAAGCATAAAATCGTACCAATTGGTTTCAGGCTCAGGATTGATGGGTACCTTCAGGATGTCAACTTTAAATCCGGGTTTTTTAGCTGCCAGGGCCAAGTGTATGGTATTCGCCTGTGGAGCGTTATCGGGGGATAAAACGACAGCAAACAGGCTCAAAAAAACGGTAAGAGCAATGAAAAGAAGTCCAAAAAAAGCCAGGCGGTTTTTTCGGAATTTTTTCCAGAGAACAACACGTTCTTTATTCATGTTTCCTTCCTTTCCATTCGTATGCAGCAAATTTACCCAGCAATCCAATGCCCGCTACATAAACCACCTGGACAAGTTCGGATATCCAGAAGTTTTTGATCAAAGCGGCTTGTTGAAAAAAGGGCAAGACCTGCTTATAAAAATGCCTTTCAGGCAGCATTTTAGCAAAAAAGAAAATGAAAAAGGCCACAAAAAAGAGTGGTGCGTAAAAACCGAGCAGAAGGTCCAGCAGTAAAAAGGCCGGAACCAACCAAACACCAACCATTTCAGTACTGACCTCTTTTCGTTCAAAATGCCCGTTTTTCGAAGCCCAACGAATTCGCTGGCTAAGAAATTTTCTGAATGTCGGTTGTGTTTCTGTATAAACGATAGCCTTTTGTTCCCTGCAAAAATGAACCCGACCAGGATACTGTTCGTGTATCCGGTGCATAAGAAACTGGTCATCGCCCGATGCGATTTTTTCATTCCCTCTAAATCCACCAACCTGCAAAAAGGCCTCCCTCCTGTATAAAAGATTTGCGCCATTGCACATGGTTGGGCGATCCATAAATATTCCTGCCCCACCTATTGCGATCAAACCCGAAAACTCTAAAGCCTGCCACCGGCTGAACCAGGAACCATCTTCCTCCATCGCCACAGGACCTGAAACAAAGACGGCATCCCGGTCCTTTGCGAACTGCATCATGCTCAAAACCCAATCAGGTCCCATCGAGGTATCGGCATCCGTACACAAGATCCATTCGCTGTGAACATGATCCATGGCATATGATAAAGCGGCCTTTTTTCCGCCAATTCCTTCAGGAAGCCTGATAGATCGTGCGTTCGGGTGGGATTCGCAATAGGCATCGATCAGTTCATTACCAGCATCTTCACTATGATCATCAATAAAAAGAAACTGCTTTCGTGCATAAGTCTGCTTGTCCAGGAATTGAAAAAGTCGCGGCAGGTTCTTTTCTTCATTACGAAGGGCGATAAGAATACAGACCTCATCTGAAACAGGAAGCGTTTTACCAGAGTCAGTAAAGCTATAGTTATTCCAGGACCGTGTATACCTGAGGAACAGTCTGATATACCACAGATTCAGCAGTCCCTGAAGAAAAAGAAGGCTATAGATCCACATCCTTTTTATTGTTGAAAAGGAAAAGAAATGCACCGACCATTCCTGGTAGAAAAAGGTTGATCAACCATATAGCGTAAGAGGCAAAAAGTATGGAAGCTTCGAACCCGGGCGTAACCTGAAAAGCATAATGAGCTGCAACCCCCCTGCTGGCCACCTCCAGCAATGCAATGGTGGGCAACACACTCTGTATCAGGAATGACAATCCCACACCCTGAAGCGCCATGCCAAAACTGATCGGAATGGCTAAAACTTTGAACATCAATACAAACTGAATGGAAAATACCGCATAACGGAAGGCAGATAATCCGAGAGCCTTTAACAATTGCATGCGTGTGAGCCTCCGAATGGGAAGAAAATATTTCATCCATTTTTTAGGCAGACGAATGATGCGAAGAATTCCGACAAGGCGGTCAATATTGAAATAAAGGAATAAGAGGGTAGTGGTAAGGAAAAATAAAACCGTTCCTCCCAATACCCATTCGATGGGTTCTTCAGCAAAGAAAAAAAGTGCAGCCAAACTGCCAAAAAGATAGGTGCAAACGTTTTGAGCCAAACTTCCGGCAATGGTGAGCAAAGAGGCTTCTACCTTTTTCTCTTTGAGGTAGATAACCCTGCCGGCGAACTCACCTACCCTGTTCGGTGTAAAAAAACTTACAAATACGCCTGTGAGAATAGCCTTATAGGAAAGAAGAAACCGAGGTTGGGCAAAAGAACGGATCAATACCTGCCATTTAAGCGTTTCAAGGGCCCAATTGGCGAACAAGAGAATAAAGACAGGGATCAGCCATATCCAGTCGAACGGAACTTCGCCATTCACGATGGCTGAAAAATTCTCACGAAACCTATCCTTGACGAGTATTTCCCGATAGAGAAGCCAGGCGCTGAGCACCAGGACGATAATTTTTAAATACCGCAGTATGAAGACCTTGTTATGAGAAATCCTTCTGATCAAATTGAATACCTTTGAAGGGCATGCACAAAGACAAGGTTTACGATTCCATTATCCTGGGCATTGACCCCGGCACAAATATAATGGGATATGGTGTGCTTGGCTGTACGAAGAAATCCTTTGAACTGATAACAACTGGAGTTGTCCATTTGAGTAAATTAGAAAATCAGGCGCAAAAACTCAAAAAAATATTCGAACGTTGCCTCTACCTTATCGATACCTATCATCCCAATGAATTGGCCATCGAAGCGCCCTTTTTTGGCAAGAACGTTCAGTCTATGCTCAAACTGGGCCGGGCTCAGGGTACGGCCATGGCGGCAGCCCTGTACCGCGACATGCCAATTTTTGAATATGCACCCAAAAAAGTGAAACAAAGCATAACCGGAAATGGAAATGCCAGCAAGGAACAGGTAGCTGCCATGTTGCAAACACTATGCAAATTCGAAGAAATTCCAACTTACCTGGACGCTACCGATGGACTGGCTGTGGCGGTGTGTCACTTTTTTCAGGGTAGCCACACCGATACCGGGCTTAAAAAAAGTGCAAAAAGCGGGGGCTGGTCTGCCTTTGCTAAAAATAATCCTGACCGGATCGCTTAATTCACTGCATTTATCTTATCAGCAATAGCCTGCAGTTGCGCGTGCTCCACATTCAATTTTGGACGAGAAAAATTACAATCGTCCATAGTATTGATAGGAATAAGATGAATATGCGCATGAGGGACCTCTAATCCAATTACTGTAACCGAAATTCGTGAGCAGTCAATTGCCTTTTTCATACGTTTTGCCACTTTCCGGGCAAAAAGCATCAATTCACAGAGTTCCGATTCGCTGAGAGAGAACAAATAGTCCGTCTCCTTTTTAGGGATAACCAAAACATGCCCCAGACTCACCGGCTGAATATCCAAAAAGGCAAGATGTTTATCGTCTTCAGCCACTTTATAGGCAGGAAGTTCGCCATTTATGATCCGGGTAAAAATGCTGGCCATCAGAAACTTATTTCCAGAATTTCGAATTGTATTTTACCGGCAGGAACTTCGATATCGATGACCTGTCCTACCGTTTTGCCCATCAAACCTTTGGCAATAGGCGATCCGGAAGATATTTTCCCGGTTTTAAGGTCCGCTTCTTTTTCAGTTACCAGGGTATATTCCAGGTCCTTTCCTGTTTTCAGGTTCTTAACCTTAACCTTACTGAGAATCATCACCCTGGAAGTGTCGAGCATGCTCTGATCGACGACACGGGCACGGGAAAGAAGATCTTCCATCTGAGAGATCTTAGCTTCCAACATTCCCTGAGCTTCTTTAGCTGCATCGTATTCTGCATTCTCAGACAGGTCGCCTTTGTCTCTCGCCTCAGCAATTTGCTGCGAGATAGCAGGGCGCTGAACGGTTTTCAGATGATGCAATTCCTTTTTCAGGTTTTCCAGTCCTTCTTCTGTGAAGTATTGAATATCCGCCATAGTTGTTCTTGATTCTTAAAAAAAGAAAGCTCCGGGAATACCCGGAACTTTCTCAAAATTAGGATAAAATAAATGATTTATTGTGCACCCAAATTCAGTCGGACACCAAAAGTGTGTATTCCTCTGAAAGGGTTGGTACTGCGGTAAGAATAATCGAAGCTAAATGAGTTATCATTGGTTTTTGAAAGTGGAACCTCAATGGTTGCCCCTCCACAAAATCCTGTAAGCGCAGTTTGACGGCCCTCAACGGAAAGTTCGCTAAAGATGTTCTTCTCGTAGACAAAGCCGGAGCGCAGCATGATAAATTCTTTGAAGCTATACTCCATACCAAGAATTAAATTATTTCTTGAAAATGAATTCGATACAAAGTTTCCGGCAATGGTCAATCTGTGGAAATAGGTATTTGAGTCCTTGTCCAAACGAAGGTCATAGGAAGCACCGATGTTCACCTGAGAAGGCAAGTTAAAAGATGCCACCCGGTTTTCTACAGTATTGTCATAGGTATTGTTTCCATTGATACGTGCTTTGATGGACAGACCATCGCCGCTGTATTTCATATCCGGACCGACGTTTCTTACAGAAATTCCAAATTTGATATCGTCCTTTTTAATGCTTTTGCTTCTGTAGGATGTAACATATTGAACTCCTGCATCTATGGCAAAACCTGAGGCACGAACATCTTCAATGGCTTCATTGATCACCTTCACCTGAATACCTCCTGAGATCGTATTGGAAAAACGTTTGGCGTAACCCAATCCGATATTGATAAACTGTGGGGAGAATGTACCAATACCTCCTTCAGGATTCTGAGTCGTGGTCCGTTCAATTTCTCCAAAGTTCATGTTATTGATAGAAAGCGACAAAGCACTTTCGTCTTTCAGTTTCTGAGATAACCCGAAGCTGCTGATATGCACATCAGAAGGAACCAGCCAGCTTGTGCGGGCAAAGATCACCTCCGTTCTCGGGGTGAATGCTATCCCTGCTATATTCAGCTGCGTAGCTTCCAAACCACGGATACCCGCAGTGTGCACAGTACCCCAACCAGAACTTCTGGCAAAACTGTTTATAAGCAATTCTGTTGCACCCGCCTGTCCGATACGGTCAGGGTTTCCAGCCTGGGCGCCTAAGCTTAACGCTAAGGCTCCCAGCATGGCAACTTGTTTTATGCTAATTTTTTTCATTCTTTTCTCTGTTATAGTATTAGAAAGAGTCAAGGTCAATTTGCCTCATTACTCCGAACCACTTGATCACTTTCTCCCCCAATTCGCCGCCATCCACGTGGATAATATACATCCCGCTCGCTATCGGCACATTGGCATGGTTTTTCAGATCCCAGTCAACATAAGTCGATTCATCATCCTTTTTGATTTGTTTGACCAATGCCCCATTGAGGGTGAAAATATTGATCGTACACTTTGAAGGAAGGTTAATGAGCTTCACTCTGTTGTCGAGCTGGCTGCCTTCATATGCAGAATAAGCATAATAAGGGTTCGGTACGATATTGATCAGTTCCATCGCATCTTTACCTACTTCAACATTTTGTTCAGGAGAAATATCGCCAGTATTGAAAGTATAGCGAGGCTGCTCGTAGGTGGCATTCGGATCGGTGGGATTCGCCAGGTTAGTGAACTGGGTTCCGTATGATTTTTTCACACGCAGTTTTATGGTCACTTCAGTAATCGGCACACCATCTTTCATTTCAAAGCCCGGAGCAGTAAGAGCAGGCATTACCCACATACATTGTGCATATACCCGGCGCATTTCAGAAACAGATCCTGAATTTAATTTAGGCAGGTAATCATCTCCTCCATCGTAACGCGTTCCTGAATATCCGGCAAAGGTCTTTCTACCCATGATATAAACATGGTGTTTACCTCCCAGTACCGGTGCATTCGATGTTCCAAAATCACTGGTCGGGTTCCAGATCATGTCATTTCCATTGGCATCAGCCAGGTAAGAGTCTTCACCGAACATGATATTCAAACGTTCTCCGGTTTCCAGATTGATAGCATAACCAGGAAACCAGCTCCGCCCGGTTTCTCCGGCGATAGTCGTTTTCAGGTCTCTGTCGAGAGAAGGACTTTTTCTGGGCGTATGTTTGGCAGCATTACCAGCCGATAAACCCGGATCCTCACTCATTTCAATGACAATCGCTTTGGTCCATTTGCTACGATCAGGGGTGAGTACAATATCTACACTTTGAAGATCGGTAAGGGTATTATCAAAACCTACCTGGCTGCCTGTATAAGCAGGTCCAAATGTTGCCAAGTTCGGGTTTTGATAAGGGGCTCTGGCTGCCAAGGCATAAGGGGCAATCCGGCCATCGAATATATTTTCATAACGTTCAAATGGATCCATGGGTTCACCTCCTACGGCAAAGTCATGATTGTAGGCCATGTCGTTGAAATTATCATTTCGTCCACGGGTTCCGGAACGGATCCAGTTCAGCCACATCACGGAATTGTCGTTGTCGTCTACTCCGGAAAGCCATTGGCGGGCATCGTCTTCCCAAATGATTTCAAATCCGATAAATCCGTTGGCATCATCCAGTTGGTTATTCGGATACCCCGGAGAAACAGCCTGTCCGACCGTTACCGAAATCCCCCATTTCGCGATCACCTGTTCAAACGGAACATGAATGTTCGTGTCGGAATATACTACTTCACCATTGTCTAAGTTGGTGAGTTGCCAATAAGTAAACTCATCATGGAGCGAATCGCGTCGTGCACCGGCAGTGGTCAGGGATGAGTCGCGAATGATCAACTCAAAATTGGCGTTTGGAACCTTGATCGGGTCAACCACTTTGATGTTCACCGGTCCGCCACCGCCCAAATATTTTGGCGTTGCACTTACATAAGGGGCGCGAAGAACTTCTTCAACCGTTTCTTCAGAGATATTCAAAAATACTCCGCCATTTCCGCTTCCACTTTCTTTTACTATTTGTGGTCCTGAGGCATAGCCGGCATTCAGCTTGGTTCCTCCTTCACGGGGATCATTTTTATGCGGAATAGCCTTATACGTGTTCACGTTTAAACGCCCTTCGAGATATTGAATTGGCTCATTCGGATCGTCAACACAAACTGAATAGGCCAATACCACATAATGGTAGCTTTGGAAGTTCACCAAAGAGGAATTCCCTGTGGCAAAAAGATCTTCAGTTACCCTAAAGCTATGTCGCAGACCCTCATTGGCGCCAAGTACTTTGATCGTTGGAATGTTCACCCCAAGATCAGGATCAAGTTCCTGGTTTACGATACGGCTGTAAGCATCCCTTTTGTCTACCTGAAAGAGCAATCTGGCTTGTTCAACATTTTCCAATTGACCTGTTGTAACTAAAGCATCACGCAGTTGGTAGATTTTATACCCCTGAAATTCGTAATGCAAAGTATTGCTTGCACCTTTCGCTTCAACACGGAAACTTTCGATGTCTTTCAGAGTACGCAGAGAATCAACCATAGTGATGATCAACTCTTTATCCAGCTCCTGAATTTCCAGTGTTGGAGCAGGTGGTCCGTCCAAAATCTGGAATTTATTATTGAACAATTTCTGGGCTTTATCTGAAGCCAGACGAAGGAGATTGAGGGATCCTGTAGCACCACCTGTTGTGGTTCTTGCCCATACAACCCCTACAGTAACATAATTTACTGCTCCTGGTTTCAGGTTAAATGGACCGGCTGATTGCAGGTAACGACGGTCTCCCGGTGTATTTCCTGCACTTTTTTCGTGCCAGTCGCCAGGATTGTTCGGGTCTCCCGGGAACATATAGCTGGTTGGGGCTCCGGTCAGGTAACCGTTACCACCTTCGGTGATCGGCGATCCGTCTTTCCAGATTCCTCTTAAATAGCCATAATAGTGTTCAGCTGCAGTGGGATTTCCATTGACAGAGAAGTCGTTATTGTAATAAACAAACTTGGTCAGCCCAATTTCATTGCCGGCAGAGTCACGAGGACCTTCAAAAAAGGTTGTTCCAACGGAAGGTGGGTTTAATCCATACCCTAAAATTCCTTCATCATCGTCATCACCGTTATAACAGAATCCTAATTTCCTGCCAATATCCACCCCTACGTAGTCATCGGAGTAGTTTCCAAGATCCGCATCAACCCATTGTCCGAAATAGCAATTGCGGATCTCATCGAATGAACGGTTCGTGATCTTGGTTTTGTAAAAGGTCATGTTATTCACCTCATCGTTTGTAGCAAAGGCAAAGGCAATCGTTTGCAATTCGATACCAATTGGAATACCACCGGTTTCCAGGTGAATATTTCCTTTGTCATTATAAACAAAGTATAACATTTGATCCGGTTGATCTTCCGGTTTGTTGTTTTCAGCCGGACGGGTCGGGTCTAAGATCGGATAATCACCATCTTCCACATTGTATTGACCATCGCCTCCTCTATCGAAAAATGGGGCTAACATTCTCGGTTCACCATAAAATGGATCACCATGTGCCGGCCAGGTTAGGATATCATCCGGAGCCGTGGTATAATCAATAGCTGCTTTTTCTATATCGCTGCGGTTAACTTTCCAAATCTTGTCGTATTCGGTACAGCGCGATTTATCCACTTCACCTGATGAAGTATCAAGTGCTCCCGGGTAATAGTCGCTATTCGACTGACGGTAAGTCATGGCTGCAACTTTCAGGTTACCACCCACGTCTACACCACCTACCCAGATCGCGCCGGCGAACATTGAATTCTTACGAATGCCGTTCGGGTCGGTAACTTTGGGTATTTCATATTTGGCTACGGAGTTCAGGTCCCACCACATGTCTCCTCCATTGAGGATACGTGCACGGACATTATTCACGTCGATATCAACCTGAGCAGTTGCCTCTAAACATCCGGCTGCTTTTCTTTCAAGCTGGCCGTTGTTCTTTCTTCCGTTATTCGAAGTGCCAATCACCTCTTTTGCGTCGGCCTGCTGTAAGCAAAGCAAAGCGCAAAATCCGATTGTCAGTCCTTTTATCGTGTACATTTTCATCTTCGTTCTAATTACTGAGTTTTAAAAATCAAGTTTGATGTTCAATCTGATTCTCCTTGGTAACCCGTAATAACCAGGATTTGCGAGTGCAGTATTGTACAAATCAACAAATGCTTGCTGCGAAACGGCTTGCTGAATAGCCTGCTGTCCGTTAGCTGAATTCAGATAACCATCCGTATCAGGCGAGCCGGTATAGGGGTGAACGGCGCGTATGTTCTGGAGGTTGAGGAAGTTCTGAACCCAAAGGGTGAAGGTTAAATTTCCGTGTTTCACAACACCATCTTTATTTTTTCCAAGCTTCACCACAAATGCTTTATTAACTTGTATATCGTTCTGTAATTGCCATGGTAATCTAGAGCCGAATGGAGTTCCTCTGATCGGACTTCTTACCACTATACCTCTTTGAACGTTTGGAGTTGGAATTTGGTTGGCTGTGTATGGAATTCCTGAAAAAGCATTGATCAATAAACCCATTCCTGAATTTTCAAAAATGCGTTTTCCCTTTACAACCGGTCCATTGTAGTCTTTACCTGAACGGTAATAGTAGAACAGGTTCAATTTGATATTATGACGGATATCGACACTTAACGGGAACAGGTTCCTGAGGTTAGGTTGACCTGCGGAGATCAAAGCCTGTTGTGAATTTGTTCCTGAACCTGTACCATCCGCATATTGCAGGGTATAGTTCATATCCATGTTCAGGTTACCTGCATCACGAAGTTCGTATTCCACACGGATACCTTTGATCGTGGCAAAGTCGATATTGGCATACGAAATATAACTAACCGGGTAAGCGTAGTTGAAACGGAACTGCTGGATCAGGTTACGTTGCTCGCGGTAGTTGGCGATAATGCTTAATCCTGAATTGTCTGATAGTTTTTGTTTAAACCCAATTTCATAATCGGTTGTCAACTGCGGTTTTAATTCCGGATTGGCAATAATTTTTGTTGGATTGAAACGTAAAAAATAGAAGTCGTCGATAGTAGCAAAGCTGGCAGACACATCAGGTCTTTGAGCGATCACATCATAATTGGCAAAGAATCGTGCCTCAGAAGAGATCGGGAAGTCGAACCAGATACGGGGAAGCACATTCACCTGAGGTTGATAGCTTTTAAATGATAATGCTGAAACAACTTCATTGTTCGGATCTACCAGATAAGGCTGAATGGTTCCGGATGGGGTTTGGTTGGCGATAACTGCCGGGTCCTGGATCTGGATACCCTCTTTATTGTACCATAGGTTTTCATTTCTGTAACCCAAAATGGTGGTTGGATTTTTAACGTTGTTTACATAAACATAAAAATCGTCGCTTACACCATTTGGATGGGAAACTGGCGAACCGTTCATTTCATTCACCTCTCCAACCGTTTTAACAGGGTAGAGTGAATA
Organism: Bacteroidota bacterium; assembly: GCA_003531115.1. Taxonomy (GTDB): domain Bacteria; phylum Bacteroidota; class Bacteroidia; order UBA8524; family UBA8524; genus UBA8524. The sequence goes on along the minus strand of DQHT01000043.1, from coordinate 62,983 downwards.
AGGGTCTTTTAGCACGGGCTGGTTGGCATCATACCGTTCGATACGCACTCCTACACGGAAAATCAGGTCTTTGAAAGCAAATTTATCCTGGATAAATGCGGCAGTATAAATTGGCATAAATGCACCAATCGAGCGATTCAAAGGATCATCTGTAAATGACTCAATGCTCTTTTTACCACCTACTTTTTTCCCTAAATAGTCATATCCAAAATAGCTTACAATAGGATTACCATTAGGACGAACCCGAATTAACTCATCTGCGCTGAAAAACTCAAGTCTGAAATCAGATGGATCGTAGGAGTTAACATCGATGAGGGTAGTCTCGTCAACAAGGTTTCCATAACTATCCACTTTTCCGTTTTCGATCAGGTATTTTCTGAAGTTCCTGTCGAAATTAGACTGGGTAGCGGGATCTACTTTGGCATCGAAATTTACAATATTGGTGAAAACACCATTCTCGTCGTACTGCAACATGGGGTTCGACTCATCCAGACGCATACCGTTATTTAAACGCGCACTGTATTGCCAGGCCAGTTGCCAGAGGCTGTTAGCTCCAACGGAATAACCGCGGATTACCCTTTGCTCGTAATAAATACCAAATTTCAGGTCATGGCCTTTAATAGATGCCTCACCTGCGGCATTTAAGGAATATTGTTCTTGTTGTTGTTTTCCATAGCCGGAAATCACGTTTCCAACATTTACCCACATATTCGAGTAAATACCGTTTGGAGTTGCTCCATTGGTTAAGCCGGCATTACTCCCGCGAAGCTGGGAAAAACTGCTGACCTCGTCATCCACATAATCATAATAATTGCTGGTATAATTCGCCAGGATCGGGTTTTTTGTAGGCGTTCTGTCAAAAGTATACAGGGTATCCTGAAAACCGATCTGACGGAAATAATTCTTTAACCAAACTGAGTCACCGTCTATGATAAACAGATCACCACCGGAGCTGTTCGGGCCATCACCGGTACCACGGAAATCATAGGATCTCATGGAATAGGTTTTAAATTTACCGATATAGCCATAATCGAAGATATTATCCTGATGTACGGCGTCCTGGCTTACAAACCAGGTCGATTGATACTGCAAGCTCACTGAGTAATAAGCTTTGTCGATCAAGCGTTTTTTGGCTGTTTTATTTGTTGGATCGACCGGTGCAACCAATTTTTGGGTAAAGGTCAGATAGGTCAACAAGCTTGATTGAATGGTCTGTTGATTATTGTTCGAATTCAACAGGGAGTTCGTGAAGCTGTAGTTTCTTCTGTTAAAGTAGTTGAAGGTACCTCCAAGCAAGATGCTGATCCGGTCATTCGGGGCAAAATTCAGGTTACCTACCGTGTTTACACTATAGGAAGGTGTATTTTGTTTCGCCTGAACGTTGACCATGTCATCCCGGGTAATAAATTCACCGGTTGGCACAAATCCCTGGCCGATTGGTGAAGGGCGTAAGGGAGTTTGCTCGATATCCTTCAAGACATTTGGCTTCAGTGTCCACACTCCCACGGAGGAAGGGGAACCGTCAGCCGCATAGTTGAAGTTACCCGCGAACATATAGCCAACTACAGCACGTTCTGTTTTTTTCCCTTTATCTCTCACTACCAGAGGTCCGGTAAAATAGGTTTCCACCTGATTAAAGTGATATTTATCGAAGAGGCTGGATGTAATGATCTCCACACCACCATTAAATCGGGTAGAAGGCGGTGGGGTAGTGATCGAAATAGCTCCTCCTGTAAAGTCACCATATTCTGCCGGAATACCACCGGTTACCACGTTGGTTTGTCCGATACCGTTCTGCGGCAAGCTTACACTACCGATAACACGTACGCCATTTATATAATAGGCAGTACCTGAAGTACGGGCTCCCCTGAAACTTGGTGTTCCTCCATCCAGACTGAATACACCAGATCCCATATTTGCAATGGCATTGGTGTTCCGGTTAGGGACTTTTTTGATCTGTTCCCCATCGAGCGTTTTACCGTTGTCATCTGCCCGGATAATGGGGTTCCGGTATACTTTTTTAACAACCTCCGGAATTTCAGTTACCGATTCGCTCAATTCGATATCGAGGAAGGTAATCTGGTCTGGTTTAACCAGTACATCGTCGAATTCAACGGTGTTGTATCCGACATACGTTACTTTAATGGAATACTTTCCCGGTTGCAAGGCTGTAATGGCGTATTTACCATCCAAATCAGACAAGGCACCACCGGCATTGTAACCACTTAAAAAGGCAGCAACCTGGACGAAATCGAGGGGTTGCTTGGTCTTGGCATCCTTAATTACACCGCGTATCTCACCTCTTTGGGATTGTCCAAAAGTCGTGGGAACAGTGAAAAATAGAATGACTAAACACGCGTAGAGCTTCCTAATCATACTTGTTTTGAGTTATTTACAAAAATCGATAAGCGGTATTTAACAGGCGACCAAGTTAAAATTTATTTGAGCAATTATCCAAGTAATGAAATGCTCAAATTTCATCTTTACTTAACACTGGCAGAATCTTTGCTAAAAGTACCTCTGAAATCTTTCTGTAAGAAGCCTTTGTCCACCCTCCGATATGGGGAGTAACAATAACCCGTTTGCTTTGGATAAAACGTTGAATAAACATTCTTTCCGTCAGCGTCCAGGTGTCGGGCTTCTCATTTTCAAGAACATCAAGGGCGGCAGCTTTAATCTTGCCATTTTCCAATCCCCACAGGATATCTTGTGTTTTCATAATACCTCCTCTGGAAAGATTAAGAAGATAAAACGGTCTGGAAACCGCTTCTATCAAGGTGCGGTTGATCAAACCATCATTCTCTTCGTTCCAGGGTATATGAAAGCTCAGGACATCCGCCCGGTCTAATACCACCTCCAATAACGCTTCCTGAGCAAAAGGGGTTGGAATGTTTTTAATAAATTTATCATAAAACAGAACATGACAACCGAACCCGCTGATTTTACGGGCAAAAGCTTGTCCGGTATGTCCATAACCGATAATACCCACGGTTAGTTCTGTCAACTCCTCCCCTCTGTTTTCTTCCCTTAGCCAAACACCTTCTTTTACCTCATCAAAGGCACGGATGCTGTTTCGGGTAAGAGCCAGCAACAGGCCGGCGGCATGTTCTCCAACGGCATCGCTATTTCCTTCCGGTGCATTCAGGCATAATATCCCCTTTTTCGCAGCATAATCTTCATCCACATTATCCATTCCCGAGCCGGCCCGGGCGATAAAGCGTAACTGGAAACCAGCATCGATCACTTCTTTGTCAACCTTAAGTTTCGAACGTACGACCAATCCGCTGCAGCCCGGTAAATGAGCCAGCACTTCCTCGCGCGTGGCATCGGGCAGATAGGTATAGGCATATGTACGCTCTTCCAGGCCTTTCATCAAAGCCGGATGCATATCATCCACGATTAAAATTGGTGATCCTGAATTCATCTGTTTTCAAAGAACGGTATTGCATCAGAATTTCACCCCTGAAATGCTGATGTTTTTACGGGTTTCTTATTGAACGTATGAAGAAAGGAAAAGGGTTGCATGACCTCAGGTCCACAGATTCATTTCTTTCAGGCGAGGTTGACCGGGGAAAAAGATGCGTGCAGTTTCTTCGAATGACCGCGTATAATCCGAAAGATAAAATTCGTGTTTCCCGGCTCGTTTTTGCGGGTTTAGCAGCCCGGCCTGAGTGAGTTGCTCCTGAACTGAGACTGCAACAGCTCCTGCTGAATCTACAATGCGTACTCCGCCTTTATAAAAATTTTCAATCTCTTTCTGAATGAGCGGATAATGGGTACAAGCCAATATCAAGGTATCGATCTGATCGAGTGTTTTTCTTGATAGATAAGAATTGATAATGGTCTGGCTGATCTTATTATTGAAAAACCCTTCTTCGATCATCGGAGCCAGAAGCGGCGTGGCCAGTTCAGCCGTTTCAATATCCGGGTAAAATTCCTGTATCCGCTTCGTATAAGCCCGGGTGCTTACCGTTCTTTTGGTGCCGATAATGCCTACACGGCGGGTTTGATGTTGGTCACCCAAATGGCTTACAACAGGATCGATCACGTTGGCGGAAAGCACCTGGCGTCCGCATATTTTTTTAACCTCCCTGTAGCCCACCGCAGAGGCAGTGTTACAGGCAACCACCACCATCTTACAGCCTTTCCCGATCAAAAAATGGGTAATGGCGCGGCTGTACGCTTGTATACTTTTGGCCGATTTATCTCCATAGGGCAAATGGGCCGTGTCTCCAAAGTACACGATCCTTTCTGAAGGCATCCGTTCCAGAATGGCGCTGGCCACGGTCAATCCACCAATACCGGAATCAAAAATTCCTATGGGTGCGTCAGGGTGTTGCATAAAAAAAGCCGGATAACCGGCTTAAAGTCCTAATTTTTTTCTTACCAAATTGGTAATATCATCAGAAGGAGGAGAAACGAGCAATACCTGATCATTAATGACATAGGTATAACCTTTGTCTTTCGCCACCTCTTCAATGGCTTTTTTGATCTTATTGATAACCGGTTCCATCACCAACACTTCATACTCCTGCATCTCGGTACCCGCTTGTTGTTCGAATTGGCGAGCCTGTTCGTAAAGGTCCTCTACTTTTTTCCGGCTAAGAGCCAGCACAGAGGGGGGCATGGTCGGGTCAGCAGCACGTTTGTTGTACTCTGTTTCCGCTTTCTGGATCTCATCAGCCAACATTTGATAGGCGTTAGTATATTCAAGCCTTTTCGCATCCAATTTGATCTGTATGGAATCTTTCAGCGACATTTCATTTACCAGCGAGTCGGTATTGACGTGCGCAAATTTTTGGGCAGAGGCCGTACCCGCAAGGGAAATCAGTCCAATTACCAATGCCAGTGTTCTCATCATTGTTTTCATCTTTTGCAATATTAATCTATTTCGGTTGTTCATTTGGAAGTTCATCCTCCTTGCCTCCTCCGCTTCCGCCTCCTGCACCCACTACTATCCCCATTTCTTCAAGTACATCTTCACTTCGGTCGTATTTCGGATTGGTATATAACATACTCACCCCTCCCGCTTTGTCAAAAATAAAATCCAGCGCATTGTCTTTGGCCACTTTTTGGATCGCATCAAATATCCGGTCCTGAATGGGTTGAATTAACTCCTGCCGTTTTTTGAAGAGTTCTCCATTCACACCAAATTTTTGCTGTTGAAAGGCGAGTAATTCTTTTTCCTTTCCGGCGATGTCAGCCAGTCGCTGGGTTTTGACATCATCCACAAGAAATATCTTCTCCGCCTCATAGTCGGACTTCAGTTTTTCAATGTCTGCACGTTTTTGTTCCAGTTCCTTCTGCCATTCGTATGCCAAAAGATCAAGTTGCTTTTGTGCACTGCTGTATTCCGGTATGTTATTGAGTATATACTCCGTATCCACAAATGCAAAACGCTGGGCTGTGCTAAGGGTTGGAATGCACACAGCCAAAATCACGATTAATTTAAATAAATGCTTTTTCATGACGCTTTTTTAAAATTGTTGACCGATAAAAAAGTGAAATTGTCCTTTTCCGGAACCGGGACGATACGGATTCGGATCAAATCCATATCCATAATCCAATCCCAATAAACCAAACATGGGTAAGAAGACGCGTACACCGCCCCCTGTTGACCGTAACAAGTTAAACGGTGAATATTCTTTTGCCGTTGCAAAGTTATTGCCTGCTTCGGCAAAAACGAGTGCATAAATGGTCGCCTGCGGATTCAGGGAAATTGGATAACGTAATTCAGCAGTGAATTTATTGTATATCGTTCCGCCAACATAATTTCCTTTATCGCTTATAGGAGTAACCGTATTGTCTTTATATCCGCGGAAAGCGATCAGTTCACGACCATCGAGGTTAAACCCGATCAAACCCGCACCACCCAGATAAAAGCGTTCAAAAGGAGAAGCACCGATATCCTGATTGTAGCTACCCATAAAACCAAATTTCGCCTGGGTTGTCAATACAAGTTTATCTACGAGCGTAACGTACCACGCTGCATCGAATTTCCATTTATGGTATTCGATCAAGCGGTATTTCTCCTGGTCTGTAGCTTCTGAATAATCGACCCCAGAGAACAAAGAAAAGGGAGGTGTTAACTGAAGAGACAGAGAGAATTGGGAACCGTTTCGCGGGAAAATAGGATGATCGACCGAATTTCTGCTCAGGGCAACGCGGAAGTTCAGGTTATCCGAAGTTCCGGTTCCAAAGGAAAAGATCGACTGGTAATTGCTTAAAAGGTAACGCTGGTAAGTAACGCCGTAACTCAGAGAGAAATAGTCATCCGGTTTTTTCAGAAGACGTCCTACCCCGACTGTAATTCCCGTAATGGTGATCGAAAAACGGTCAGGATCAGATTTTTTCAATCCATTGCTCTGGATGGAGCGAAACACACTTACCGATAAGGATTGTGGCCTTTTTCCGCCCAACCAGGGCTCCGTGAAACTGGCATTGTATGACTGGAAATAGGTTCCATTCGACTGCGCCCGAATACTTAAACGCTGACCATCACCCGCTGGTATCGGTGCCCATTCTTTTCGTTTGAACATTTTTCGTGTCGAAAAGTTGGTGAGGTTCAATCCAAGGGTTCCAACTATAAACCCGGCTCCAAAACCTCCGGAAAGTTCGATTTGATCGGAAGGCCGTTCTTCAACCCGGTATTCAATATCTACCGTGCCTGCTGCATAGTTCGGAATCGGGTTTACCTCAATTTTTTCAGGATTAAAATAGCCCAGCTGAGCCAATTCCTGCACAGAACGCTGAATATCCGAGCGGCTGAACTTCTGTCCCGGTCTGGTCCGGATTTCTCTTAAGATGACAAAATCGCTTGTTTTGGTATTTCCGGAAATCAGAATTTTGTTGATGATCGCCTGAGGGCCTTCCGTAATGCGGATCTCAATATCGATGGAGTCGTTCTCCACTTTGGTTTCAACCGGAACAATATTAAAGAACAGGTATCCGTCATCCATATAAAGGGATGAAATGTCGGAACTGTTGGCACTCATATAAAGTCGGGTTTCAAGGCGGGAAATATCATAGATATCGCCTTTTTTGATGGATAGAAGGGTATCCAATTGGCCGGAGCGGTATTTAGTATTTCCGGACCAGACAATATCTCTGAAATAATATTTCGGTCCTTCTTCCACTTTAATATAGATACCAACCCGCTTGTCGGATATCCGGTACACAGAGTCTTCAACGATACGCGCGTCTCGGTAACCTTTGGTGAGGTAATAGGAAATGACCTGGTTTTTATCCGATTCATACGATTCGGCTACAAATTTGGAGCGTTTAAAACGAAGACCCCGTTCTTTGGTCTCTTCCATTGCCTTTTTCAGCTTTTTATCGGTGACCCCGACATTTCCGTCAAAGACTATTTCCTCAATTTTAGTACGCGTTCCGGGGGTTACGGTAAACACCAGCACCTTCATGTTTTTTCTCGCGCTACCTTCTGCCTCCGCTTCTGCAATATCTACCTGAACATTCAGGTAACCTTTGTCAATATAATAGGTGCGTATCTCACTTACGGTGCGCTGCTTCAGGTTGTCGGTTATCATATCGCCCCCGCGCAGGCTTAATTCTTCACGAAGCGATTTGGCTTTCCCTTTTTTAATGCCCCGGATTTCGAACTCGAAAAGGCGGGGATTTTCTTTTAAGACAAACCTCAGATAAACTTTCCCATCTTCGATACGGGTAAGTAAAATTTGTACATCGGTAAATAACTTTTGCGACCACAAATTTTCAATGGCACTGGTTATCTCGTCGCCGGGTATGGTAATTTGCTGACCGGTATAAAGTCCGGAAAAGAGCTTGACAATATTCGGATCGAAGTAACTTATCCCTTCAACTTCAAGGCCTCCGATAATATATTTTGTCGGTCGCTGGTAATTCAGGGGGAAATATTGAGGGAGGGTATCATTCGGCACAACCTGCGCAAATGAGCCTCCTAAGCTTGCAATAAACCCACTCAAAAGAAAAATACTAATTCGGATCTGTTGCTTCATGGTGTTAATTGCTCGCTTGTTTTGCCAAAACGTCTTTCTCTTTTCTGGTAATCGATGAGGGCTTTGAATAATTCTTCTTTACTAAAGTCAGGCCAAAGCACATCTGTAAAATACAGTTCGCTGTAGGCAATCTCCCAGAGCAAAAAATTGCTGATGCGTAATTCGCCGCTGGTGCGAATAAGCAATTCCGGTTCCGGAATTCCGTGGGTAGATAAATATTTAGTTATCAAGTTATTGTCAATTTCATCAGGCCGGACATTACCAGACTGTACATCCAGGGCTATTCGTTTAACCGCCTCACATATATCCCATTTTGCCGAATAACTGAGTGCTAAGACGAGCGTCATACCCGAATTGTTACTCGTTTTTTCTTTGGCTGCCTTTAAATTTTTCAAACACCTGTCAGGTAAGGATTCCAGGTTGCCTATTGCATCAAGCCGGATATTATTTTTCATGAGGGTTGGCATCTCCTTTTTAATGGTTCTTACCAAAAGATCCATCAAAGCATTTACCTCATGAACCGGGCGGCTCCAATTTTCTGTCGAAAAAGCGTAGAGGGTCAGGTATTTTATTCCCAATTTAGCAGCGACTTCGGTAATTTCCTTAACCGTATCCACTCCTTTGGTGTGACCAAAAACACGAAATCTCCCCTGCTCTTTCGCCCATCTGCCATTACCATCCATGATAATAGCGACGTGTTGGGGAAGTCTTTCCTTGTTTATTTGTCCTTCAAGACTCATTTAAAATTGTTACTGAGGCTGCGAAAATAAGATTTAACCCTGAGTAATCTCAGAAATTCGAAAATGTACAGCGAATACGTGAAAAACGGTACGATAAGGTGAATCCTCCAATATAGTACCAGTCTTTAATCGCAGGATCACCCCTGAAGTCGCCCTGACTGGCACTTCTTGTGCGTGAATTGATCTCTCCTGAACGGTCTGACAAAGCCACTGCCGCTGAACCGTTATTTGCCTGCAACAATTCAAAATTCGGATACGTTCCACTCACGTCATCCAGATAATCGGTAAACGTTTTCCGAACTCCCAATTCAACACCCAGGACCCAGTTTGCTGACAGGCTGTATTTATAGCCCAAGCCAATGGGCAGAGCTACATTTACCCGACTGTAATTTTTTTTGTTGTCCAGCATTTGTCCTTCTGTTCCCAGTGGATGAAGCTGGATAATATTGCCATTGTATTCGGCTTTGGGATTAAAATAGAAAAGGTTAATCCCTGCAAACAAGAAACTGCTGGAACGTTTGGCCAGAACGCCTGTTCCGAAGCGAACAAAATTAAATTCAAGTCGATTGTCTAATTCCCAGAGATGGCTAAAAAAACTGAGGTTCCTGTATTGATAATTTTCAAAATTATAGTCTCCCCCCGAAACCTTGGCGTAGTTGACCCCAAAGCGCCAGGATACATATTCTGACATATTGTATTTGCCAAAAGCCCCGAAGCTCAGGTTTGTTTCCGGGAGGACTACGTGCCGCGCAAGATCGCCATTGTAGTTAGACCCACCAATAAAACCACCGGCTTCCCAATACTGTGCTTGCGCAAACGACTGAAGAAAAAATAGAAATACGAGAAAGGCTTTAAGCCTAAAATTTATAACATTTAACACGATTTCCGAATATAGTATAGGTAATCGTTATACCACCATAGGCGTACCAGTCTTTTTTACTTGAATTTCCCCGTTCGGGGCCTGTGAAAGTTAAGGGGTCATAAGCTTTTACTTCTCCACCGATCGACCTGTCGGCCAGTGCCGATGAATACGACTCAACTCCATATGCCGCATTAAGAACGCTTGGTTCTACATAGGTCAGGGAAACGTCGTCAATATAATCATTGAATGTTTTGCGCATTCCATATTCGAAAGCAAGGGTCCATCCGCGGTGGAGCCGTACTTTAAATCCTGCTCCAAATGGGATCGAAAATTGGGTCAGGTTGTATTTTTTACGGTCCTGAAACTGGGTCGTGCCCTGGCCTTCTGTTCCAATGGGTTGGAGTTCTACCCATCCCTGGAAAGTTGAGGCTGTATCAATATAATAAGCACGTGGATTGTATTTGTATACGGCCGCACCTGCGAATAAAAATGGCGTAAAGGCCTTTCTTCCATCTGACCCAACCGGATCAAATGCCCAAAGGTTCCATTCGATGAGGGCTGCAAATTCGAATAAGCCGGATTTAAAGCTCAGGTTTCTGTCTTTCATCGACTGCTTACCGGCCAGAGAATCGGCTCCTGAAATGGTTCCATAAAAGGCGTTTCCTTTCAGGGAAAAATGATCGTTCAGATTGTACCTTCCAACAAGCCCACCTGCAAAATGAAAATTTTGAAAAGGTGATTCGACCAGATCACCGGTATAGTTGGAGAATCCCAACATAATCCCGGCATCCACAGATTGTTGTGCGGTGCTGACACTACTGATACTTGCAAAAAGCAGAAGGGCAAGGTATTTCCTCATGGCTATGAATAAAACGTTCTCTGGCAATATTTATTTTAAAAAAGAAAAACGGGTTAAGCGAACCTAACCCGTTGTAAATATAGTGATTTCTTTAAATTATCGGCACTGATATGGACGAATTGTCTTTGACAGGGTCAATCCAAAGAAATAATAAGAGTCGTTTGCATCCTTATTACCACGCTTCGTTCCATATGCTTTGGCGGTTCCGGAACGGTTTCCGAGGATAGCTGCCATATCGGTTGTGCTGGTAGGAGTGGCTCCGGTATAAGAACCGCTAACATCATCGAGGTAGTCGGTGAACATCATTCTCCAGCCAAATTCAACGCCTAAAGTCCAGTTGTTTTTGATATTGTATTTGAAGCCGAGTCCCATTGGAATAACCGGTTGGATCGGTCTTTTTCCCCAGTACTGAGCGGCAGATTTTTCTGCCTCAGTTTGCAAGGTACGTAGCGCATAGCGTTTACCATCATACCAGGTCTGGGTTTTGGTATAGGCAAAACCTGCTCCTACAAAAACGTAGGGTGTCCAGGTCCATCTCTGAGACCCGGCGATGTATTTTCTCAGGTTTATTTCCACCATGGCAGAAGCTTCGATGATCGGCGAATGGAAACTCAGATTTCTGGATTCACGACTCGTTCCTTCGTTAGCCAAATGATCATACATGGCGACATAACCGAAATTCAAATTTCCCCGAACAGAAAAATTCGGATGAAAATTGTAGCGGGCCAGACCACCTATGGCCGGCCTGATCCCACGGAGTCCGTTTACGAAACCATTAGTAAATCCAGGGGCTAAATCTCCCTGATAAAATGATACGCCACCAAATACGCCAAAATCGTAATCCTGAGCTTTGGTAGTTGCGGTTCCGGTACCGATAACAAGGGCTAGTAAAAAGTACTTTAGTTTCATTTTAGCTTGATGTTTTAATGGGTGAATCAAGTGCTGCAAATATATACTAATAATTGAAATATCCTCCTTGAACTTTTAAATATCACCTACTCTTAATTCCTCACATCAACTCCCCAATTCAGCTTGGAGCGCAGTGTCTTAAGGTAATTGGAGTTGTTCAGTTTTACCAGATTTACGACAAATGGTGCTTTTCTGATCGCCATTTGTACCTCATAATTCACTCCACAGGAGCGACTGTCCATACTTACCAGAAAACTGCTGCTTCTGCCTTCAATCTCAAAGGATAATACGCTTTCATCTGATATTATGATCGGGCGAACATTCAGATTATGCGGGGAAACCGGCGTTACAGCAAAACTTCCCGATTGAGGAAAAAGTATAGGACCGCCACAACTGAGCGAATATCCGGTTGAACCGGTAGGTGTTGAAACGATCAGTCCATCACCCCAATACGAATTTAAAAATTCCCCATTGATAAAGGTGTGGATGGTTATCATGCTGCTGCTATCGTTTTTATGGATAACAAAATCATTCAGGGCAAAATTCAGGTCACCAAAAAGGGGCTCTTCGCATTCCAGGTATAGCAGGCTTCTTTTGTCGAGGCCATAGCTTCCTTTGAGCAGTTCATCGATCGCATAATAGATATCATTTTTTGAAACGCTCGCCAAAAACCCCAGCCTCCCCATGTTTATGCCAATAATAGGAATGCCTTTGTCGCGTATCACAGTTACCGTTTCCAGCAAAGTGCCATCACCGCCGAGGCTTAGCATAAAATCAAAGCTCCCGATAACCTCATCGCCTTCTGTAAAGGATTCGGCCTTGCTGCGAATACGTTTGTTTTTACGGATGACCTCCATAAATTCATGATAGATAAAAACTTCTACCCCCTTATTTCGTAACAGGTCAATAATAAACTGAACAAAATCGATCGATTCTTCTGATAATACCCGTTTTCCGTAAACTCCAATTCTCATTATATCGGTGCTGTAAAGTGTAAATATACGCCCTTCCGTCCAAAGCTATTTATGGAATATTCCAGCCGTACAACCCGGTCGTAATACGTTACGAGATCCAATCCCGCCCCAATGCCCTGCAGCCAGGAATTTTGGTAGGTATTCCCCATTTCGGTAAAGCGGGTTGAGGACACATACCCTCCATCGTAATAAAGCGTCAAAAATAAGGAAGTCGGAGCGCGTTTAAATTGTCCCATCCTGATCAGGGGAATATCAATATCTTTTCGGAAAAGACAGTATTTGATATTGGTTTGGATCAGGCCAAAATGTTGTCCATCCACAACATAATGCTCAAACCCGCGAACAAAAAATTTGTATCCCAGCGAAGTATATAAATTATAGGGTTGTTTTTCAGGAAAGGAAGCCTTTGCACGAATACCAAGTCCCGAATACAGATTATGACCGAGTGAGAAAAACTTTTCGGCATTCAGGCGCAGAGCCATGTATATACTTTTATCCTGCACCAAATACCTTGGCTCAATATTGGTTTCAATAAAATGTCCTTTCAAGGGGTAATAAGCAATGTCTCTCCGGTCCCATTTGAAGGTGTAGGCAAAGGTTAGTGACATTTGCTGCGCACGGTTCCCGGCCAAATATTCGGGATTCTGGCTTGGATGCAATACCGTATCGCTTACCAGAATATCTGACCAGCCAATACTGAACTGGTGCCGGCTAAATAATGCGGGCCTGTATAGATAGGTAAACTGGGTAAAATAATAGCGCAAGGTCCTTTGATTTGGATCAAAAAGGAATTGAAGTCTGTTGTTCTCTGCCTTATGCCAAACTTCCTTATTGCTCAAATAACCCATTTTAATGTCGAGGCCCTTCTTCTTTTCTTTATCGAGGTAGGGAATTTCATAATCGACCATGGCCATGCGCGTATATCCCCATAAGGTGCGGATCTTCAACTTTTCAGCTCTTCCTCTGAAATTATAATCGAGGACATTTATTCCAAAATTCAGCCGTTCAATATCCCTGGTTTCCCACCAGATATTAAAATTCCTGTCGGCAAAGGTCAAAACCGGATAAGGCCAGATATACCACTTTTCGGTAAGCTCAATGAGGATGTTAATCCCAAGCGAATCTGGAAAGGCGCTGATTTTCACCTGGTTAAAAAGTCCGGTATTAAAGATTTGGTTCCGGTTTTGTTGAAGGGTCCCGGAAAGATGCTCCACATTGAGCCAATCACCGATCTTAAAGTCGAGTTCTCGAAGAATGATGGTTGCCTTGGTAACCTTATTCCCGGTTAATTTTATCTCCATAACCTGCACGGAATCAGGACCTGCGGCATGGAGCAGCATTCCAAAAGCCAGAGAAAGCAGAAGGAAACAGGATCGAAGTTTCGGCATACTAGATGTCGAGGAAGCGCATCAATAAATTATAACGATCTTTAAGTCCACTACCGTCATCATCGCCATAATAGGATGCCACAACCTGATAATTGTACCGTTCAAAGGTAGCAACCAAACTTTTTAAATCGTTCGTATTTAATTTTAAATGCACCAGCATACGCCTGCTCTCTTCGAGAGCCTGCAGATGTACACTTAAAATTTTGGCGTTGTTGTATTCCACAATACGGGCAATTTCCGAAAGGCTATAATCCTGGATCCCGATATTGAGGCTCAATATGCTGCCAGGTTCCATAAAACCACTGAAATGGGCCATTTGTCCGATCAGTTCTTTGGCCGAGATGATCCCCACAAAATGTTCTTCACTATCTACGACTGCCAGAACCGTAGAAGGTATGTTGGCAAAAACCCGTATGACCTCGAACAAATGTTGCTGTTCATTTATCCTGGCGGGTAAAACCATGCTTAACAGAGATTTGATCTTCCTGGATTTGGGTTTGGCATCGATCAGTTCTCCGATCGACAAATAGCCAAGTAAATGCCCGTCATCGACTACAGGCAAATAGGCTACATTCATTTCATTCATTAATTCCGTAGCAACCTGGATATTGTCTCCGGGCTTTAACGGGAATAATTTGGATGATAAGAAATCGCGTGCCAACATAGTTTACAAGTAAAACAAAAAATCAACCACTTTGGTGTGCCGGCCTCAGGATTTTAAAGAATTAACCCAATTTTGAATGAAGCGGAGCCCAAATTCGGTGTATACTGCCTCCGGATGGTATTGCACCCCCCATATTGGCAGGGATCTGTGCGCAAATGCCATGGGAACAGCATCGGCTGTGCTGGCGGTGAGTTCCAGACAATCGGGCATATTATCGAGACACAAACTGTGGTATCGTCCTACCCGATGGCGCAAAGGAATTCCTTCATACATAGCATGGGTAATGCAATTTATTTCTGAACTTTTGCCATGTACAGGTTCTCTGCCCGCGGTCAAGCTTGCCCCGTAAAGGATTCCCAGCGCCTGAAATCCAAGGCAAACCCCCAAAACCGGGATCTGGTCTGCATATTTTTCCAGAAAAGGCATTAACAATCCGGCATTTTCGGGGGTTGAGGGTCCCGGTGAAATCATAACGCCCGCAAACCTCTCTATTTGCAAAGCTTCCAGCGAAAACTGATCATTTCGGAGCACATCAACTTCTGCCCCGGACCGGAAAAGATAATCTGCCAGGTTATAAGTAAAGGAGTCGTAATTGTCGAGCAGAAGAATTTTCAAGAAGCAAAGGAATTGATAGTTGCCGCCACATAGCGGATATCGTCTTCACTGTGGATGGTCGACACAGGCAGGCTCAGGATAGTGGAGTGGATCTCCCGCGCGAGGACGAAGTCTTCAGCCTGCAGCTTCCATCCTTTTTTGGAAAAAATATCGTGTATGGATTTTTGGTCACAGGGAACGATCGGATAATGGATTTCCGTACGGATGCCCTTATCGAGCAGGTACTGTTTCAGCTCATTTCTTTTTGGGTGACGGATCGGGAAAATATGGTGTACTTCTCCGAGATGCCCGGCCTGATGCGGAAGGATGACCTTGTTCGGGTCTAACTCAGTATGGTAAAGTTGGGCGAGTTTACGTTTATGGGCGGTGATGCTGTTAAGGGCTGCTAATTTAATGCGCAGGAAGCCGGCCTGGATTTCATCGAGCCGCGAATTGTCTCCAACATACTCGTTTTGATACTTAACCCGGGAGCCATAATTTCTCCAGGCTTTGATCTTTTCAAAGAGGCTTTGGTCGGCAATGCTGATGCCACCGGCATCACCCAGGGCCCCAAGGTTTTTGGTGGGATAAAAGCTAAATGCGCCGATACCAAACGTACCGGTTTGTTTCCCATTATACGTGGCTCCATGTGATTGGGCACAGTCTTCAATGAGCGTCAATCGATATTTCTTACACAAGGCCAGGATCGGATCCATCTCACAGGGTTTGCCATAGAGGTGCACGATTATAATGGCCCGGGTTTTTTCATTGATCTTCTCCTCAATTTTTGCGGGATCGATCAGGTAAGTATGGATATCAGGCTCAACGAATACAGGTTTAAACCCGGCATTTAACACGGCATTGATGGTGGCGATATAGGTATTTGAAGGGACGATCACTTCAGAATCATCCGGATAATCCATTACCTTCAGGGGGATCTCCAGAGCATCCAGGCCCGAAGCCAGTCCGAGGAAATGTTCGGCTCCGAGGAAATTGGCAAATTCATTTTCAAATGCAGTTACCTGTTCGCCAAGGATAAACCAGCCTTTTTCCAGCAATCGGGAAAATTCACTTTCAAAAGCCGCTTTAAACGGGGCATTCAGTCCGGCAAGATTTTCATAATCCACGCTTCTAATAGGGCTCATCTATATAATCGTTTTTGTCGTAAAGGGTGGAGGCCAATACCAGCAGAACCGCACCGTTCGTAAACCCCTGCATGGTATGCCAGTCGTCGCGATCAACATAAAGAGCCTTGCTCGGATTGTCCAATACAAAACTTTCAAAACCTTTTCCGTCATTGCAGGAAACTGTACAGGCTCCATGCAGGCAGATCAGTACCTGGTCCGAGGTTTTGTGGCGATGACCGCCGCGCACCACATTGGGTTTGCCATGTATATAATAAATGCGTTTCACCTGGAAAGGCAATTCTTTCTGGATTACGCGTAGTTCACCGCGATCGTCTTTAAATGCGGGTATGTCGATAAAATGCGCCATGCAGGGCAAATGTACGGGATTATTCAGAACCTCTCAGGACAGCCGGGGCGGAAATATTCTTCTCCAAAGATTTCTTTTTATCCAGGAATAATGGCCGATGAGCCACTTTTCTTTCAGGAACTGCTTATTACTCCCACGTGCATGAAAATCAATATCCGGGAAGAGCACATCCAATTCTTTGCCCTTTTTGAGCAATTCACGGGTGTAGGGAAGGTAGAAAAATTCCTTGACCACTTCGCTAAGCTGATAAGAACGCGGAGCAAAAATTACGTCTTCGTTTTGAAACAGTTTCAGGCCATGAAAGTGAAAAAAAACCACAGGGAAAGTTTCGGGGCTTCCTTTTTCACTCACCCCTATCTGTTTCCCTTCTTTACTGAATACAAACTGTTGGCAATTCCAGGGGGCTATCCCCCCTCCCTGGTGCTGCAATTCATGAACGGATGGAAAGCGTGTGGTCCAGTCGTCGAGGTATTTCTGGTCCCCGAATTTGCCGTCTTCCACCCTGGCATAACACCATTCGATGCACCGTGCCCGCCACCAACCGAGCACTTCCCTGCCCTCCTTGTTGTTTTTAAAGTACATGAATTGTACGCAATATTTGCCCCTTAGCAGCGACTGGTCATAACGGCGGGTATAGCGGTGTGCGGTGATCAAAACCGATTTTCCGGAACTTTCCATTTCATCGATAAGCACCTGTGGATTCGCATAAAAGCGCATGTCGGCATCCAGGTAGGTGCAGTTTTCTACGTCAAAATGTTCCAGCACATAGTGGATGGTGCTCGAAGTGCAGGTCCAGCAATATTCTGCCCTGCTTCTGCCCGGTTTTACGGCTAAAAGTTCGGGGTCTTCAAATTGTTTTAATGAAATAACCGTGAGGTAGGGAAGCTTCAATTGGGTCAATACCTTCAGGGCCAGGTCATTAAAGGCAAAAACATAAAGATGGAAGTCGGGACACTGTTCTGCAAGTGAATCGTACAGCACCAACCCGCGGCTGAGGTAATTGGAGTCAAATAAGGTGCAAAAATTCAGGCGGCTCATTTTTTCACGGCTAAGATGATATTATCCAGATAGAAGTCGCGGCTTTTGCCAAACAGAGGCCAGGTAATGGAAGAAAGAAGTGTAACAGGTGCCATCAGAATTGCCGTAATGAAGATATTGAAGATGCCAGATTTCGTGACGGTTTTTTTATAGATGAAAGTATTCCACAGTTGGGCAATGGCACGGCTGTCGTTGACGCTTTTGATGGATTTTTCTATAACAAAACCATTCTTTTCCATCAAATGACGCAGGCCAAAAGAGGAATAGCGGGCATAATCATAGGGCTGTTCATGTTCGTCCCAGGCAAAGGGAACGGTGAGGAGTAATTTTCCTCCCGGTTTTAAAACGCGGTGTATTTCGGAAAGGAACTCATCCGGGTTGAATACATGTTCCAGCACCTGGTTGCAGAGGGCCGAATCAAAGGAATTGGTATCAAAAGGAAAGGTTTTGCCATCATAATAGACATCCACTTCCTCTCCCGCATGAGAATGTCCGGGATTATCAATATCCAGCCCTATATATTTATTGACAGCAAACAGGGCTTTATAGGGTTTTCTTCCGCATCCAACATCCAATAAATCACCAGACAGCATGCTTGAAAGGACATTTATGTTTTTCCATAGCCCGCTACGGGCAATAAAAAATGGATTTATAAATAATCCGAATAATCCGGGATTAAAGTCTTGTTGGTGCTTCCACTTTTTGAAGCCTTCGATCATTTTCGTTTGAATAAATTGGGGTTAAATTCTAAATAAACATGGCAAAAATTCTCCAAATCACAAAAGCTACTGAATCACTATTTTCTCAGATAACTCCGATGTTGAGGTTCTGACACGAACAATATATATGCCTTTAGCAAGATTTTCACCATTTGTAAATTCGCTTAATTGAAGGCTACCCCTTTCCATAAACTTTAAAGTAGTGCCAATTTTTTGTCCTGAAAAGGTAAACAAGCGGAGCTCAACACCGTCTTCAAATTCTGAAACAGCAATGGTAGGATTGGAAGACGGGTTTGGGTAGATTGTTACTTTCGGCGACGTTGATTTCATTGACTCAATAGAAGTCGGGACAGAATACGTTATACGTAAGCGCGGTCTTTTGGTACTATCGGAACTGTTCGAAGAAACAAAACTCAGAACACCATTGTCATTTTCGTTTTTGGAAATAAAGACAAATCCGTACCATGAATTTGTTGCCTGCATAGCTTTAACCAAGCCGGTAACATCAATATTCAGATAATCCTGATCCGATGTTGTGGATTTAGCTAAGGTCACCGCTGCCGTGTTGGCAGCTCCCGGCTGATTGTTCCAGGTAACCGTAGCCGCGTCCCAATTATCAACCACACGTTTGATAAAAGATTCGTTTTCTCCCATATGTCCGCCATGAATAATCCAGCCTGTATCTTTTGAATAAAGATCCAATTCAGCCGAAATAATGATTGCATTGCCCGGAATCCGGGACCAATCGAAGTTCAGAAAGCATCTGTTTTTCCCTGTCCCGGCGTTTCCATAGGTCCATGTTCCACACCCTATATCGGGACTATTTTGATACGTGTTATCCTCCTCCTCCACTTCCGTTTTGCTCGATACCAGAGCATCCAGATCGCCCGATGGACTATTTACCAGCGAAACGAAAGTTTGTGCATTTACAGCTCCCGAAAAAAGCCACAAAAGCAGTGTTGTATAAATCATTTTCATAGCGACGGCCTCCAGGATAATTTAAACGAAGGTACTCATGTGCCTTGTTTCAGCCGGTAAAAATAGGTTTTGAAAACCGAATTGATATTATAGACATCCTGACAATCGTAGGAATCGACCAATTCATAGTCTTTCATAAATTCCATAAACTTTTTTTCCGCAAAGAACCAGGCCGGATAACTTGCCGGATAGATGTCGGGAGGAATACGTTGAATAGTCAGGCGGTCTTTTTCTTTATGGATGATGGGGTGTTTATCGATGAGAATGTAGCGGGGTTTGGCTTTAAGGATCTGATCCAGGATCGTATAGGGTTCTCTCAGGTAAGGCAAAACACAGCCGAAGAGGGCCAGGTCAAATTTCCCGGAGCTCAGGGTTTCGGAAAGATCAGCCGAAAAATGAAGCTCCTCCGTGACAAAACCAGCATGGCCTAAGGCAACAAAGGCATCCTGTTCGATGATGGTCCAGTCGAAGGAATTGGCACTAAAATGTGCTGCCACAGGATAATAGTGACTTCCCAAGGCCCCTCCGAAGTCAAGAACCCTTAACTTTTCACCGGGCTTAATGAGCTGTCTGAAATAATCCAAAGCTTCCCATTCAAAGGCATCCTGAAAAGCGATCCCATCCCTTTCGTACACCGCTTTTTTATCGCGCACCTGTTCACTGGCCTCCAACACTTTTTGAAGGATGGATTCGCTGTCGTAGGTACCCGAATTTTTTACTGCTTCTTCCCAGGTGCTATAGTTTCCGAAGTAACCGTAAGGTTTCCAGAGGGTTTTTAGCTTCAGATAGAGAATAAGGGCAGCGCGCAGGAGCATGCTCAAAGAAAATCAAAAATTGCCAAAGTCATGAAAAGTTTTAAATTCGTTAGGGAAAATCAGATGATGAAAAAAATTACTGTATTTTTTTGTACGCTCTTCTTTGGCAGTTTGTTATATGCCCAAATACCAACCAACGGCCTGATTGCCTACTACCCTTTCACGGGTAATGCGAATGACTCAAGTGGAAACTCAAACAACGGGACTGTAAATGGTGCCATTCTCACAACGGATCGGTTTGGAGACTCCAATCGTGCTTATTTGTTTAACGGTTCTTCTAGCTATATTGAAGTGCCCAATAGTAGCAGTTTGCAATCTCCAACGAGCGAAGTTACCATTTCTGCCTGGGTACAGATCACCAATTTAGCCGTATTGAATTGGATCATTGATAAGCGCATTAATGTTGGTTCTTCCCCCTATTCCTCCTATGGTATTTTTACTGCCAATTCTGAATGGAGAACGGGAATTTCGACTTCCAACGCAATTGTTTCGACAGGAAAGACTGCTATTGTCCAAAATAACTGGATACATGTTCTGACCTTATATACGGGTTCAAAAATCTATTTGTATTTGGATGGGGTTGCCGTTGACTCTGCCAATCTTTCCGGAAATATTTTATATTCTACCTTACCCCTTTATATTGGTAAGAGTCCGAATAATGCAGCCTATACTGCTGGCAAGATTGATGATATCCGAATCTATGACAGGGCATTGAATGCTACTGAAATAGGCCAATTATATAATGAAGCTCAAAATACTACATCCCTTATGCCTATGACCGAACACCTTTTTCAGATTTATCCAAATCCCAGTTCCGGATCGGTAAATATTCAGGTGATCGATGGTGCATTTCAGGAAGGGTATGAAGTAACAGTTACTAATTCGATAGGCCAGGTGATCTATCATTCTGATAGGCCAAACGGTGATTCGGTGGTGGATCTCGAGGGTATTGCTAAATCCGGCATTTATTTTATCACGCTTACTGACCAACAAGGATACTCAAAGCATACTGAAAAAGTCATGCTTTATTAATCACAAAGCATGCAAATTAAATAATTCCTCCCCTGTTCCTCTTTCCAAGGAGGTTCCTCATGGTGTTTTTACTTTTTTAATCCAAATTTTTTCAGAATCATCCTTATTTTTAGCCTTCTGAAAAATTTAACGAACGCTTTGTAGGCAATCGGAGATTCCTCAACAGTAAAAGGAAACTCCGGTATCGTATCCGCAAGGATGGGGTCGAACAAGGCAGTTTCCCTGCTATGAGTTCCCGTTGAGTCATTTCCAATATTTCGTATGAGCGACCTGCCCGGGTACAATGTTAATTTATCTTTTATCAGGGCCGAAGCATACCATCTGACTGCCCAACTTTGGTTTTCCCCTCTGATCTGCCTTTTCAGCATCCGCAAATAGGGATATGAATAGCTAAAATCCAGCCTTTTCTGAAGTTTTTGTTTTTTTACCTGTTCCAAAAGTAAATTTCCGTCTTCCTCGAAAAGTTCCCAGCCCCGTTTCCATGTTGCCCACCCCCAACAATCAGCACCTTTTAAAAAAAATGAATCGGGTAAGTCTGGGATTGGGTATGAATATGCATGAATAGAGACAACCCGTTCTTCGAACTCATATTTGGCAAGCGCCTCATTCATATAACGAAGAAAAAAAGGCTGGCATTCCATATCATCTTCGAGAACGATGATGCCCGGCTCTTTTTCAAGGAT
This sequence comes from Bacteroidota bacterium, assembly GCA_003531115.1. GTDB lineage: Bacteria > Bacteroidota > Bacteroidia > UBA8524 > UBA8524 > UBA8524. The sequence continues at coordinate 41,240 of DQHT01000043.1, read as the reverse complement.
GGAACTAACCCCGCTGATAACGGACTGGGAAAGCCCGATATTGGTAGCTGCTTCATGAATATGGATCTCCTTAAACCCACTAACGGAGCGGATAAAGGCCCTCACTGCATCCACTTTAACCTGATCTCTGGGTCTGGCAGCCGCGTCAGAAAAAAAATGGATGGCAGTACCCGACGCCTCCGGATTTTTCAACAGGGCCTCCACGGTCCGTTTCAAGTGATCGGGGCGGTTAAAACAAAAGAGAGCGATGGGGGCGTATGCAGATTCTTTATCAAGCATGGAAACAATCAATATCCGCGAATTTATTGCGAATCTCAAGAATAAGCCCCTGATTCTTGGAATTAGATTCCGTTTAAATGAAATTTGACGCTCAATGGGGCAATTAAATCGACTGATAACGCTTGTAAGAAAAAAACTAATATCCCTTGCAGACGCACTAATTTATGCCTTTGTGCCTGCCAAAAAAAAACCATCGTTATCTATTGATACTGAAGCGTATATTGCTTTTATAGGAACTAAACTTCCTGCACGAATCACGCGAATTGGAAAATGCATAAGGGAGTATAAGAAAGTACTTTTTATTCAGGAAGACGGGAATGTAACTGCCTTCCTGAATCCTGAAGCATTTGATCTTGTTTTAACCTTTAGAAATGTTTGGCATCTATTGTTGCTCTTGAAAAAAAATAAACTCCCCATTAAACTAATTCACGCATTCGAACCTAAAACCATGGTTGCGGCCAGAATTATCAGGAGATACAAAGGAAAAATACCAGTTACAGTTGATTTTCAGGATGTTTATGTTAATTATTATGGTGAAAATCCCCCAATCTATTGGATGCGGAAAGATATTCCCTTTGAAAAATATTGCATTGAAAATGCAGATGGTCTGATCGCCTCCAGTCTCGAATTGATACCGGCAAAGAAACTTTTTAAAGTTGCCAATCTTCCTCCAACAATATTTTTCCCGCTATATTGTGATAATAGTGAATTTTCCACTGCGATCTCTACTTCCACTGAAGTGAATATTGTCTATGTTGGGGGCATTTCGAGCTTTAGCGACACCAATCCCGATTCTCAAATAACGAATTATCACTATTTGATCAATGAACTGGATTCTCAAAAAATTCATTTCCATATTTACCCCAGCCCACATGTTAAAAAGGAAATTATTTCTGAATATCAGGACCTTTCCAATCGACTGAATTATTTCCATATGCATTCAACAGTAGCAATGAGTCAACTCTCGGCGGAGCTTTCTCAATACGACTTTGGAATTATTCCTTTTTTTTATAATGATTCCTGGATTGATAATCCAAAGCTCAAATATTCAATTTCGTTAAAGTTGTTTAATTATCTTGAAGCGGGACTACCAATCATAATATCACGAGATATTTTCTTTCAAAGCTGGCTAGTGAAGAGATATGATTGCGGTATCGTGCTTTCCAATCGACAGGAAATTTCAACGTTATCTACCCTTGTTAAAAAAGAAAATGCATCAAGATTAAAAGAGAATGTGTTGACTGCCAGACACCATTTATCCCTGGACGCACAAATTCCCAGATTGCTGACTTTTTATCAAAAAATAATTGCCGCATTTCCCCAAAAAGTAAACCGCTAAATTTCAGCCTTATTCTGAATTTGAGCGACACAGGGCGGAAAAAGGGGAAAAGATTAATAAGGAATTTTGCTCGAAAGCTGCCATTTTGATATAATTTGCCGTCCTAAATGAACGCAATAGTTACAGGAGGATGCGGCTTTATAGGAAGTCACATGGTGGACAGGCTTTTGAACGAAGGCTACCAGGTTAAAGTTATTGATAATTGTTCCACAGGCCGATTAAAAAACCTGGAGCATCATTCATCCAATAAGAATTTAACAATTTATCAGGAAGATATAAATGACATTAAAGCTACCTCATATATTTATGAAAACACTGAATTGGTCTTCCATTTTGCTGCCCTGGCAGATATAGTCCCTTCTATTGTGATGCCTATGCAATACCACCATTCCAATGTCAATGGAACGATTTCGGTATTGGAAGCCTGTCGAAAAGCAGGAGTAAAAAAGCTGGTTTATGCGGCTTCTTCATCCTGTTATGGGATTCCGGACGTGTATCCCACACCTGAATCTGCAGAGATCAAACCTCAATATCCTTATGCGGTTACAAAATATCTTGGAGAACGGTATTGCATGTACTGGCAGGATATTTACAATATGAATATTACTTCCATGCGGTTCTTTAATGTCTATGGCCCCAGATCGCGGACTTCAGGAACCTATGGGGCAGTTTTTGGCGTGTTTTTGGCGCAAAAACTAAACAATGTACCCTATACTATAGTCGGGGATGGTAATCAAACCCGGGATTTCACCTTTGTAACCGATGTGGTCAACGCTTGTTATATGGCAGCTACAAGTTTTGACTCAAACGGCAAGACATTTAACGTAGGTAGCGGCAATACGTACAGCATCAATCGTCTGGTAGAACTATTGGGAGGAGAAACTATTTATATTCCTAAAAGACCGGGAGAACCTGATTGTATTTATGCTGATATTAGCAAAATCAGGAAAATTCTGGGTTGGCAACCGAAAGTCTCNNCTGACACCACGTTGATCAATGAGATATTAAAATGGAAACCGAAGGTCAGTTTTGAAGAGGGGGTTCAGGAAATGATCCGACATATTGATTATTGGCGGGAAGCTCCTGTTTGGGATCCAAATTCTATCGCTGAGGCAACAAAAGACTGGTTTAAGTATCTATCATAAATGAATAAGAAAATACGCGAACTTGAAGATTTAGGCAGGTTAACAGAAAGTCTGCGTAAGGAAGGAAAAACGATTGCACATTGTCACGGTTGTTTTGATTTGATGCATCCGGGTCACATTAAGCATTTTGAGGCCGCTAAAGCTGCCGCGGATATTTTGATAGTAACCATAACTCCGGATCGTTTTGTAAATAAGGGTCCCGGTAGACCGGTATTCAACGAACGGATCAGAATGGAAGCCATTACCGCCCTGCAATGTGTGGATTATGTTTCCTTAAACAAATGGGAAACAGCGGTCGAGACAATCAAAATAATCAAACCACATCTTTATGTCAAAGGGCAAGATTATAAGGACCGTTCAAAAGATATTACCAAAGGAATTTACAAAGAAGAGGAGGCTGTAAAGTCAGTCGGCGGGACACTTTTCATCACGGAAGAGATCCAATTTTCTTCTTCAGCACTCATCAATGCTCATATGAGTCCCTACGACGAAAATGTTAATTTATACAGAGAGAATTTTAAAGATAGCCATTCGGCAGAAACTATTATCGAAACCATTACAAGCCTCTCAGATTTGAAGGTATTGGTTCTTGGTGATACCATCATTGACGAATATCATTATGCAACTCCGCTTGGCAAATCATCTAAATCACCTACAATTTCAAGCAAATTTGTAGAAGGTAACACCTACGCCGGTGGCATTTTGGCAATTGCCAATCACATTAATCAGTTTGCAGGAACTGTTGAATTATTTACTGTTTTAGGTAAGGGTGATTCGAATGAAAAACTCATCGAAGAGAGACTTACTCCTGGTATTTCCAAAAACTTCTTCTATCGTGATGATAGTCCGACACCCACCAAAAGGAGGTATCTAGATAAATACTTGAATATAAAGCTGTTCGAAGTGACCTTTATGAACGATCACTATCTTGAAAAAGAATTGGAAGATCAGTTGATTGAGGCCATCCAAAACAAGCTTCCCGAAGTAGATCTAATTGTTCTTGCTGATTTTGGACATGGAATGATTACTCCAAGGATCATAAAATTTTTAGAGGATTCAGGAAAGTTTCTTTGCGTCAATGCCCAGACAAATAGTAACAATTACGGTTACAACTACATTACTAAATATAATCGAGCCGATTTTATTAGCATAGATGAAAATGAACTGCGATTACCTTTTGGAGAAAAATTCGGTGAGTTGGAAGTCTTAATTAACCGTCTTTCCGCAATCTCCCATTGTTCGAATATTCAAGTTACTTTGGGCCAGAAAGGAAGTATTCTCTTTCAGAATAATAACTTCAATTTTGCACCTGCTTTGGCTATGGCCGTGAAAGATTCCGTTGGTGCCGGTGATGCAGTACTTTCCCTCACCTCGTTGCTGGCATTTAAAAATGCCCCGCCTGAAGTAATCTCGTTTGTTGGTAATTGTGTCGGTTCACTTGCAGTGGAGATAATTGGAAATGAACATCCGGTATACAAAAAGGATCTCCTAAAGTTTATTAACCATTTTCTAAAATAACAAATGAAAGAGTTCATAGAGAATTACAGCTCACGCTTTGTTGCTACCTTGGCTGAGATAAAGGCTACAGACAAAAATGGTGTATTATTATCGCTTGAAGAGGCTATCCAGCACTGTGTAACTATGCTTGAGGCGCTGCAACTGAATCATAAAAAACTCATGATTATTGGAAATGGAGGAAGTGCAGGTATCGCCAGCCACATGAGCACGGATTATATTAAGAATGGTAAAATCCGGGCGATGGCATTTAATGACAGCTCCCTTCTCACTTGCCTTTCCAACGATTACAGTTATGAACAGGTCTTCGAAAAAGCGGTTGAGATGCACGGGGACACGGGCGATCTAATTTACTGCATTAGCAGTTCGGGTAAATCCGCCAATATTTTAAATGCTGCTAAATCTGCCAGGGACAAAGGGTGTAATGTAATTACCTTCTCTGGATTTAACCACGACAACCCGTTGAAACAAAAGGGTGAAATAAACTTCTTTGTTCCATCCTTATCCTATGGATATGTAGAGATATTGCATCTTTACCTGATCCATGCTATATTGGATACAAAGCTCTTTTGTAAGGAAGGTATTGATATTTTTGATGCCAACAAGCCAATTCTCTGATCTATAGTTTTATACGAATTAATTACCTAATAATACTTATTATACCTTTCTTATTTACCTTATAGCCTGTCTGGGTGAGGATCGTCAGCGTATAAATATAAATTCCGGTTGGTAAGGTTGTCCCTCTATATGTCCCATCCCATTTGAAGTCGTATTGTTCAGAGGTGAAAATTTCTTCTCCCCATCTGTCGTATATGTTGATCCTAAAACTTTTAGGTTCAGCCATAAAAATAGAAAAATAGTCATTTAAACCGTCCTTGTTAATGCTAAAGGCATTCGGAATAAAGATGCCATGGCAATCTTCATAATCCACAAGAACATTTCTGGAATAGGAAGAGCAAACAGTAGTGATGGTCAGGGTTTCATGTGTAGCCGACCTTACCAGAATATAAGGCATATCGCTGCCATTGCTCCATAAATACGTTGCCGGGTAAGGGGAGAGATCAAAATTATAGGTAACACTGTCGCCAATACAAAATAATGCCTCAATGGAACTTGGAACCGGTGGATCTTTACTCAAAACAACTGCAATGCTGTCATTATAAACGCAGGAATTCGAGATAATCTGATACGGATAGATCCCTTCAGCAATAATTTTTATGGATTGGACCCAAGATCCATCGGGCAATTTGTAAGTAACATTAGGCAATTGTGGGAAACCTATATTTAATTCTGCTTCACAAATGGCGGTGTCTTTAACAATATAAAGCTCCGGTCGGGAGCTTACCGTAATACGAATAGAATCTGATGCTGCACAATTTCCGGAATTCATGTTCACAATTATCAAAGTATCACGATCAGGAGTAAGAATGATGGTCGGCGTATTTTCACCTGTATTCCAACTGTAATTGCTTCCTTCTAAAACTGTCGCGTTGAGAACAATGGATTCTCCCGGGCAAATAGTAGTGTCGTTACCAAGGGGTTTTTCTGCGTTGTTCAAATTAATGACAATGGTATCTGTTTGGCTGACACAATATTTGTTTACACGTACCCAATATATTCCTGGTTTTATAATTTTTAAAGTCGGTCCGGTAGAACCGTCGGACCAAACATAGCTCGCTCCGACCAGGCCCGGATCAATAATTAACTCCTGATTTCCACAAAGTGTAGTGTCATTACCCAGGCTAAAATTCAATTGACCGTCATAATCAAAAATTGCCTTTATTTCCTCATCGGAAAGCGCCCGGTTAAAAAACCAGGCATCGTCCATTTTTCCGGCAAAAAATTGATTGTGGCCTGCCCTGCCGGCTAATTTGGCACCCAGATCATTTCCCTGATAACAAGGAATCTGAGAGGCAGGGCTGGATGAAATTAATCTGCCATTTATATAAAGTTTTATGGAATCAGCCGTTTTTACAGAGGCAATGTGATTCCATTGATTTATCGGAGGTAAAGTAGGGTATTCCGCATTGTATGTAGAACCAGTGCTGGCATTGTAATATCCGCCGGCGTTAATTCCATTATATACGCCAAAATAATTGTTGCTGATATTCACTGTTTGGTCGCATTCATTTCCGCCAACATGTACCATTATTCGTGATTGGCCATTGGCAGGGTTTTGAGCTACATTATACCAAAATGAATACGTGTATTGGTTGTTAAAAATACCTTTATTCGGTATTTGCATATAACTTACTGTTCCTGTGAAAGAAATGGCAGCATTCGGATTCCCAAATCGGTCGCTGGTAGCTGTAGCGTTGAATAAGGTTCCATGATTTTGATTAGGACTGTGGTCATACGCATCTCCATCAAGACAATATTTCCCCACTAGTCCCGTTATCAGGTCTACCTGAGCCTGTGTAGTGCCAGAAAACAAAAGAGAAAGAAAGAAAATATAACGCATACTGCCTAGTACAATGTCTAATCAAAAATAACGATTAGTTTTACACTATCCAGTAAAACAATCAGAATTCAAAATAGGGGTAGAATGAATTAAAGGATTTCCAACAACACCTGTCTTCCTGTAAATGCTATATATCTATACTTGATGCCTGCAAAATTTACAAATTGCTGAAACGCCTTATACTCTCCAAATTCCCATCCACGATATCCAAAATATTCATCAAACAATATTAAAGTTCCTTTATCAATAAACTTTCCAAGAAGATTGAAAACCGTTTCTGTTGCTTCAAAAGTATCGCAGTCAATATGCAGATAATTTATCCTCCGAAAGTCATTGTTTTCCTCAATAAATTTTGGAAGGGACTGGTCAAACCATCCTTTAATCAATTTTACATTCCCATTGACCTTTGGTAATTGGCCATTCAGATTGAAATAGCCCTTCTGAAGAGCCCACCCCTTCCAATCTTCTTTCAAGCCTTCAAAGCTGTCGAAACCATAGAAAACATCATTTTTCAATCGACTGGAGAAATAATTAATGGATGTACCCGTGTACACTCCAAATTCCAAATTAGCACCTTCAACGCTTCGCTCCTGAATTTTAGAGATCGTAAAATCCCAAATATCAGTATGATTAAAAAACATCATTGATTCCGGCATATTCTCCCGGGCATAATCTGCTGATTTCTGAAAGGCTTCTTTTAATAATATCCCCGGCGCAGAATTCTGCATTAATAGCTGACTTTCAATTAACTCAGCCAGTTGTTTTTTCGCAAATTTGATCGGTCCCATTCTCACTTGTTCTGATAAACTTTATGTTATAAAGGCAGGTTAAGATATTCGGCTGTCTCTTTACTGCAAATTAAAAAATTATAATAGCCACTCTTCTCCAGGTGTTCAACCTTTTTAGGTTCTGAATGCTCATCTATATTATAAAATAAATATTCGAGATTCATTAAGCGAACCTCTAATTTTCGGGCTATATCATCACTTAAAACTTCTATTAGCAAGGTAGGTCTGAATTTAACGAGATAATCCCCCATACCCTCCAACACTTCAGGTTCATGCATTTCTACATCAACTTTCATCAAATCGATTTTCGTGATTCCCTTTTCTAAAATATAATCATCCAATCGTTTCGTTTGTATTTCAACGGGTTTACTTGAGGAGACCAAGTGATTCTGAACAGCAAAAGTTTTATTCAATGTTGCACTATACAAATTTTCAACAGGCTGATCATAGATAATGCTCGTTCCTGTTATATTAGAAAGTGCTAGCTTTTCACAATGAATAGGGTAATTATTTATTTGACAATTACTTTCATATTTAGCATATATTCTTTCTATAGGCTCAAATCCATAAATCTCCGCCTCTTTATTGACACATTTAGCAACAAGGCTAAAAACTCCAGTATTGGCTCCAACGTCAAAGATTACATGAGATATCCCGGCCAACTTTTTCCACAATTCCAAACTTTTATTTTCCCTCCCTTTATTGTGCATTCCTTCCCAAAAAAGCTCATCTTCAATTGGGAAACCATGTGTATTATAATGGTTCATCTTAAAAGAATGGGAATCGTCTACCTTCACTTTAAAGGAACCTTTAAAAAACAAATGCTTGTATATTCCGGGGGAAGGAATGTAGAACCTGCGTATAAATTGAAAGAGTTCCCTTTTAAAAGGAATCTCCTGGTAAATGGATTTAAATAATTTACTCATGAGTCTACGTAGTACCGATCGCTTAGCTCAATTCAAAAAGACAAAGACAATCCAGGTAGCAAATATAAGCACATGCCTCGCCGGAACAAATCCATTTTACCAAAGCACAAGACATGCTTAACTGAGATTAGCCAAAATATTTGTCTCTCAATTGGCGTATAAACTGGTTTACATCTTCTGAAATCTGAAACAGCCAAACCGGAACTAAAAATAAAAGCAAAAAACATGCACTCTTCAAAAAGCAATTAAGATAAAGATAATTTGTCTCTATAAAAATAGTGCATATTATTGCAAATAAACCAATAAATATTAATGCCATCGTCTTCCAATTGAAAGGGAAAAGATCAAGTTTCAACCATAAAAACAAGAACCTTATCGCATTAAACAGAAAAAATGAAAGTAAATTAGCAACGGCCGAACCAATAAAACCAAATTCTTTTACCAACAAATAGGTTGCCGGAAGAAACAGTACCACAAGAATGATATAGGAGAAAAAATTGAATCTCCAATGCTTTGAATAATTTAATATTTCAGAATTTACCCCAAATCCCAAGTCAATAACTCTTGTTATTCCTAGTAAAAATATTACTTCCTTAACACCATTGAAATTATCTCCCAATAGTGCTAATAATAAATCCATATTTACCCATATTAAGCCGAACAAAAACAGGGCAGCCAATAATTGATTGATGGCCGTCTTTTTATAAATTGTATCAACCAATTTAATATTCCGGTCTTTCCAAGCCTGTGACAACATGGGAGAAGAAATGGCTGCTATGCTCCTATAGGGAACCTGTATAATGGTCGCTACAAAGTGCCCTGTTTGATAAACCGCCACATTGGCCAAACCCGCGATACCGCCTATAATTAAAACGTCAGCGTTCTCCGCAAGGGCGGCCACAATTACACCACCATATATGTACGATGAATAAGAAAAAATACTTCCTTTCATCCTCCTTGTGACTTTACTGAAACTGAAGGATAAATCAAGCTCGTTGCGGTACCGAAGAAAACCCAATAGAAGCAACGACAAAACACCAAACATCAAAGAATATCCAACAATCAACAAAGGGAACCCAATCACTCCTGCAATAAAAGCCAGGATTAAAAATGTGGTAGCTGCCCTGACTCCTATTTCCCTGAGCAGGGTCGGAAAGATCGTTTTATAGTTTGTAGAGGAATATACTTCCAGTATACTGAAAACAATAAATAAAAAACTGAACGGAATTATCCAGTAATAATAGTCCAAAAATAACGCTGATTTTTCTATGCTTTTTCTGATAAAAAAATCCTTGAAAACGAGTAACGCTATTGTTGTAATGGTAAAACCAATAAGGGGTAGAACGAACGATGCAAAGAGAAAATCATTTCTTCCTTTAGGAAGATAGGCCTTATAATAAGGAAAGAATTTGGTCATTGTAGGAATTGTACCCAACGTCGAAAATCCAAGGATGATCTTTGAAAGCGCAACGAAAAGAAATATTAAACCGGCCTGCTCCTGTGTTAAAAATCTGGGAAAAAGTACGAGAATATTAAAAGCTCCAAGCGCAAACCCCGTATAGATCAATACGGAGGACTGAATACCTTGTCTTCTGATAATTCCCATTTAAGGACAAGAATACATTATTTCCCGCAGACCTCTTATCAGTTCTTCGGATAGAGTACGGTAACATTACCCTTGGTATTTACATTTTTGTTCCTTACGTCCCTGAAATGAATCAGGTAACCAAACACCCCTTCCGGAACCGGAACTCCCCGGTAAATACCGTCCCAAAGTTTATTCATATCATCCGTTTCAAATATAATTTCACCCCAACGGTCGAAGATGATCATATGGAAGTCCTCTATATCGCAAAATGTCGGTCCGAAATAATCATTTAATCCATCACCATTCGGAGTAAATGCGTTAGGAATATACGAGATGCATTCACAATCCTGGAAAACAAGTGAAATGCTATCCGCATCAATCCCACAAACGTTCTGAACGGTCAACTTATATACACCTGTGTTCGAGATTAATTTAAACGAGTCATTGCTCGCGTCATTCCACATATAAGTCGACAAAGGCCAAGAACCACCATTCAAGGAAAAGAATTCGCCCACACATAAGAAAGTATCCTCGGGGAAATTCACGAAGGGAATATTTATCCGGGTTAATTCGAGTGAATCGGAAAGTTTACACCCTCCTCTTTCAACCGTAACAATGTAATAACCAGGTGTATTCGCCCAAATTTGTGAACCCGTATCCCCATTTGACCAACTTATTGATGCATTCGGGTAATTGACGGTCAATTGAGTTGAATCATTTTGACAAAAAACGGAATCCCCGAGAACCAGTGGGGCGATATCAAATACTTCAATTTCGATCGAATCCTGGATAACACAAGAGCCTTCAACAACGGTTACTCTGAGTGGACCACTTATTTTATGGAAGGTGAAACTGTCTGTTGAACCATTCGACCATGACATGGAACTAAACACCTTGTTAATGTAATAGGTTCCGCTGTCATCTTTGCACAAGAGGTCGGGTCCAAATATTTGCAGGTTTGGATTTATCAGGTTGACGGTATGTGTATCTGTAGTGGTACAATAATTCCGCATTATGTCCACGATATAGGTGCCGGATACAGTAACTATCCGCGGTATACCAATTCCACCATCCTTCCACACCGCACTGATGCCTGTTCCGGGGTAGTCCAATATTACAGAATTCGGGAAACAAAGGGTGGTATCCAGATTATATTTCATCGTGTCAATATCCTCGACCCGGGCTCTGATCGAATCCAAAGATGCACAACCTGACCAGTAGTCAAGCACATACAGGTACAATTTTGTATCCCCATCTATCCAGGCTTTTGGATTACTAATAGTTGAATCACTGAACCTGTATCCCGGACTCCAATCGTACAGAAAGGAACTTATATAATCCAGTGTGAACTGCAGGCTGTCTTGCTGACAAATGATCGTGTCATTCAGAATTCCCGGGTCAGGAGGGGGCAACACAAATACCTGATGTTCAAAAGTATCCGTTCCGCAAAAATCCTGGATGACCAGGGAAACATCATAAGAACCTGATGGACTAAAAAATACCTTGGGAGGATTTTGTCCATTGAATTGCGTAGGACTTGCATTCGAGCCAAAATTCCATACATAGCTTGCCCCGGTCTTTGCTACCGAGCGGTTTTCAAATTCGATGGAATCTCCCGGACAGACGACTGGAAGTGGCGAGGACCATGAGGCATAACTCCGGCAACAATTCCCGTCAACAAAAATAAACAAGGAATCTCTGGCCTGATTTCCTACACTATCAATAACAAGTATATGTATCCAGCTTGAGTTCAATAAGGCCGCCTTCGGGTTTTGCAGGCTCGAATCGTTAAATATTCCCTGTGGTGACCAGCGGTAGCGCACTTTTCCAGATGCGCATACCAGACTTTCCAGTCCTAAAGCAAAGGTATCAGCGGAACAAACAGTATCCTCTCCGGCAATTCTGACAGTGAGGTCATCAAATATTTCAATTTGTTTTGAGATGGTATCAAAACATGCCGGACTGCCATTATCACCAACAATAAGCTTGACTGTGTAAGTCCCTGAATTTGTATAGGTATACTGTGGCGTTGAAAATCCTTCTACCGAATCTCCATTTCCAAAAAACCACTTGTAATAAACAACTGTTTTGCCGGCACTTGTAGAGGTGCTGGTAAACCTGCTTTTTTCACCTGTGCAGCTTAAATTACTGGTGAAATCTGCCACGATAGCACAACCCGGAATCGCTGGTCCGGAATTAGGACAAAAATTGGATGTGTCAATGATACCCGTCCAGTTCTGTACCGCAGTATTTACTGTAGACACAGAAACCCCTGTATTTTGATACGCTGTAGGACTTGTTACGGTCATGTTCAGATTCGTTACAGTAAACGTAACATTTCCGTCATAACACCCTCCGGTGAATCCACATTCATTCGCCTTGATCATCATCAGATCCGTGCCGGAAGAATTGAATCCGGTGGTATGAAGACCAAAAACCAATCCTTTATCCGGACTTTCCGTTATGCATTGGCTCCAGGCATCTTGCTTTTCACTCCCGGGGCTACCGAATTTTTTTGACCAGAGTATTGCTCCACTATTCGTAAACTTGACAGTAAATATTTCTTCTGCGTTTCCGAATCCGGTCGCATAGCCAATAACGACAAGCCCGGAATCAGAAGTTCCAACACCGCCCGTCGAACGAATGTTCCCTCCATTACTCAGGTTTTTGGCCCAAAGGATGCTACCGGTAGTATCCATTACCATCACCTGCATGGTATAGGTTGTTCCATTATTTGAACTGTTTAATCCGATTAGGGCAATTTTTCCATCCTTTAGCTGGGTAGCCGCAATGGGTGCGTCAAACTGGTTCGTATAGATCCTGCGTTCAGCCAGTAGGGCTCCACTTGGCGATACTTTTACCAAATACCCAACGTAGGGAGTAACAAAATGATCACCATGCCCAATTAGCCAAACATTTCCACTTGGAAGGCCCTGAAATGAAATGAAATGGTTGGTAGATAATCCTGCAAAGCCATATTTCTTGTTCCAAACCATATTCCCAGCGGTATCTAACTTAATGACATAAGCGTCTTGAGCACCTGATTTCGGAGAAGAACCTGAGGTTCCTCCGACCAGATATCCCCCATCTAATGTTTGAAACACAGCTCGCCCATATTCCGTTCCACCCCCACCCAATTTCTTTTGCTTTTGTAAAACACCTGATTTAGATAGTTTCAGGAAATAAATGTCTTCAGCCTGTGCGGAAAAACCGGTTGTGTTTCCCGTAATAGCAAAGCCAGAATCTGTTGTTTGAACGACTTTTACACTATACCCCATTTCAACCCCGGTACTGCCATATGACTGAGCCCAAAGTACTTTACCCGTATCATCGGTTCGAATGGCAAAGATGTCTTTGTTTCCTGCCCCAATAGAAGTGGTTGTTCCGATCATCATAAATCCACCATCGAAACAGGGTATGATGGCATGCATTTCATCTGTTCCGGAAGCCTTAAACCGTTTTTGAAAAGTATTTGTTGCGTTTTGACAATTTCCTGAGTTAAAGCTGCTAATTGTAATTACTGCAGATCCACTTGATGTGCCTTTACAATTTGCATCATAAATGCTGTCTATTGTGAAAGTGCTCGTGTTTTGTGGAGTAACCGGAAAATAATAAGTTGGAGACTGGATATTATCGATCCAAAATGAAAATTGACCATTGGTCAGCTTAACCCGCCATGGGGCGGTTCCCGTCAAATTCAAAAGGAGATTTGCAGAATATCCTGCGGGTATCGTGTAAGTTCCGCTCAGCGTTGCGGTAGGTAGAGCAACCGTAATGTAGTTATTTATCTCTACGGAGTCGGTACCTTTGGAGTTGCTTACCTTTAACTTTACTTTGTAACTACCGGTTGTAGCATAACTCACCACTGGATTTTGTACTGTTGAAGTAGACGGATTACCTCCTTGGAATTCCCAGGACCAGGTGTTTGGCCAACGCAAACTGTTGTCATAAAACTGAACCGAACCACCCGGACAAACATGGTACATGTCTGCATCAAAGTTGGCATAAACAGCCTTGACACACTTCATGGCTTTCTCGGCATTAATCCGACCCGCTCCAAGGTTTCCTGGGTAGGAAGGATTTAAGCCGTCAATATTGTCTGCGGTTGCTTTGATGCAAGCTTCAACTTGATCCGGAGTGAGTAATGTGTCTTTGGATAACATTAAACCTGCCAAGCTGGCAACCAATGGGCAAGCCATGGAAGTACCGCTCATATAACCGTATGCATTTGTACCGGTAGCGAGGCTACTCCATATATCCACCCCAGGCGCCATAATATCAGTCCCGGCTCCAAAATTGGAAAAACTGGCCTTCAGATCCATACTGTCAGTAGCTCCAACTGATATTACATAATTATAATTGGCAGGATATAATGGTGCGTCAACATCATTATTTCCAGCTGCAGCAATGCACACAATACCCATTTGATAAGCGAGCTCGAATACTGCCTGTTCTGTTCGGGAAGGAATATAACTTCCCCATGACATACTAATAACCCGGGCACCTGAATACATGGCGTATTCCACTCCTTGTATGGCATTAGAAAGAGATTTGCCGTCCGACCCGCTTCTGGCGACTTTCACCGGCATGATCCGGATATTATACCCAAGTGAAGCGATTCCTTTTCCATTATTGGATTTTGCCCCGACGATTCCGGCACAATGCGTACCATGTGTAAAGGTGGTAGAATTAACTTTAGACAAGGGTGGGTTCGGGTCATTATCATTATCGGCAGCATCCCATCCATTCACGTCATCCACATATCCATTGCCATCGTCATCGATACCATTGTTCGGAATTTCTCCTGTATTCGTCCAAATTACAGGCGCAAGGTCTTCGTGGTCTGTTCGAACCGCGTCATCAACCACAGCAATAACAATAACCGGATCTCCCAGACTTTCTTCCCAGGCAAATTCAGACCAGACCTTCCTGAGATGCCATTGCTTATTGTCTAAATCGTTTGGCAAATGTTGTAATTGATGGACGGGAACTTCCTCAACAAATTCTATCCATTCCTTTTGTTTTGCCTTAGAAAATATGGCGCCTTTATATTCTTCCGAAATTAATTCCAGACTATAATACTGATTTAATGAATCATTCTTAATTGTAAAAACGGGTGAGAACGCTTTTATCAAACCCTTGAACCTCCAGTCCTCTAAACTGTCAACGGCTTGTTCGATAGATAATTTGCCGGCATTAACCTTAAGATAGAGCAAATCAGGTTCCGTTTGGGCGGAAAGTTGAGAAAATACCAGTCCAAACAGGACAATAAAAAAACATTTAAGGTTCATTCCGCATCGAAAATAAGTAATTTTAACCGAAGAATCAGATTTATAAAGCGGAACTTCTTTGACTTATAAATGGATCGTCAGTCCTGATTAATAAGGATACTTCATTTTAAAAAGCGCAGAACCCCTGCGCTTTTTTTATTTTCGCACCATGCCCGGCCTCTACCTCATCCCTACTCCTATTGCTGAACCCTTTGTTTTGCCGGAATACCTGAAGGAAATCCGCTGCTTTGTGGTGGAAAACCTGCGCGAGGCAAGGCGCTTTTTAAAATGGAACTTCAAAGACCTGGATATTGATGCCTGCCTTTTTCTGGAGATCAATAAAAATGCGCTGGATATCAATGAGATCCATGTTTTTATGAAAAATGCCATGGCTCAAAACAGCGACGTGGGACTCCTCTCCGATGCCGGTGTTCCCTGCGTGGCCGACCCGGGAGCTGTTGTGGTTGAAAAAGCCCACGAACTGGGGTTTACCGTTCATCCTCTTGTAGGTCCCTCTTCCCTGCTGTTGGCCCTGATGGCCTCGGGATTCAACGGACAATGCTTTGCCTTCCACGGTTACCTGCCTATCCCCGAAAATGAGCAGATCAAAAAAATTAAATCCCTGGAGGAAGAATCATCCAAACGCGACATGTCCCAGCTCTTCATAGAAACTCCCTACCGCAATACCAAAATTCTTCAGCAGCTTCTGGCCACACTGAATCCCGCTACCCGCCTCTGTGTGGCTTGCGACCTGGGTGCTGCAACTCAGGAAATTATCAGCAAAAAAGTGAGGGACTGGAAGCCTGAAAAATACAACTTCCACAAACGCCCCGCCGTGTTTTTGATCTATGCCCGCTAACTTGCTTTTTTCGTTTGCAAGGGCTACCTTTGACTAACATACGTTAGTTATGAACACCCGGCCCGCCACCAGAAAAGAACAAATTGTGCATGTTGCTGCTGAGCTTTTTAGTCAGCGTGGTTACCCCGCAACTTCCATGCGCGATATCGCCGAAAAAATGGAAATGGAAGCGGCGAGCCTGTACAATCATATCGCCTCCAAGGAAGAGATCCTGTTTACCATCTGCTTTTCCTTGGCCGACCAGTTTATCAGTGCCATTGATGAAGTAAATGACATCTATTTTAACGGTGAAGAAAAATTGCGGATGGCGGTAAAAAACCACGTGAAGATCTTAACCGACAAACTTCCCGAAGCCCAGGTATTTCTGCGTGAATGGCGGCATCTGAATGAGGAAAACCTGAGCCGCTTTATCGCCCTC
Source organism: Bacteroidota bacterium (assembly GCA_003531115.1). Lineage (GTDB taxonomy): Bacteria > Bacteroidota > Bacteroidia > UBA8524 > UBA8524 > UBA8524. The sequence goes on along the minus strand of DQHT01000043.1, from coordinate 24,652 downwards.
CGCGACCGCTACGAAAAAGGTATCGAAACCATCCTGCAAACAGGAATGGATGAAAATGTGTTCCAGGTGGTAGATAAAAAATTCGCGACCCTGAATATCCTGTCTTCCGTGAATTGGATCGTGGAATGGTACAAGCCTGACGGAAAAATGAGTGCAGCAGAAGTGGCGGATAAATTATGTGCCTTTATGCTCACCGGATTAAATAAAAAACAACCTTTTTAACTATACATCATGTACGGAAACGCCTATATCGATCCGGATGCCAAACCCGAAATGGGGGAAGCCGACGACCCGAAACGCCTGGAAGAATTTGAAGCCCGCATCGCGGCCGGCGACAAGATCGAACCCAAAGACTGGATGCCTGCCGATTACCGCAAGCAACTGATCCGGATGATCGAACAGCACGCTCATTCTGAAATTATCGGTGCCCTGCCGGAAGGAACCTGGATTACCCGTGCTCCGGGATTTCGCCGTAAACTTGCCCTCATGGCCAAGGTCCAGGATGAGATCGGACACGCCCAGCTCCTGTACAGCGCAGCCGAAACCCTCGGCAAACCGCGTGAAGCCATGATCAATGACCTGATCAGCGGCAAATCAAAATATTCCAATGTATTTAACTACCCTGCCTTTACCTGGGGAGATACGGCCGTTATCGCCTGGCTGATCGATGCCGGCGCTATCGTGAACCAGGTGGCCAATTCCAAAGGTTCTTATGGTCCGTATTGCCGGGCCCTGGAACGTATCTGTGCCGAAGAATCTTTCCATTTGAAATATGGACATGATAACGTGGTCTACCTGGCTACCGGTACCAAAGTTCAACGCCAGATGGTGCAGGAAGCCCTCACCCGCTGGTGGCCGCCTATCATGCACTTTTTCGGACCTCCCGATAAAATGTCGGTGCATACCGAAAAACTGATGAAATGGAAGGTGAAAATGGCGACCAACGACGACATGCGCCAACAGTTTCTCAATATGTATGTTCCCAAAATTTGGGATCTCGGACTCGTTTTACCGGATGAAAACCTGCATAAAAATGAAGCTACCGGTCTCTGGGAATACACCGAACCGGACTGGGATGAATTTAAACGCGTGATCAATGGCGACGGACCTTTGAACAAGGAACGCCTGGCCGTGCGCCGCATGGCTGAAGAAAGAGGCCGCTGGGTACGTGAAGCCCTGATGAACCGCGAAGCTCGTTACGTTACTCCTTTGGCTTGATGGCGTCGAAAAAAAAGATCTGGATGTTTGTGGTGTTGGCCATCGTCAACCTTATCGTTATCCTCAGCTTTATTTTCCTCGTCAAGAAGATCCGGAGCGACGACAAGCTCAAAATAAATTCCATAGAAATCCCTGCCTCTGGCGGGGATTTTTTAATTTAGCCCAAAGCATGCAACCATCTGCCTGCTTACTTCCGTTCTTAGGATACGGATGCCAAAACCAGGTTATTATATCGGTATGACAGAAGAAGAGCTTATTCAGGGGTGCAAAGAAAATAGCAGAATGCACCAGGAGGCTCTCTACCGCAAGTATTCCCGAAAAGTGTACGGAATATGCCTGCGTTATGCCAATTCGGAAATGGAGGCGGAGGATATCATGCAGGAAATATTCATCAAAATTTTTACCCGGATCGATCAATACAAACCCAGCGGCTCTTTTGAAGCCTGGCTGAAACGGGTGAGCATCAATTATTCNNTTATTCCATCGAAGTTTACCGAAGAAACAAACGGCTGGTTTTTATTGACACCTATGAAGGAAGCTACGAAGATTCGTATGAAACGACAACCTTACAGGAATTGAGCGCTGCCGAGATCACCAAACTGATCAATCAGCTCCCCGAAGGCTACCGAATGGTTTTTAACCTGTTCGCCATCGAAGGGTATACGCATAAAGACATTGCCGAACTCATGGGCGTTTCGGAAGGAACAAGTAAATCACAATTTTCCAGGGCAAAAGGACATCTCGTAAAAATGTTGTCCCAACAACTGGGTATTAAAAAGGAGGATTTCAATGCCAAAGCATAATATGGAAGATATTTTCCGCAAAAAATTAGAGGACTTCGAACCCCAGCACGGAGATCGCTGGGAGCAGATCGCTGCTGCTCTACCCGAGGGGAAAAAGCGCAGAGCCGGCTTCTGGCTTTGGTTTGGGACGGGTTTGGCCCTTANNCTTCTGGCTTTGGTTTGGAACAGGTATGGCCCTTGTGATTGGGGTAGTTTCCGTTATTCTTATGGATCCGTTTGATTCGGAACAAAAGCTCCCGGTTGCCCAATCGGAAGAGGGGATTCCGTCTATTCCTCAAAATTCTACTAAAACGGGAGAGGAGGAACCCACAGAGGTCCTCCCCCTGGCCCCCTCCGAAGGGGGAAACGCGGCTGATCCTGAAGTTCTATCAACACTACCGAAGTCCCGTTTTCCATCAAAACCAGCAAGGGTCCGTGCTGCATCAAACGGTATAAGTTACACCCTGCAAACTCCTAATTATCAAGATGAAGAAAAGGAGAACGGTTCGGAAGAAAGTGAAACTCCAGTGATGACAGACAATAAACTGGTAAACTCTGGTGAAGTCATGCCTTTAAGAACCCCGGATCCGGAAGAATTATTCACCATCAACGCAAATGGCGATACCATCCGGGTTAGAAAAAATCCGGCACCTGTGCAAAACGACCTGGTAAATAAAAAACGGACCTATGATTTCGCCGCCAATGGCAAGTGGTCAATGGGATTCGGAATGGGGGTATTTTCCTCCTATTTCGACCAGCGTATGCCCAAAACACAGGGCAACACGGCCATCGAACAGCAGGGAATGGTTCAGCGGAACCAGGCATTGCGCGAAAAAATGGAAAAACCGGGCATTGCTTTTTCCCAAAGCTTATGGATACAGTTCCAGCCTCATCAGAACTGGAGCTTCAATACGGGAATAAGTATGGTTCAAACGACCCAGAACCTGGCCTTTGCCATCAAAAGTCAGGTGCCCGATCTGTATCGCGGACCGGCTGACTTTCCTGAAGCGGGTTCTACATCTCCAAGCGGACAATATCTCTTTCCTGAGGATTCTATCCTTCCGGGAAGCGGATATACTGCTACCAACAAATACTTCAGCAGGGAAATACCGTTTTATGTAAATTATCATCTGTGGCTCAACCAAAAATTCCAGGTGCAACTTAGTGCAGGGGCATCTTACCGCTGGGTAACAGGAGCCTCCGTGTACTTTGCTGATATCGACAATGTGGGCATGATCTACATGAACGGTCCGGAATTTTATCCGGGATTGCGTGGCACCTGGAATATCCAGGGAGGCGTTGCCCTGAATTATCAGGTCAATGACTATTTCAGTTTGAATATGATGCCGGGCTTCCAATTGGCCCTTCAATCCAATATTCGGCATGAACACTACGTACAACAATACCAACGCCAATGGGGATTGCAGGTACGACTAAGCAGAAAGCTCGGATTTTAAGGTCTTTTGAGCAGGCCACATAGTCGTTTTCTGCTCAGGAATATTATTTTTGCTGAAACCTTTTTATCCATGGCTTTAGAAATCAAAGTTCCAACCGTAGGCGAATCCATCACAGAAGTAACTGTTGCCCAGTGGCTCAAAAAAGACGGCGACTATGTGGAGATGGACGAAGTGATCTGTGAACTCGAATCTGACAAGGCAACTTTTGAACTCAATGCAGAAGCTGCCGGTGTTCTGAAAACCATGGCCGGAGAAGGCGATACCATTGCTGTTGGAGCTGTAATATGCAGCATTGATACAACAGCAAAAGCCCCGGCAGGAGCTGCTTCACCAAAAGAAACAAGTGCTGTTAAAGAAGAAAAACCAGCCGTGAATGAAGCGGCTTCAAAAGTGAATTACGCTTCCGGAACCCCTTCCCCTGCCGCCCAAAAAATTCTGGATGAAAAAGGCGTAAAACCGGCTGCACTCAACGGCAGCGGAAAAGATGGCCGCATCACCAAAGAAGATGCCCTCAATGCTTCTGCCTCTGTTTCAAAAACCCCCGCAGTGGCGGTTGAAACAGCCAGTCATGTAGCATTTAGCCGGGAATCCAGAAGTGAAAAAATGAGCAATCTGCGGAAAACCGTTGCCAAAAGACTCGTTGCCGCCAAAAATGAAACGGCCATGCTCACTACCTTCAATGAGGTTGACATGAAGCCGATCATGGATATCCGCAAAAAATACAAAGATGCGTTTAAAGACAAACACGAGATCGGACTTGGCTTTATGTCGTTTTTTACCAAAGCGGTATGTGAAGCGCTACGTGAATTCCCCGCTGTGAACTCCTATATCCATGGAGAAGAGGTAGAATACCATGATTTTTGTGATATCTCCATCGCTGTTTCTGCACCAAAAGGACTCGTTGTTCCGGTGATCCGCAATGCCGAAAGTTTAAGTCTGGCCGAGATCGAAAAAGAAGTTGCCCGCCTGGCTGGTAAAGCCCGCGACAATAAATTAAGCATCGAAGAAATGACCGGCGGAACTTTTACCCTGACCAATGGGGGCGTATTCGGTTCCATGATGTCCACTCCGATTATCAACCCTCCTCAATCCGCTATCCTGGGCATGCACAATATTGTAGAGCGTGCTGTTGTCGTAAATGGTGAGATCGTTATCCGCCCGATGATGTACGTAGCCTTATCCTATGATCACCGTATCATCGATGGAAGGGAAAGCGTAAGCTTCCTGGTTAAGGTAAAACAACTGCTCGAAGACCCTATCCGACTCATGCTAGGAGTATAATTACGCTGATAACGAAAAAGTTAGAACCGTTTTTATATATTGCCAGTAGAAAACCGAACCTTGCTCATCCCTGTTAACACACTAATTGTAGCTACATCATGCTAAGTATTGGCGAAGAGATCAAACAATCCCACTTCCGAAGCGAACATCAGAAGTCCATTTTGAATATCCTGCTAACGGCAAACACCATTTATGCCTCAAATAGCCGGTTTTTTAAAACCTACGGGCTTTCCCCGGAACAGTATAATGTGCTTCGTATTGTTCGTGGAAATCATCCGACACCTTGCACCGTTCTTAGTATCCAGGAACGTATGCTTGATAAAATGTCGAATGCCAGCCGTTTGGTCGATAAACTTGAATCGAAAGGGCTGCTCCTCCGCATCCAGTGCAAAGAAGACCGCAGACAGGTTTCCATCACCATTACCCAAAAGGGCCTGGGCATTCTGGAAGAAATTGCGGAACCCTTTGAGTCGCTGGAATCCAGCCTGAATTGTGTGTCGGATCCGGAACTTATTCGTTTCAATGAAATTCTCGACATCATCCGGAATGTTTACCGGGATGCACTTATAAACTCGTAGTTTCCCTTTACAGAATTATGTCCAGGCTGGTGTGTCCATGCTCACTACCTATAGGATCAATGAAAAGTCTTGATCAACTTCGGATTTCCTCCGTCAACATCCATTATATACAGATCATGAACCTCTTTAAGATTTTGCGGCCCGGTTTGAACGAGCCGGTTAAGAGAGATAATGAGTTTTTTGTTTTTCGGAGCATAATCAATACACTCAAATGCATTTGATATGCAAGAATATTTTACATTTCTAAATTCCCTGGTACCAAGATTATAAGCGGATAAGTATCTTGGCTTTTCGCTGGTGTTTGTCAGGTAAAGAATTTCACCCGGAATGCTCATAGTCATAGAGGACGCGGCATCGTCTAAATTTTCAAAGCCATAATCCAAATCACTTTTCAGATCAAGATAAATAAAGACACCTCCAAGAAGTATAATATCCTCTTGTACCCAATCAGTGAATCGCGTCCGTTGCGTAAAAATTGTATCTAAAATCTGTCCGATACCATTGGCCACCAAATTGAAACGCCCTTGCGTAGCGGGGTTATATTGATGGAAAAAAAAGTGATCTCCTTGTGGATTCCATAACGGATAAAAATTCCGATAGCTTGATGTTAATTGCTGCATATCACTACCATCGGGATTAACTGAAAAAATTAACCCTCCCGAACTTGTATAGAGGATACGTTCTTTATTGTTCCAATCTGGTACCGCAATATCATTGACTACAAAATCCCCTACCGGCTCAAAGGTGTTTGTCACGATATTGTAAACGGCCATACGATCGGTATACTCGTATCGGTCTATTCGGTACCTGACCAACAATAATAGTCTGTTCTCGTCAAGTGGGCTTACCCGGAATCCCTCAATTCCTGTATCTGCACGGGTAACTAAATAGTAATTCGGCCCTGAGGTTGGCGTACCATCTTCAAAGTCCAGAGTAGCATCCTCGAGATCCAGACTGCAGTCAGGAAAGCCTGGCGTTTCAATATAGACTGGTGCAGGAGGATAAACTGGATCCGTATCCATATTTCCTCCTTCTTTTTCCTTTTTACAGTTAGTGAGGGAAAAAAGGACCAGAATAAGGAAGATGAATTTTCTCATGGCACTACTAATTTACAATTACTAGCTTACTTTCCAAAATCCCTTCAGAGGTGAATACACGGCAAACGTATACTCCATTATTCAGGTTCCTTGTACTAATAGTATACTTGTCTACAGCATCTGTTTTTGAAATATTTCTTGAATAAACCTGTTTTCCTTCAATCGAATAAAGTTCGATTTTCTCACAGTCGTCATTAAGATCTCCTAAATCTATCGAAAATTCCGCTCCTGCTGGATTAGGATAAATCCTGAAATCACCCTCAGAATTTAAGTTATTTACACCAAGAGTCACGTCTTGTATCAACAAGCTAAAAGCGACCCTGACCTGATCTGGGTGTACTGGATACCATTGGGGCGGACTCAGGGTGGGAAAATACCAGGTATTCGCTACAGCCATTACTGTAATTTCATTGCTTCCAAGAATGGGAGAGTCGAATTGTGCATGGTACTCCTTACTAATGAGATTATTATCACTTACCCCAACACAATTGTAATATCTGGGCCAAAATTCAATTATCTCCGTTGTAGGATCAAATTGTATCTCGAATGTAAAAACAATCTCCCTTCTTTCGGCAGTGTAAGGGACTCCGGCCTCAAAATCCCCCGCGTTTTTCTCAAAACTTACCGTTTCACCAGAATTATGGGTAAAAGACTTCGAAGTAGGAGCGTTAGAATGATAGATTCTTGTAATAGGGTATCTGAAATTGCCAATTGTTGCATCGGCATCAATTAAACCATGACCTGTGTAATCATTGACATCCGGCAACGAGCCAACAATTGGATCTGAATTAATTGGTGTTGCATTCCTTTCTATGAGAAACTCCACGTCCTCTCCACATAAATTTGGAACGTCAATATAGCGAGTGGTGTTTTGAGAACTTAGTATTAATGCAGCGAGACCTGCAACATGCGGTGCGGCTGCAGAGGTTTTTCCAAACCCGATAACGTCATTGATATCATCGTGTTNNTGGGGCCATTACATCAACATTTTCATAAAATGAATCTTCTCTTCTTTCTCCGTTTTGAGCTATGGCGCCAACTGAAATTACCCAAGGATCATTTAAACATGCAGGATATTGAACATGATTACTAAGTGACCCATTTGAATTACCTCTAGATGCTATAAGGACAACTCCGTTTTTCCATGCCGTTTGGTATACGTCTATCATTTCTTCTGTTCCGTCACTACCCGCACTTACATTTATTACGTGAACCCCAAATCCGTTTAATGATTCTGAAAGACTGGCTTGAAGAACGGCCTTTTCAATAACCGTTTCCTGTATCCCACCCAATAATACCGCCGATAAATACAGGCTAACTCCCGGACTTTCTTCCGAAGTTCCATCCCCATTTCCCCCGGCGATACCAGCAATACCTTTGTTATTGTTTCTTACTGCCCCTATAATTCCTGCTACGGCAGTTCCATGGATAGGGTTTCCGCTACCAAGCGGACTGTTTGCAACCGGGTCATCCCATATGGAAATGGGCGGCGAAGTCTGATAATTGAGTCCGCCTTTTACAACGCTTTCCTCTTGAATGCCATTTCCGGCGAAATCAAAATCTTCATGCGCTGGTGCAAAACCACCATCAACAACACAGACTTTTACTTCAGGTCTTCCCACTTCATAAGCCCCATCCGCACCCTGATAACTCCAGGCCCCCTCAGCATTAATCTTGGTTGCCGGACTACTATTGGGCTGTAACGAAATTTGGCTCGAGTAATAGGTATCATCCGGTTCGTTGTGCAATACTATAATCCCATTCTCGTGTGCATGAATTACAATATTGCCCAATTCCTCCAGTTTGTCTGCGATGGAATGTATGGAGTCATTTGCAGGTAATTCCATAATAAATGAACTCCAAAAACTTGGTAATAAAACTGTATCGCCCTGTCTGGAAATAGAGATACTATCTGTACTTTTTAAGAAGTCATAAATTTTAAAAATTTTTGGTTCATAATCGTAATACGGCATTACCGACATGATGGAATCATACGCACTATCTGGAAGGATTTCCGATAACAAGGCAAAACTTAACTCCTTATTATCTACAAAGTTAGTATTTACGAGTTTCGGATTTATTCGCACAACCAGCTCACTTTTAATAAAATGGTGGTTTGTAACAGTATCTGTTGTATCAACTTCTAATTCTCTATGGATATATGTGTATTTAAGCGTAGAGCAGGCCGACATTCCTAATCCGCTAACTCCGGACAGATAGGTAACAAAAAGACTTTGATCCGCACCAACCGCTATTGCGGTAGGCTTATTGATATCCAAATCACCGTCATGTGAAGCCATCCATAATATTTCTCCGTTCGAACTGTATGTCAGAGTCAGGACTTCCATATTGCCAGATGTTTCTGCCCATCCAGACAGAGCCAGATGCCCTTCTTCCGTGAAAGTCAATAAATCTGCCTGTCCATTTTTCCGTTCACTGCCATCGAACTTTCTTGTCCATTCAAGACTTCCGGAACTATCAAATTTAACCAACAACAAATCTTCTCCGGTATTTGAGGAAGTGGTATAACCGGCGATATACACATTACCCATACTATCCACCGAAAGCATATGACCCGCATCTGTCAAACTTTCTGGTCCGTCATAGGTTGAGCTCCAAACCAGCGAAAGTGATGGATTCATCTTGATGGTAAAAAGGTCAATATTGCTGGTCCCAATATTCAGGATACTACCTGTAGCATATACGTTTCCTAGGTGGTCCTGAATAATATGCCTGATTTGTAAATCGGGGTTGGTTCCAAGAACGGATGAAATGGATGAGGAAATAATGTTCCCTGAATCACATTCGACATTTGTGCTTACTGTATTCAAATCGTACATAACTGAGTCGTAACTGAGGGCAATTATAGAAACATGCTCATCAGTAACCAACTGCCAAAGTCCATCGACGAAAGCATATACAGAGGGAAAATAACTTAATCGTACAGCTCCGTCATATCCATTGTTATAATCTTCTCTAATTAACCAGTCCCGAATGCCAGAAGAAGAATATTTACACACCAGCATATCCCAGTGATTGACGGATGTCCATGACGTACCGGCTATATAAAGATTATTGAAACCGGGGTCCGATGTCAGTGAAAAACCAATATCAGCTCCACCATCCGGACCATCATAAGTATCTGACCATTGCACTGTTCCTGTGTGATCAAGTTTGGCAATAAACATATCAAAACTATCTAATGAAGAATCAGTTACCGCCCCAGTAATGTATAGGTTCGAATTACTATCGATTAGAAAATCGGATATAAAATCATCCGCTTCATTGGCATCATATTGATAAGTCCAATCAATTGTTCCACCTGAATTATATTTTCGAACATAAGCATCATAATCATTTCCATTAAACGTGGCACCGGCCACGTAAACATTCCCATAAAGATCTGTTTTCGATATGCTTCTTAAGTGGGAGGCTTGTGTTGAACCAGAGACGTTCCAGACTTCATTCACATAAGTTTGTTGCGAAAACGCGAGAGAATAGAAGCAAACTCCAAGAATCAGTGCGATTATTTTCATAGGATCATTGATTTTCCATTAAGAAAATTACGCAACTTTAATTAATAAGCAAGGCTTTTTTAATAAAGTTGGTTTTCCAGTATATAATTCCTTACCACCTTCGGAACTAAATAGCGGATCGACTTTTTGGCCTGCAAAACCTCGCGAATAAATGTGGCTGAAATATTCAGAACAGGAGCATCAAAGACCCGTACATTATCCCTTGCCTTTAGCTTTTGATTATCATGTCCTTCGCGGTGATAAACGAATAATTCGTAATCGGTAATGATCTCTTCAAAGCCCTTCCATTTGGGCAGTTCAGACAAATTATCGGATCCCATGATGAGGATGAATTCCCTGTCGGAATATCGTTGTTTTAAATGATGCAGGGTATTGATGGTGAAAGAAGGTTTACTCAATTCAAACTCAATGTCGATTGCTTTAAACGCGGGATTATCGTCGACCGCCAGGCGTACCATGGCCAGCCTGTGGTTTTCATTGGCCAGTTTATCGTGGATCTTAAAGGGATTTTGCGGAGAAACCACAAACCATACTTCCTCCACCTCAGTGAATTCGAGCATGTAGCTGGCGATGATCAAATGGCCAACGTGAATGGGGTTAAAAGAGCCGAAAAATAAGCCTGTTTTCATTCGTGAATAAATCGTTCTGCCAATACCGTTGCCTCTACCAAAGCCTCTCCCAGTTTATTGTTCAATAAAACCCGGTCGAACTGGTCTTCATAATCCAGTTCTGTCCTGGCCTTTTTTATACGTTCTTCTAATTTTTCCTCGGTTTCTGTTCCCCTTTTTCTAAGGCGGGTCTCCAATACATCCAGAGAAGGGGGTTTTACGAAGATGGAAAGCGCCTGATCGCCATAGATCTTTTTCAGATTGATGCCGCCTGCCACGTCTACGTCAAAAAGCACCACTTTACCTTCGTCCCAAAGCCGTTGTACCTCTGATTTTAATGTTCCATAAAAGAGGCCATTATAAACTTGCTCCCACTCCACAAATTTATCTTCGGCAATATTCCTTTCGAATTCTTCTTCCGATAAAAAATAGTAATCTTTTCCGTGTTCTTCCCCGGGCCGGGGCATACGTGTAGTGGCCGAAACTGAAAAAGCCATATCTTTCCGGGTATGAAGCAAATGATGCACTACCGTTGTTTTTCCGGCCCCTGAAGGCGCACTGAAAATGATCACTTTATTCATTACAAAATATTGAGCACCTGCTCTTTGATTTTTTCAAGTTCTTCTTTCATCGATACCACGGCCTGCTGAATGCCAAAATGGTAGGATTTGGAACCCATGGTATTGATCTCACGTCCCATTTCCTGGGCGATAAATCCCAGTTTTTTTCCGCCTGAATCTTTGTAGAGATTATCCAGAAAAAAGCGGCAATGTTGGGTAAGGCGGGTTTTTTCTTCGGCTATATCCATCTTCTCCAGAAAATAGATCAGCTCCTGTTCAAAACGATTGCGGTCAATGTTTTCCATACCGATAAACTCCTCCAGGTTCGTGGCAATACGCTCCCGGATACTCTCTACACGTTCAGGTTCAAAGGCGATCACTTTATCGACCATGGCCTGGATCAGAATAACCGATTCCTCCATCGCCTTGCCCAAAGCCTGCCCCTCCTGATTACGGAACAAATTGAGGCTGGCAATAGCTTCTTCACTTGCCTTATAGATCAATGCCCAGTTGGCCTCAAGCTGTTCATCTGCCTCTTTTACGGTCAAAACATCCGGAAAATCCATGATCTTCACCAATAGGTCGGTCATATTCGCCCCCAATTCGAAACCCAATTCACTGATCTCATCAAAATAATATTTGGCGAGTTCCTTATTGATCACATACTGACCCGGATTCACTTTTTTGGTCTCGATATTATAAAAAGCCTGAACAGAGCCTCTTTCCATTTGCGACTGAAACAGCTTGCGTAAATGAAGTTCTTTGGATTGATAGGATTTGGGCAACCTCAGATTCAGGTCGAGGTACTTCCCGTTCAACGCCTTTAGTTCTACCTGAACCGAAATATTCTCATTTTCCGCTGCTCCGCTTCCGAAGCCTGTCATACTTTTAATTGCCATTCCTTGTTTTTCTTTTAACGCTTACCAAATATACTCCTGCAAATATGGTCAGGATATACATAACTTTCAGGGTTGTGAGCGAATCTTGTCCTAAAACGATCGCCAATATACTCGCCACCACGGGTTGAAGGTAAATATAAGAACCCACAAGCGTAGCACTGGCATGCCCAAGGGCGTAGGCATTCAATAAATAAGTGAGGAAGGTGGTTCCCAGTAAAATAAAGGCCACGATCGCCCATTCGGTACCACCATAAAGGGACCAATCAACCGCCTTCAGCTCGCCAAAGCCGAAGGGGAGCACGATTAAAAACCCGAATAAAAAGTTCCATTTGCTTACCGTGATCGGGTTATACCGTTGCATCAACTTGCGCACATAAACCAGATAAATGGCGTAGCTCAAGGCATTAAGTATGATATAGATGTCGCCAATAACCTTGTCGGCCTCAAACCTTAATTTCCATCCGCCGATCAGAAATAAAGCGCCTGCTGCAGCCAAAACAATTCCGGAAACCTTTAGCCAGCTTAACCTTTCCTTATAAACCAGTGCCGAAAAGATCAATACAAAAACAGGGGTGACCAGCATCAACACCGATCCGTTAATGGGGGTGGTTATGGATAACCCTTTGAAAAACGCCAGCATATTAGCGGCTACCCCAAAAAAGGCGCTGACAGCCAGAGGGAGCAGGTCTTTTTTCTCCACCTTTTCTTTGACAAACAGGGCGTGGACCACTAAAAAAAGCAAGGCCCCACTCAATACCCGAAGCAAAATAAATCCATAGGGCTCGATCAGCGAAGGCATGATGATCTTGGCCATGGAAAAGGTAGCCCCGTAAATGAGGCTGACAATGAGCAGGGAAAGATGAACTTTTAAGGCTGTTTTCAAGCGTGATTACCGGGTTTTGCTACAGTACAGCCGAAAAGGGCAGTGCAAATATTCTATGGAAATTTCGGAAAAGTGCTGAAATCAGGCTTTCTCTTTTCTAAAAAGGAGTTTTTTCCCTCTTTCGCCTCATCACTCAAATAATAAAGCAACGTTGAGTTTCCCGCCAATTCCTGTATACCGGCTTGTCCGTCAAGCTCGGCATTAAAGGCCGACTTCAGCATGCGCAGGGCGATCGGACTTTTCTCCAATATTTTCTCGCACCAGGCTACCGTTGTTTCTTCCAGTTGATCGAGTGGAACTACTTTATTGACCAATCCCATATCCAGAGCTTCCTGGGCATTGTATTGATCGCAGAGGAACCAGATCTCCCGGGCTTTTTTCTGGCCGACTACACGCGCCAGATAAGAAGCGCCAAAGCCACCATCAAAACTGCCAACATTCGGACCGGTTTGTCCGAAACGGGCATTGTCGGCTGCGATACTCAGGTCGCACAAAACGTGGAGCACATGGCCGCCACCTATTGCCCATCCGGCTACCATGGCGATAACGGGTTTAGGAATGCGGCGTATCTGCATTTGCAGGTCGAGCACATTCAGGCGGGGCACGCCGTCTTTGCCCACATAACCACCATGTCCGCGTACGGATTGATCTCCACCTGAACAAAAAGCCTTGCCGCCTTCTCCTGTGAGAATGACAACACCTACCCGTTCATCCTGCCGCGCCAATTCCATAGCTTCACTCATTTCTTTTACGGTGAGTGGCGTAAAGGCATTGTGTTTTTCTGGACGGTTGATGCTGATCTTAGCGATCCCTTTGTACAGGCTGTATTTGATCTCTTCAAACTCCTTGATGGTTTCCCAGGAAAATTTAGACTCCATGAAATACTGATTTATAGTGGTTAAAAAATAGTTGATCGGCTTTTGGTTCCGTGAATACTTCTAAAACACAGGGTTTCCCTGACTTGTTCAGTTCAACAAGTGCTTTTTCCAATTCCGCCTCATTCTCTGCGCGAAGGTAAGCGATACCCAGATTTTTGCACAAATCTTTGGCATCCCGTTCATGGGAGGATTCAAAAAACTCGTGGCTTTCAGGCTGTGAGGCGGGCCCGTCGATCAGACGAAATATTCCTCCTCCGCCATTGTTAATTAGCACCACTTTTAAAGGCGTTTGTGCCAGTGCGTTCCAGAAGGCATTGCTGTCGTAAAAAAAAGCCACATCGCCAACGAAGAGGTGATTATTTCCTTTATGGATGGATGCAAAGCCGAGCGCCGTAGAAACGCATCCATCAATACCACTTGTTCCTCTGTTGGAATAAACCGCATGCCCTCTTTTTTGGGGTTCACAATAGGCCACATAGCGAATGGCCATACTGTTTGCCGCATGGATCACTGCCGAATCGGGCAAATGATCCAGAGCGGTATGGATGACTTTGAACTCATTCCAGGATGATGCTTTCAATACCAAATCGCGTGAAGCCCTGCAACGCCTGCTTTCGTTCACCAGCAGTTCAGCATAGGCACTGTCACCATGTTCTGCCAGGTCCTGAAAAATACCTTCCAGATCGTTGCGCACCAGTTCAGGACGGGTATCAAAAGGGTCGGCAATTTCTCCATATAAGGAAAAATGAAAATGGAGGGTCGGCGGCCAGGCGCGTAAAAATTGCTTGACGGTTTTGGATAAGATAGCAGTTCCGTCAGTGAGCAGGATATCCGGTTTGAGCGCTTCCAGATACGCATCGTCCTTATTCATAAAAATAAGTTCAGATACGGTATCGGCATCAGCCGTGTTCCGGCAAAGGATGTCTTCATATACAGCTACACCTTGCGGCGCCACAAGCACCTTATCTTGGCGCATTCCCCGGAGCACCAATATTTTTTTTCCTTTTAGGATCGTGCTTTCGAAAGGATCTGTTTTGATTGGATACTTTATTCGTTCCGATATTTCCCATTCAGCGGAATACCCGCGTTCAGGATCCGGATAGAGGGGTTCAAAGAGAGGAACATTAATATGAACAGGACCCGGCAGGGATGAAGTAGCCTTTCGGATGGCATTTTGCGTTATTTGTGCGAATAAAGGCGGGTTGGAATAAGATTCTGGTGTTGGCCAAAAGCCTAAAACATGAGATCCAAACAATCCTGACTGGCGAATGGTTTGTCCATCCCACTGGTCGATCATTTCCGAAGGACGATCAGCAGTTATAACCACCAGAGGAACATGTTGGTAATAGGCTTCCAGCACGGCAGGATAAAAATTGGCAACAGCCGAACCCGAAGTGCAGATCAACACCACAGGTTTCTGAAGGGCAATGGCTTTGCCAAGGGCAATAAATCCGGCAGAACGTTCATCCGCAACAGAAAGACATGTAAATTTACCCGATCTTACAAAAGCGATCGTTAAGGGCGCATTGCGTGAACCGGGACAAATTACGGCTTCAGTGATACCTTCAGCGAGGCAGGCGGCGGCGATATGATCGATGGCTTTTTGCAAGCGAGGCAAAGGTAAGGCATGAAGCAAAATAAATTTGGCACATACCTTGAATAGTTCGATTCACACACACTAAAAAAATGAAAAAACTGGTACTCCTCAGCTTTTTGTTCCTCCTGGCAGGTGGCCTTAAAGCACAACCGTATATCGGCATGCATTTTATCGGGTCTTCAGCCCAAAATATGTTCTGCGACTCGGCTTACCGTCATGGGTACGGCTTTAATATGGAATTTTTCTCCAATAACCTGCTGCGAAATAGTGTAAATCCGAATGCACTGGACCTCCGGTTTGGGTTTGGCTTCGACATACAGGGAGCAGGAAGGGAAAAAAGATCGGTAATCCTGGCTACCCCAAACAGCGATCCCGGTAAAGAGGTCCTGAAAAACTCACATCTCGGAGCAAGTGCCACCATGCGCCTGACCTTTCTGGGTGAAAAACGACTCCATCCATATGTTGATGGATTCATCGGGCTCAGAGGATTTTACAGCAACAGGGAGCTGACCATCGATAAGCCAAACCCGGATTATGAAACCACCACCTCCGAACAGATTCTAAGTGCCGGAACTACCCGCTATGGAGGCTCCTTCGGACTTATGTACCGTTTAAACAGGGTGGTAAGCATCGATACACGCGTTACCTATTCGGATGGAAGTGCCGGGAACTGGCTTAACCTGAATACAGTAAACCAGGAGGACAATATCGTAAGCTACAGGGTAAGCAATACAACAACCGACCTCTTTATCTACCGGGTAGGTTTTGTATTTAATTTGAATCCCGAGCCGAAAAAAACAAGCGGCACAACTATCGTTAACCCGATAACATCAAACGATAGCATTGCCCCTCTTCAACAGGTTACCCCGGTTGAAACGCCAAAGAAGAAAAGGAGAATAGATGTAACTCCTTCCCCGACTCCGTCACCAAAACCTTCTCCTAAAAAGCCATTGGAAGTAAAACCTTTACCTCCGCCAGCACCGAAACCGAAGCCTTTGAATTAGCAGGAAGTAGGGAGGTAAGGAGGACTTTTTGACGAGGAGACTTGGAGACGTGGAGACTTGGAGACGAGGAGACGAGGGGACTGGGTGAGGAGTTGTGGAGATGTGGAGTTGGGAGCTAAATGGACCGTCACACTGAGCATGCCGAAGTGCGACGGACGAGCACAGACATCAGATGAAAAGACTAAAGGCGTAGGAGTCCCGATAAATCGACGACTCTACGCCCGTGCCGACCATTGTCTGAACTGGGATTCCTGGGATTAGGGTGATTTTTGGGATTTGCATCCGCAATTAACAATCCCTCCGCGCCATTGCGCCATTGCGTCAAATAAGCTGGCGTAAGCAATACGCGCCCGCAAAAAACCCTGCCTAAAACGCCAGTGTCAACTGCCCCAGAAAGTTCAAACCAGCCTGCGGGAACAGGTAGTTAAAATCGTTTCGTTGTCCATCATAAATAAACCCAAAGGAATACCCATTTGGTTCGTATTCGGCACTGAAAATATTGGCCGCAAGCAGTGAAAAACGCAGCTCCCGCATCGTTTTCAGCTTTTTTGTAGCCAGATTCAGGCGCAGGTCATTTACCCAAAAAGCATCCAGACTTCTTTCTTCATTTTGGGTATTATCGAGGTACTGCCGGCCCACATATTTGCTGATCCAGTCGATGCTCATTTCTTTGTTAACAAGGAAGCGGAACATGGAGCTGGCCACCACGTTTGGAGAAAAGGCCAGGTCCACATTTTTATGCTGTACGGTTGTTTGTCCCAGGTAATTCCAATCGGCATCATAGGCATCGATGTACTCGGTGAACTCCTTCACTTTATTTTGGCTAAGAGCCAGCGTGGCATTCCATTGTAAGCGGGAATGGAGGTTTACGGCATAGTCGAATTCTATTCCCGCCCGGTAGCTGTTGTCTACATTCACACGGGTATAGGCCCCAACATCATTGATCTTTCCTGTTAAGGTAAGCTGGTCCTTGTAGAGCATGGCATAAGCTACAAGCTGCAGACGTTGTTTTTTATTTTGAAAGTTCCATCCCAGTTCAATGTCGTTCATTGTTTCGTGACGAGGGCGGGTTTCAGGTGTACTTTCGGTAAAATCATTACGTACCGGCTCCCGGTTCGCCCGGCTGAAACTCAGGTAAAGCTGATTATTCGCATTGGCAGCATAGCTGAGTCCGGCTTTGGGGTTAAAGAAAGGAAACTGTACTGTTTGGGTGACATTGTTCCCCAAATTATCATAGCCCAAAAAACGGTAGCTAATATGGCGAAACTGCAGATCGGCAAAGGCGGAAAGCCGCGTATTTACCACATAGGCTGCTTTGGCATACACATTCTTGTCGTTTTTTGTGGCGTCGTTTTCATAATAACGATGGCGGATCGCACCGTTAGAAGCGAACTGCGCCCAGATGATCTCCCCATAATGTTTGCCCTGGTAAATATTGTTTCCTCCTCCAAAAATGACATTCAGTTTTTTCGTTGAATAGTTCAGGTTATAAACAAAACCACTGAAGGTATTGTCTAACCAACGGCGACGAATTAAATCTGTACTTTCGATGGTATCCCCCGCTGTGATCACAGGCTGCAAATTATAATCAGCCAGATCCTCTCCGCTTTTGAATTGTTCGTAATACCCCCTTCCGAGGGTAGTATGGAAAGAAATATTCCCCAAAAGCCGTGGGTTGAATTGATAGGAATAATGCACATGGACATGCTGCTGCTGATAATTATCCACCTCATTATCATAGGTATACCCATTGTAGGTGCGGTTTCCTGAGTTCGCCATGCGGGTTGAATCATCCAGTCCGAAGGCATAATACCTTTCCAATCCCGCGGCATCTCCCTTCACCTTGGCATCCGGTATCCCGTTCCAGGCCTGGTAGGTGATCTCTTTACCGCCAAATACGTTTATTTTGAAAACAGATTTTTTGCCGTAATGGGCGCCAGATAAATAATAGGACTGCAGGTTGGAGCTTGAACGGTCAATAAATCCATCCGATTTGATCTGGGATATCCTTCCTTCGAAGGACCATTTATTTGGAAGGAGACCGGCTCCAAAAACGATATTGCGTTTTTGGGTATTGAGGTTCCAGCCGTTTTCAAAGGCCAGCGGACTGTTTCCCGCCTTATAGCTCCAGTCGTTTTTCAGGAAGCCGATCGCGTAGGAAACTTCTGCAAAAGGGTCTTTTTGTACCGCATTGGTTTGCAAATTGATGCTGGCTCCGAAAGCAGCAGCGCCATTGGTTGAGGTCCCGATACCCCGTTGTACCTGGATATTTTGCACCGAGCTGGCAAAATCGGGCATATTGACCCACCAAACACCCTGGGATTCCGCATCGTTAACCGGTATTCCGTTGATGGTGACATTGATCCGGGTAGGGTCGATTCCGCGGATACGGATACCTGTATAACCCACCCCTGCACCCGCATCGGAATGGATAACCGAACCGGGAATCTGGTTCAGCAAAAAGGGAAGATCCTGGCCGAGGTTGCTCTTTTCGATTTCCTTTTTGGAGACCTCAGAATAGGTACCAGGCTGGTCTTTTCCCATCCGGGTGGCTTTTACCACGGCTTCATCGGTCACGTTAACAATAGGCTTGAGAACAATGGCCAGATTCCTTAAGCTGTCAGGATTCAGCGCGATCTGCTGTGCTTCATAGGCCACATGCGAGACCACCAGGGTCAGTCCTGTTTTTTTGGGGACAAGCAATTGAAAGTACCCCCTTTTGTCGGAAAGCGTGCTGGCCAGAATGCTGTCGCCAGAGAAAACAGCAATGTAGGCATCCTCCACTCCTTCCGTAGTTTGGGATTGGGTAAGCCGGCCGTCGACCTGGTGTTGCGACCATGCCTGGAGTGTCATCACACTCAAAAAAACCAAAAGAAATAAACGCATAAAAATTGAAACTAAAAGGTTTAACAAACGCCCTCCAGGGGTTGGAGCACGCAAAGCATGTTATACCAAAACTTTCCCTTCGCAGGAATTACCCTGATCAGGTTTCGGTGGCCGGGCCACCAAGGGTATCATCTCAGCCGAATTCAATCAGCACCCCTAAGACGGGGCGAAATTAGGTAAATTTTGGAGTTGGGCAAATGGGGGCTGCGCCTGCCTAAGTCTTTTACAAACATTTGGGTTAATCGAATTTTCCGGAGAGAGGGGGTTTTGGGTTATGGGTTTCGGGTTATGGGAACTTAAATTTACAAAACCCCTTCTCGTTTTAAAAAATTATATTGTGTAAGTGCACCTTCCCTCAGACGCATGACCAAAAAACATGGTCTAAAAATAGAACGCAAATACTCCCAGTTGAGCCAAGCCAGCCACCATTGGAAGGTAAAGCTCAACAAAGGGGCTTTTTTTAGGGTTTTTGTTGGTTCGGAGTTGAGGGTATAGATAAGTTAGCAAACATTCATGAAGATTAGATTCTACCTCCTTTTTTTGACATTCATCCCATTAATCTTGAATGCTCAGAAAAGAGAATTTATAGGACAAGTAACATTGGATTCCATAGAAGGAACCTATGATAATCAATTAGACAGTTCAAGATATAGCTTGTTAATATTGCTGGGAAACACAGACACAGCAGAGACTGTGACAATTTCATTTATTGATCAAGCAAAGATTCTGTTTGAGTATGGTACGACCGGCCATTCAGACACCTTTGATTGTGAACTCAAAAATAATTATCTGGAATTTTATGTAAGCAGGGTGAGACGAGGAATTCCACCCATATATTCTAATACTCGGATTAATCGCATTCGAATATTCGTTGAAGACAGTAATACAATAAAAATAGTACAGTATTTGAACTATGGAGGAACCCGTTTTTTAATGGCCGCGGGATATAAAACCACTAAAACCTACCATGCAAAGAAACGTTTGCTAACACCGCGCTAGCCCAATGCTCAAATTCGTTTTCAAACTGACCCTGCTGCTAAATATACCGCACTGGGCCTGCGCGGAGAACGTAAGTTGACCTCACTTTAAAAATCATTTGTTTTGTACGGTAATTTGCCGTACATTTGAGTTAATTAATCAATAAACTCATGAATGCTCCGGTAAATAAGGAAGAACGGATCGAACTGCGCGTATCTTCAAAGGATAAATGGATATTCAAAAGAGCCCAGGAGTTAAGCGGTGATAAATCGTTTAGCAGCTTCATAATTCGTATTGTAAAAAAACAGGCTGAAGAGATCGTGGCTGAACATGACCGTATCCTCGCTTCGGAAAAAGACAGGGAAGTATTCTTTGACGCCGTATTTGGAAACAGCAAGCCCAATCAAAACCTGCTTGAGGCTGCAAAAAAATATAAAGCAAAGTCATCTTCGTTGTGGAAATAACCCTGCTGTCCAAAGAGCATAACAGAAAGGATTTTAAGTGTGAAGAAGTGTCTTTAACCGATTACCTGCTAAACCAGGTTAGTCAGGATATTAAAAAACGTTTGGCAAACTGCTTTGTCGCCGTTGATAAAGAAAATAATGTCCTTGGCTATTATACCTTAACGAGCGAAAGTCTGGGACGGGACATGATCCCGGAAAAGTATCTCAAACAATTACCAGTCTCTTACAATGCTCCGGTGATCCTGTTAGGCAGGCTAGCCAGAGATATCAAATCCAAAGGAAGCGGCTTGGGAGAAATTTTATTAATAGACGCACTGCTTCGCAGCTACACCTTGTCAAATGAAAGCATCGGTGCCATGGCTGTGGTAGTGGACCCGATCAATGAGAAGGCAAAATTGTTTTACCAAAAATATGGTTTTCAAACGCTTCCTAACAGCGGTAAAATGTTTCTGCCTATGAAAGTGATCGGCCAATTGATACCATAAACGCCCTTCTTTGTCAACTACGACTTGCGAAAAACGGCTACACATTTTCCTATTGATGGTTCTGAATAGACCATTTTAATTTGCATCAACAGTCTTTTTCCGCACAAAGTGAAAATAGACACTTCTATTGAGCTGATGCTGGTCATCGGAGCATACAGATCCCTGATCACATGCGTTAACCAATTGGCTGGATCCATAACCGGCACTGCTCATCCGCTTCATGTCAATTCCTTTGTCATTGAGATAATGTAAAGCTGAATTACTGCGTTGGATGGATAAATTCATATTGTAATCGGATGTTCCCCTGCTGTCGCAATGTCCGCCCAGTATCACTACCATATCCTTAAATTCATTCATATAGCTGACAACACTATCTAAATGGATAATCGCATCACTGCGGATACCTGCTTCATCAAAATCAAAATAGATGCGGATATCTGCCGGCAGTAGTATTTCTTCAACTCGTTGCACTTCAGGTACAATGACCGGAGCTTCTGCTATAACAGGTGGTGTTTTTGGTCTATACCCGATGACATACATGGAAGTCGTTAAGTCTTTGCTTTCATTGCCTTTTAAAAGGTCAAAATAGTAGATATCGTCATCTCCTTTTCCTCCCTCACTTCGGTTAGAGGTGATATATCCTGTTTTAGCGTCGTCTAAAAACATGATTCCAAAATCATCTGCCGGTGAGTTGAAAGGGTATTTCAGCGGGACTGCCTTTTCAAAGGTTCCCTTGTTATTTCGTGCAATACAAATGTCCAAGCCACCAAAACCCTGATAGCCATCTGACGAAAAATAGAAATTCCCGGCAGCATCCATCGCAGGATATTTTTCCCTATTGAAGGTATTCACATTGGGTCCCATATTTATCGGCGTGCTCCATCCGTTAGCTTCCCGGTTGCAATAATAGATGTCCGTTTCGCCATATCCGCCGGGCATATCTGAAACGAAATAGATCCGGGTTCCATCGGCAGTTAAGTAAGGGTTAGCCACCGAAAATAGATTATTGTTTAAAAAAAACGGAACGGCCTCTGTCCATGTACCCTCTTTCATTACTGACATGAATATCTTGTTTCTCTCGATCTTCAATGTTTTCTTTTCCTTGCCCTTCAGGTCTTTTGCCACTCGTGTAATGTAAAGGGTATCAAAATTCTTTGAGAAGCAAGCAGGCCCATTATTGAACTGCTCGAGTATAGTGTTTCCGCCAAATGGTACCACATCGGTATAACTCAGCTCATCGCTGCCTTTTTTTGCGAAGTACAGGGTTAAATAATTTGCTCCGGTCCAGCCATAGACCTTATTTCTGCCAGGTGTTTTTCTGTTGGATGTGAAGACGATTCCATCCTTGTATACGACCGGGCAGATTTCAGCATTTGGCGAATTGAGTGGCCCAACATTACGAACAGAAACAGGCTCATCCCATTTATGATCATCCGCTACTAGTTCTATCGATTCACGAAAGAACTTTCCCCTGAAATCGGAAGGCATCAGCGCAGTATATTTATTGAAAGCGATCTTTGCCTCGTCATTCCTTCCGTTGGTTTTTAATACCTGCCCATAGTACAGATAAAACACAGGATCGCTGTAGATGCCAGCTGCGTTTACTTTATCATAAGCTTCCTGCTCTTCTCTATACAGGTTCATTTTACGGTAACATTCACCCAGCTTAAAATAAATAGCTGCAGATGGATGTTTAGCTGCTTCCTTTTTATAAAGTTCTGCAGCCCGGAAATAATCCCAACGAGCAAAGAGACTATCAGCCTTCCGCGTTTGTGCAATTGCCGTTGAACAAAAAAAGGCTGCCAGGATTGTAATGCATATGGCTTTCATCTAAGTAGGGGATTATTTAGAAAAATCGCGGGCTTGATACTTTTGTTTTCCTGCCAATTATATCCCAACCCAGCATAAATTCGTGGGTGCCGCTGTTATACGATCCTGTCTGATTCAGGTAATAATCGTAAGCATAGCCGATACGCAGATAGTTTCCAAATTTGAATTGCATTAAAGCGATAATCATATTGTCTGTACCTGAAATATTCACTCTTTTGGCCGTTCGGAAACCTGCACCCAGAAACAGCCTCTGAAAGAAAATAAATGTGCCGTTAATTTCTCCAACTGCAGGCGCAGCATGAACATATTTAGCCAATATGGATGGCCTGAAATCAATCTTCTCATTTATTGGGAGGACGATGCCTGAAGTGAGGTAATATTGCCGGTAAAACTTGGCGAGGTTGGCGCCGATAGCATCGGAGGTACCAAACTTTGATTGAAAGAGGTGATTTACACTAAACCCTGCGTAAAACCGCGACTGATACACATACACACCGGCACTGGCATCACTCACCCAGTTCGTGGCTGCATTCCCTTCGAAGGCCTGGTCGTTTGGATCGTCAATTTGTATAGACGACCAATCGATGCTGATTTTACTGAGCATTCCGGTTAGTCCAAAGGAAACCGTTGTTTTTTTGTTAACAGGAATACGGTAAGCATAGGTCAGGTTAATCCCCGTGTTTTTCATCGGGCCTGCATGGTCGTTATACACCTTCAGCCCCAGCCCCACTTGCTTATTCGGCAATGCGCCATGCATGGTTACCGATTGGGTTGTTGGTGCACCGGGCATTCCAATCCACTGGTTTCGAGCAGCCAATATTCCTGAAAAAACTTCCCGGGTACCGGCATAACCGGGGTTATAATAAAGTGGATCAAAAAAATACATGGAGAACCCTGCGTCTTGCTGCGCAAATGCGCCTAAGGAGAGTAATACCATTACGCTTGTTGTAATTATTTTTTTGAAGAGTACCATTTTCTTGATTTTCCTTTCTTTCACTTCTATTTATTTCATAGCTAAAAGATTGTCGTTTATCGTATACGCATAATCACAAGTGATGCAGAAACAGCTTGTGCACCGCCCGCGTATGACGTTATGGTAAGCGCCGTGGAATTACCGGAAGGATTAACTACCCGTAAGGTACTATTGGTTGATGTGGTAGTAATTAATCGGGTAGCGGATATTTGACTAGTTCCCGTTGCACGGCCAACAACTGTAGCCGAAAGCTCCGTGTTGTTTAGTTCTAAAACCAGTTGTCCCGCTTGATCAATGCTTACTTGCCAACTAACCATATACGTGCCGATAGCAGGTAAGGTAAACACCGATGCGCTGGAACTGGAACGTGTAATTAGGGTGTCGGTCGGCCCATTCTGAGGAAATTCGACTGCAGCGCCTACTGCAACAGAAGACGCATTATTTGATGGCATCAGTGCATAAAATTCAGCAAATCCTACTACAGCATTCGTACCGGCGGTACCAGTAGCACCAGTAGCTCCCGTTGAACCTGTAGGACCTGTGATGTTTGTTGCAATACTCCAGCTGCCACTGCTCTTTAGGTATACATCGCCTGATGCGGTATTTAAATAATAATCTCCGTTAACACCGGTCCCGCTTGATGGAGTCCCGGCACCTG
>DQHT01000015.1 GCA_003531115.1 Bacteroidota bacterium | reverse complement strand
CCCCAAGTCTCAAAGTCTCCTCGTCTCCTTCTCCCTGTTGTGCTATCGTCAATGGTCCATGGTCCATGGACTGATTCTGAAGCAGCACGGTGGCCACTAACCCAATGGCCACTATGCCGGTAAAGCTCCAGAATAACCAAAAGCGTCTCCGCTTTTTCATGGCATCTTGTATTGCAAGCCATACGGCTGCATCGGGTTCAGCCTTCAGATCCTGAAGACCCTCCCTGAACATACGTTCCAGATCATCTGATTTCTCTTTCATCGCATGATATCCTTTCTTTCCATTTTGCCTATCCATTCGGCGAGGCGTTGTTTTGCTTTCATTAATTGCGTTTTTGATGTACTCACGTTCACATTCAAATGTTCGGCGATTTCATCATGGCTGTATCCGTCAACTACGTACATATTAAAAACGGTACGGTATCCGGGAGGTAGTTTTTGCACAAGGCCCAAAAGTTCTTTTTCCTGAAGTTTTATATCGGCAGTTACCTGGTAATCTTCCCATTCTACATGCGACTCAGGCAATTCATTTCTACGGTATTCCCATTTTCGGTTAAAGGAAATGGCGGTATTTATGACCACCCGTGTCATCCATCCTTCAAAAGAACCACTGCCCTTATAGGCACCACATTTTCCCAAAATACTGATAAAGGCTTCCTGCAGGATGTCCTGAGCATGTTCACGTGAACCCGCGTAACGCAGCGCTATACCCATAAGTTTGGATTTATAGCGTCGGTAGAGTTCTTCGTGAGCCCCGGCTTTACCCTTTATGCAGGCATCTATCAGTTCTTTAGGCGTATCCAATCGGTCAGGTTCGTTAAGGGTTTGTCGCCTGTTTAAGAGGAAAGGTTGCCTGAAACATGAATTTATTTCTGGCGTTCTTCATATTTGATCCCGTATGGAACTAAATTTTCCAGAACAGGTATGTAAATTTCGGGATAAATAGGGATTAATACGCCGCTTTTTGAAAATCGTCCGCTCAGCATTTCCTCGGCACAGAGGGCTGCCGGGATCCCTACCGTTTTTGCCATTGCGGTATAACGTGCGTCTTCGCCTTCAAGTGCCAGGCTGCTTTCAATAAAATGTTCCTTTCCATCAAGCTGATAGCCAATGCGGTGTATCATGACGATCAGGTCACGGTCATTGACTTCGAGGCGCCATTTTTCTTCCAGTATTGCCTGGAGGATTGCTGCCGGACTACCCTTCGTTTGAGGTAATTGGTAATCGTTGGAGAATAGTCCCAGGAAGGCGATTCGAGCCATATCGGCACCATTGAGGTTTAATCCGGGAACTTCCATGACTTTTTCCTCCAGCGATTTTGAACGATGGTAGGGGAGGAAGGAATTAAAAAAATTCCGGCCACTGCAGGAATCGCCCAGGTCCATCTGGTAGCTGTCGTCAGTTAGTCCCAATTGCACAAACACGTTCCAACTGCTGCAATAACCTGGTTTTCGTAAGGTACCCCGCAAAAGGGTACGCACCTGATCGAGCTCATAGACCTTTTGGTAACCCAGTGAATCGCGGTTGGGATAGCCTTCGAAGCTTCCATATTTCGGGTGTTCAAAGACCTGCCTACGCTGAAAAAGCTGCGGGTAGGAAACAAAACGAAGTTCATGGTTATCGAGATAGCGCGCCGATGAGCCGGAACCTGCCAAAACCACATTGCGCGGATTCCAGCTCAGTTTATAATGCCAGGGGTTTGTATCACAGTCCGGAGCAATGAGTCCGCCGGTAAAGGATTCAAAAGAAAAGATCGTAGCACCCTGTTTTTTAAGGTCATTCAGCAATTTCATGGCCGACATATGATCGATGCCCGGATCCAAACCGGCTTCATTCATAAAACAAAGCCCTTTTGCTTTAACTGCCGCATCCAGAGCCTGCATTTTCGCATCGACATAGGAGGCGGTGACCAGATTTTTACCGTGTTCCAGACATAATAAAGCGACTTTTTCATGTAAAAAAGCCGGAAGCAGGGAAATGACGATATCGGCCGATTTCACCCGTTCAGCACAAGATGCAGTTTCATCGACAGAAAGGCTATGGCAAACCAGGCGGGAACTGTTATGATACGATCGGAGTGCTTCTGCAGCCGGATCACAGACATGCAGATAATAATTTTTTTCTTCCGCATGTTCCAAAAAATAACGGATCAGGTAGCTTGCCGACTTGCCGGCTCCGAATAGTAAGATCTCAGCCATGGGGCAAAGCTATCTGATTTTTGATTTTTGATTTATGATTTGTGATTTATGATTTGTGATTTATGATTTGTGATTTTCTCATTATCCCAAGAGGCCGTCATCCTGAGCTTGCCGAAGGATAGGCCAGACGAATCTCCAGAGTTGGCAGAATCGCTACACCGTATCGAAGGGGGGTCACCCTGAGCAGGCATACGAAGAATCAGAACGAGCAGAATCGCTACGCCGTGTCGAAGGGCCCTCCATACAACTATTAATGAGTATTTCGTATCTTGTAACTGAATCCAGTCCAAGATGATGAAGTACCCTGCTAAGTATTTAATAACATTTTTGCTTAGTCTGTTCGCTATACTTCCTGCACAGGCCCAGTATATCGACGAGTTTGCAGCAGCGGGGGACGTGTCGGTATCGGATAACGGCTATGGCGTTGGTCAGTTTAGAAGTCCATCGTTTCCCCTTGCTTTAGCGACCCTCGATCAAAATGAATATTTCCACCAGGACCTCGTCCAGGCTGGTTTGATCGAAAAAACCCTCTGGTATAAATTTACGATCGCTACCCGAAGAAATGTCACCATTTCACTGAAACAACGCGATACCCTTATAGCCCAGCAGGATATAGGTTTTGCCGTGTTTTTCAATCCGGTAGGAATGGCTGGTCCGCATAACCTGGCACATGAATTTCCGGTTATGAACAAACAGGGAAATACGGGCTATGATTGTTTGGAACCCGGTGAATATTATGTGCAGGTTTGTTCCCGGCAAAGGGCGATGGATTCGGTATGGATAGAGGTGGAGGTAGAGAAGCCAACAGACCCCATGTCGGATTGGAATAATCCTTCCAAACTTATAATGAATCAATACGATAAGGTGCAACTCACGCTGTATAATTTTAAGTGCACCTACATGTTTTCTGATGAAGTCAAAAATCTATCTTACATGTCAGGAGATGTACGACAAACGAGTTTCCAATTTGAGGTGGATAGTGGATTTGATTCTTATTCAATAATCATTGACTATCAGGATATTTGGAGGAGACCAGTACAAATAATGCTTTTAAAGGAAGACTCTACCCTACCTTTAAACCAATGGCAGTTAATCGATTCATTAACTGTTCTTTATAATTATCAGGTAAAAGAGATAATGTTTCACTACGGTTGTATTAACAATAATGATCTTTTGCCAGGGAAATACCGCATGGTTTTCTTTTATGGAAATAACATGTTGAACCGAATAAGCGTAGAAATTGTGCGGAAAAAGGATAAGGAAATCGCTCATGCCACACCTATGAATATACCCGCCCAATTTCAGATGTTAAAATGGGGCAATATTCCTGACGCCAAATTTTCCTGTAACAGCCAAATTCCAAAACAAATATGTCCTGATTTGAATAAGGACCTGTTCCGCATTGAATATCAGGGAGATACTACCTTTTTCGATAAGCAGGGTTGGTATACCGTGCATATGAAAAAGAATGATCCGGTGAGTATTGATTTGTCAATTATTTCATTTGATTTCAATCTAGCTTCAGCTGATGAGCCCGAAATCTGGTTATATAAAGGAGATATCCAGCAAGGGTGTCAGTTGACCAAAATTGAAAGGGGATCGGGGGGACTGTATTGTGTTGATTCCGGTGTTTATTCCTTGCGAATCCTGTATGCTAAAGATGTGAATTACCTGTCATCCAAGATTTATATTAAAACCTATACTCATCCTTTTACTCCTGTGACTCATCAATATAACGATAGCCTTGCCCCGGATAACCTGGGTTCTTTGATGGATGTTTTGCCCAACCAGTTGGGAAGCAATGGTGCCTATTTCGACCATGTAGAACAACATTTGTTGGCTGGCAACCAGATGGTGAAAGGTTCGATGATGTTCCATGAATTTTATGTGAACGGGCCTACTCCGTTTTCAATTTTAATCGAATTACCAAATATGTATATGTACCCCTCTGTGCGTGGATACCTGTTCAAGGGTCGAAAGAGCAAGGGAAGCGGGGGGGATTTTGTGCAAGAGTTTACTTTTAAAAAGGATTTTTATTGTGGATTACAAGATACGGGTTGGTATACCCTTGTTGTTGTCTATGGACCTTTTACTTCAAATTGCGGATATATAAACAACAAAAAGCATAGCGTAGTATTTAATCCAACGCAGGCTTGTCCGAATCAGACCCCTACCGGAACTCAACTTATTCCTTACAAGATAAACAATGGGAATCCTCTGACAACGGATTTTACAACCGTTAAGGGGACCTATTTGGCGGCCCCGAAAAGGTATTACCTTCCTGAAATATGCATGCAATGTGCCAACCAAAATCCGGATTATGCACAGTGGTTAGCGGCGAATTGTTCCATTAAGCTATATAATGATATTGCATTTTATTTTGCGGAGTTTGAATTGGACGTGGCCTCGCAGTTTTTGTCGGTAAATCATAACTCTAAATTTTATATGATCCGGGGAAGTTTGAAACAAAACCAGGCTTTGTTGTACGACAAGTCGAAATACCTGGATCCCTGTGATAATTCTGGGTCGTATTGCAACCTGTCGCCGGGAACCTATACCCTTGTCTATACCGGATGGATAGGGTATAAATTGAATCCATTTCTCGTAATAACACCCATGGTTATCTACCCGAATAATTTTTTGGAAAGTTTTATCGATCTCGGAACCATTCAGGGAAATGTGAACATTATACCCTATTCAAGCAGCTGTGCCATTACAATTGATTCAAGCGACTACCTGGCAAGTAAATCAAGCATCCCCGCAAACGTCCATTTAGGGCCACCGTTGCCTGATTCGAAACGCTCAAATTCCGGTAAGTCTACCCTTTGGTATTATCTGGAATTGGACGGCCTTGGAGAATTAAAAATTGATTATGATGGATATGCGACCTTGTATGAGATACCGGATTCACTACCCGCATCCATGCTAAAATATAATCCTGCCATGAGAATGAAATATGCCGGTTCGATGCGTATGGTAGCGTATGCAAGTTCACATTCATCCTATTTTTTCAAAAAAGGTTCCTGCGACAAAAAGGGATATTTTATGGTTTTAGACGGGAAGAATATTGCCGGAATTGTGGAGCCTGTGCTTACCTGGTCCTCCTACAACCCACCCACTCAAAAACCAGATTTTTGTCATACCGCCAAACTTCTTGATGTCAAGCAATTGGGCATAAGTTCAGGTAAGCTCGATATCAGGTGTTTGACAATAGGAGAGGGTTTTGGCGAGGATGGAAACAACATGGCTTGTCTTCCATTAGAAACTTATTATAGTCCCTATGTTAGTGCCTGGTTTAAGATCCATATCGATCCCGGTACCCGCTATGATGTGGATTTTAGTGTAAAAAGGGTTGCCGGATTTAATATTAATGCTAAAGCAATTAAATATAGAATCTTATACGGGTCCTGTTCTGCATTAACACCCGGTCCCTGTGTAGAAGACCTGAATGCAAAATTCGGCTTTGAATGTATGGATGCAGGAGATTTTTACCTGCAGATCATCGTTCCGGAAAACAGTGCCGGCTATGCTTCGGTTCTGGAACAGCTGGAAATTAGTGTCGATGTAAAGGCTACATCAACCCCCGTATGCCGCCCTTTCGATCCGGATCGCCCCCTGGCCAGTTTTAATTTCGACGGCCATTGCGAGATGGATTCGGTCCGTTTTCTGAATTACTCTTCCCAGGGCAGTGATATCGCCTATTTATGGGATTTTGGCGATGGACGAACCAGTACCTTAAAGGATCCCGTAATCTGGTTCCAAACGATCAAAACGTATGAAGATTTCCGGGTCAAGTTGATGGTGACGAACACCGCCAAACAAAAATCGGATTCCATCGAAAGGGTAGTCCGGATACGGAATGCTCCCATGCGTATCGATGTTCCTTTTACGGATACCTTAATTCGTTGCGGAGATTATATTTCTATAGTTGCCACGCCCAATTTTTCGGATGGAACACTCTTCAACTTTAACCCCATGCGCGGGGATACGGTTCTCGGGGATCGACTGGAAGAACATTATAATTCGACTAATCCTTATGTGCGCTTTATCGCTTATGCCTCTAATTGTGTGGTTGATACGTTTGTGAAGGTTCGTATCCATCAAAATCTGGGAATACTGCCTGATGACAGTCTTTTGTGCACGAATCAACCTGTTGTCCTGGACCTTTCGCCCTATCAACAGGTTACCTGGTCGCCAATGAATCAAAAAAGTCAGAAAATAGTCCTTTCCGATACAGGAAATTATTGGGTAACGGTAACCGATTCGGGGTGCTACCTGAGAGATACGATAAGACTCCATGATCGCCGACCGGTATTCAGTCATTCCCAGGATACCTTCCTCTGTTCAGCCGATAGTGCCCAAATAATGACCCTGCCCGAATACACCAATTGGGTATGGGACAATGGGCAGACTTCCCGCTCACGCTGGGTGTATGAAAGCGGCAATTATTGGGTAGAAGGGCAGTGGGAGACCTGTTTAAACCGCGATACCGTGCGGGTCAATTTTGTGGAATTGAATGATCCGCTGAAACAGGATGCAGATTCGTTTTGCAAAGAAGGCAGTCTGGAATTAAAAAGCGATGCCGAAGCCCAGACCTATATCTGGAGCACACGTCAATCAGGCAGATCCATAGTAGTGAACACGACGGGAACTTATTATTTAAATGTCTTTACCGCCCATTGCCACGCCAGCGACAGCATCCGGGTGGTCCATTACCCCGCTGATATCCGTCTGGGTGAGGATACCGGCTTTTGTAGTGAAATAAGCCTGCGCCTGGATGCGGGAAGCGGAACGGACTATTCCTGGTGGCCGATCTATTCAACAAAGCGTTACTTCACTGTAAACGACTCAGGCACCTACGGAGTTGAGAAGATCAATCAATATGGCTGTATCGATGCCGATACCATCCATGTTTTTGAAAACTGTGGTCCTTACCTGCTTTTGCCAACAGCCTTTACCCCCAATGGCGATGGGGTAAATGATATCCTGAACTGGTCGCATGTGGATGTCACCGAATTTGAGATCCATATTTATAACCGCTGGGGGGAGGAGGTATTTATGACCACCGATGTTACACAAAATTGGGATGGTTCCTATAAAGGAGAAATTGCCGGAGAGGGCTTGTATATCTACCGCATTGTTTATGGAGGAGAGGATTTCACCGGGCGCTATCATAGAAGGAATCTGAAGGGGACTGTGTTGTTGATTCGATGAATAGGGCATGGAGCTTGGCCCCCATATCTCCTCATATCCTCACCATCTCATGTCTCACCATCTCACCATCCGGATTGGCCATAACCCGGTACCAGAAACCCATAACCCCCAAACCCCTTCATAAAATATTTCCCCAAGCCTTTGTATGATTGCGAAATCATATTATCTTTGCAGTCCTTTTAACAGAAATAGCAATGTCAAGAGTGTGTGATTTAACCGGCAAGAAGGCCATGGTAGGGCATCACGTAAGTTTTTCGAACAGAAAGACCTTACGGAGGTTCAACCCCAACTTGCAAGTAAAAAAGTTTTATATTCCAGAAGAAGATCGTTGGATCGTGTTGAAGGTTTCTACTTCAGCCATGAGAACCATTAATAAGAAAGGTATTTTTGCCTGCCTGAGAGAATGGGAAAAAACCGGTCACATTTAATAAGAAAGAGAAATGGCCAAAAAAGGTAACCGCGTACAGGTAATTATGGAATGCACCGAGCATAAAGCTACGGGCATGCCGGGTATGTCCCGCTATATCACCACCAAAAACAAGAAAAACACCACCGAACGTTTGGAATTGAAAAAATACAATCCGGTGTTGAAGAAATATACTGTCCACAAAGAAATTAAATAACGATGGCTAAGAAGGTAGTTGCAACGCTGAAAAAAGAAGGAGCAGGTAAAGAATGGACCCGCATCATCAGAGCCGTAAAATCGCCAAAATCCGGTGCCTATACTTTTAAAGAAGAAATGGTACCCGCTGAGGCTGCAAAAGCTGCTTTTAAAGCTTGATAGAGCGCTCAATAAAGTATAGAGCTTCCTGTATTTTCAGGGAGCTTTTTTTGTTTTTAACCACGTGATTATGGGATTTTTTGATAAAATATTCACCCGCGACAAAAAAGAGAAACTTGATCAGGGACTCGAAAAAACCAAAAGCAGCCTGCTGGGTAAGATCGGCAAGGCACTGGCGGGGAAGTCTACGATTGGTGAAGGCTTTTTGGATGAACTGGAAGAAATTCTGGTTACCGCCGATGTGGGCATAGAAACAACCCTCAAGATCATCGACCGCATCGAAAAAAGGGTACAAAAAGATAAATACCTGGGTGAAGACGAGCTGAACACCATGCTCAAAGAAGAAATCGCCGACCTGCTTCCTGAACAGGATGAAACCCTCAGCCGCGAATTTCATGTTCCTGCCGGCCCTAAGCCTTATGTAATCATGGTCGTAGGTGTAAACGGAGTAGGAAAAACCACCACCATCGGCAAAATGGCCCATCAGTTTAAGGCCAAAGGCTATAAAGTGGTACTCGGTGCTGCGGATACCTTTCGTGCGGCGGCTGTGGAGCAGTTAAAAATATGGGGACAACGTACCGGAGTAGAAGTGATCGAAAAAGGTATGAACGCCGACCCTGCCGCGGTTGCCTTTGAAGCTGTGAAAGCCGCGCAGGACCAGGGTGCCGATGTATGTATTATCGATACCGCTGGGCGCCTCCATAATAAAATAAACCTGATGAATGAGCTGAGCAAGATCAAACGGGTGATGCAAAAGGTCGTTCCGGATGCGCCTCAGGAAATTTTGCTGGTTCTTGATGCCTCGACCGGACAAAATGCCTTTGAACAAGCCCGGCAGTTTACCGCCGCTACCGAAGTGAATGCCCTGGCCCTGACCAAATTAGACGGAACCGCCAAAGGAGGCGTAGTTATTGGTGTATCCGAACAGTTCAAAACACCTGTACGTTATATCGGCGTGGGTGAGGGTGTGGAAGACCTTCAGGTATTTAATAAATACGAGTTTATTGATTCCCTCTTTTCCAAATAATCAGCATTGCTTTGAAAGTAAGAAATCTAAAAAACGATAAGATCAATATCATCACCTTAGGCTGTTCTAAAAACCTGGTGGATTCTGAAGTGATGCTTTCCCAGCTCAAAGCCAATGATGTGGAAGTAACCCACGAGGCGGAAAAAGAAGAAGCGAACGTGATCATTATCAATACCTGCGGCTTTATCGATAACGCCAAAAAAGAATCCATCGATACCATCCTCGACTATGTAGGCCGTAAAGAACAAGGTAAGGTAGACCGGGTCTATGTAACCGGTTGTTTATCGCATCGCTACAAAGAAGAACTCGAAGCAGAAATTCCCGAAGTGGATGCCTGGTTTGGTACCCTCGAACTACCCCGCCTGCTCAATACCCTCGGTGCCGACTACAAACATGAGCTGATCGGTGAGCGTCTCACTACCACTCCGACCCATTACGCCTACATGAAAATTTCAGAAGGCTGTGACCGTCCCTGTTCCTTCTGCGCCATCCCTTTAATGCGCGGAAAACATGTTTCCAAACCCATCGAACAACTCGTAAAAGAGGCGGAACATCTGGTCAAACACGGCACCAAAGAAATTTTACTGATCGCTCAGGATTCGACTTTCTACGGACTGGATCTGTACGGAGAGCGCAAACTGGCCGATCTTTTAAGGGCTCTTTCGGATGTTGAAGGACTGGAATGGATACGCCTGCATTATGCCTACCCGAGTCAGTTTCCTATGGATGCCCTGCAGGTGATGGCCGAACGGAAAAACATCTGCAAGTACCTGGATATTCCGCTGCAGCATATCAGCGACCCGATGTTAAAAAGCATGCGCCGGGGCATTACCCGCCGGCGTACAGAAGAACTGATCCGCGCCATACGCGAACAGGTTCCGGGAATAGCTTTACGTACCACCATGTTGGTCGGTCATCCCGGTGAAACGGAACAGGATTTTGAAGAATTAAAAGCCTTTATCAAAGAGGCCCGCTTCGAACGTTTGGGCGTGTTTACCTATTCGCATGAGGAAAATACCCATGCCGGATCGCTTGAAAACGATGTGCCGGAAGAAGTAAAAGACGCCCGGGCCGCTGAGTTAATGGAAATACAGGAAGGGATTTCCCAGGAGTTGAATGAGGCCAAAGTGGGGAAAACCTACCGTGTTCTGTTCGACAGGGTAGAAGGCGGCTATTTTGTTGGACGTAGCGAATTTGATTCTCCCGAAGTAGATAATGAGGTGCTCGTTGATAAAAAAGACCATTTTATTCGTCTCGGAGATTTTGCAAATATTAAAATTAAGTCGGCCACAGCATTCGATCTCTACGGCGATGTTGTAATTTAGCGCCCATGCGTTTTCAGCCCCTTGATGCAGAAAAGAGCGGTTTGTATTCCAAACTGGTGCTCGATTACCTGGCGAAAAAAAAGGAATTAGAACCCTTTATCTCCAATTGGCCTACCCGGGAGGGCTTCCATAAGCAAATTCAGGAAAGGGCAAACTTCCCTGTCGACCGGGAAAACCTCGTACAAGCCCTTCGCCGCCAATACAGCCAGCTGGAGCCAGGAACGGCCGTAGAAGCAAACCTGAAAAGGCTTGAAGATCCGAATACCTATACTGTCACTACCGGACAGCAGATCCATGTGTTTTTAGGTCCCATGTATGTTTATTGGAAGATTATTAGCACCATTGCCCTGGCCCGGAAACTGAAACAGGAATTCCCCGAAAACCATTTTGTCCCGGTTTTTTGGATGGCTACTGAAGACCACGATTTTGCGGAGATCGACCATCTCGAACTTTTTAAGCGGTCCTTTAAATGGGGACGTAACCGCTCCATTCCCGGTCCCGTTGGGCGTCTCAGTACGGAAGGACTTCCTGAATTGAGCGAGGAAATATTGGCTCTTTTTACAAGGGAAGAAAAATTTAAAAAGTACGAGACCCTTTTTCAGGAGGCCTATACCCACTTTGAGAACTTTGCCGATGCCACACGCTTTTTGGTACATAGCCTTTTTGGCGAATACGGACTTGTGGTCCTGGACCCCGATGACGAAGCCCTCAAAAAAGACCTTTTGCCCATAGTCAGGGATGAACTCCTGTTTGAAAAAAGCAAAGAAAGGGTGGAAGAAACCAGTGAGACGCTGGCAAAAACGTATTCCCTGCAGATCCATCCCCGTGAGATCAATCTGTTTTATGTTGGTGGTGCCGGCAGGGAGCGCCTGGTAAAAAACGAGGGACGTATCGAAACCCTAAGCGGCGAAATACTCGGTGATACAGCCACTTTGGACAGCTGGCTCCCGAAAAAAATGAAAGATATTTCAACGAACGTAGTTTTACGCCCCGTTTATCAGGAATGTATACTGCCGAATCTGGCCTATATCGGCGGACCCGGTGAAACGGCCTATTGGTTGCAGCTAAAAGGGGTATTTGACCATTATTCGGTCCTTTTCCCCATACTGGAGAACAGAAAATCGATATTTATTATAGGAGAAAAAATCAAGGCCGGAATTGAAAAATTTAAGCTGCAGGTAGAAGACCTGTTTCTGGATGAGGATGACCTGCGTCAGAAAGTAATGGAACGCAGTGATGACGGGCTTGTTAGCCTGAAAGAGGAGTTAGGGGAATGGGAGCTTCTAAAGGACAAAATGATTAAAAAAGCAGCCGCAATAAACCCCGCGCAAGCAAGGCCAATAGCGGAAATATTTAATCAAAACGAAAAAATTATTAGAAAAATTGAAAAGGAAATTTTTACCTTGCAGGAAGCAGGCCTTGAGAAAGGCTTGGAAAAGGTGTTCAAAATCAAGGCGTTGATCAAGGAAAAGGGCTTTACCCAGGAACGTGATCAATACCTGATCCAATACCTTTTTCAATTGGATACATCAGTTGTAATTGATTTATTAACAATGAATTATGATGAATGTGGTCCGGTTGCACTCCTTATAGAATAACATAGTGACCTAGAATAAAACCAATTAAATACTAAATCAATAATTCCCACATGAAAAAACTGCTAATCTTCAGTTTAACCGCCATGCTCGCTTTGCCTGCAATGGCTCAGAAAAAAAAGGAAGTATTCCCTAATGGTGATACAAAAAGATGGCTCCTTGGTGTACAGGGCGGTACCACTTTCCTCACCGGCGATGCCAGGGAACTTGGCTTCGGTTATGCGGCCGGACTAAATCTGCAATATTCCTTTTCCCATTCCATGGGCGTACGTGTTATCGGAAACTTCGGTCAGGTAAAAGGTGCTGAAAAACCGGAAGAACGTCCTTATAGTTCGTATGAATTTACCAATACCTTTTGGGAAGCACAGGGCCAGTTTGTTGTAACCTTTGGAAATATTTCATTCCTGCGAAAAATGAAAAAGACCACCTTTTATATGGCAGGAGGTATGGGGATTATGAACAACGACGCTACCAGCACCTATACCCTGAAAGCAGATACCACCAATACAGAACAAACCGGTTCCTTCAATGATATGATCACGAGCTTCTCCTATTCGGCAGGTTTACGTTACAGCCTCGGGAAAAGTGCCGCCTTGGGTCTCGAATACAACTTCCGTTATTGCGGGTCAGACCTTGTTGATGTGCTTTCCTATACTGGACCCGCTAACAAGTCGAAAGATGTTGTGAATATGGTTCAGCTTACCCTGAGCTTCAAGCTTGGTAAAAAAGGCAAGGAACATGTTGAGTGGATCAACCCGGTAGAAGCTATTTATGAAGACATCGCCAAAACAGGTAAACGTGTGGATGAACTCAGCGGCGACCAGGACGGCGACGGGGTAGCCGACTATTTCGATAAAGACAATACCACTCCGGCCGGGGCCATGGTTTATGGAAACGGACAAGCCGTTGATACGGATGGTGATGGTGTTGCCGACATTAAAGATCTGGAGCCAAATTCGCCAAAAGGAGCTACCGTTAATGAAAACGGTGAGGCTGCCGACAACGACGAAGATGGTGTTCCTGATGTTTTGGACCTTTCTCCAAATACCGATACCAGCTACATGGTTAACCATCAGGGTATTCCGATCATGACCAAAGAGCTGGCCCGCAAACTCGCTCCAAAAGGCGGATTGGGACAAGGTGGAGGTATCGGGTATATGCCGGCTATCATNNCATCTTCGAAACCGGAAAAAGCCAGATCATGCCCATCCATTACAGCGACCTTCAGGGAATTGCCGAGGTGATCAAACGCAATGACGGATTGAAAATATTGATCATCGGAAATGCGGATTACCGTGGTTCTGAGCAGCTTAATCAGAAACTGGCCATGGCTCGTGCTGAAGCGGTTAAAAATGTACTGGTTGAGAGCTTTGGGGTTAATCCGGCTTCACTCGAAGTACAATCCAATGGCGAAAAAGTGCCGATCGCAAAAGGTACCGACCCCATGTCATTGCAGGCGAACAGAAGGGTTCAATTCTTTATTATTGAATAATCGGTTTCGTTGAAAAAATTTAAGAGCCCCGGAATTTATTCGGGGCTTTTTTATGGATTCAGGGGAGTTGGCGGGAAAGGAGTTCCCATAAAGCAATGCCTCCGGAAACGGCTACATTAAAAGAATGTTTGGTACCATATTGAGGAATTTCCAGAATATGGTCGCAAACGGCCAAAACAGCATCGCTCACCCCATCTACTTCATTACCAAGCACCAGTACAAAGGCTTTTCCTTCTATGGATAAGGTTCGTATATCGATGCTGGAAGTTGTTTGTTCCAGGGCGAGAATGAGGTAGCCCTGTTGTTTATAGCTTTCAATACAATCCAGCACATTTTCAAAGCCCTCCCAAACCACCGCTTCTTCGGCACCCAGGGCGGTTTTACGGATCTCTTTATGAGGAGGTTTTCCGGTGATACCACAGAGACAAATCTTTTCAACACGGAAGGCATCGGCGGTTCTGAAGAGCGAACCCACGTTGCTCATGCTGCGGATATCATTTAATACCAACACAACTTGAGATTTTTGTGCATTTTTGAATGCTTCCTGACTAAGACGGTTTAACTCGATATTCTTTAATTTGCGGGGCATACTTCATTTTGGCTAAAACTTCGACTGAAACACCCTTAATGCGCCAATACGCGCAAATTAAAGCAAAATACCCGGGAGCCCTGCTGCTTTTTCGGGTGGGCGACTTTTATGAAACCTTCGGGGAAGACGCGATCACTGCGTCGAAGATCCTGGGTATCGTATTGACCAAAAGAGGAAATGGCTCGGCCACCGAGAT
>DQHT01000067.1 GCA_003531115.1 Bacteroidota bacterium | reverse complement strand
AAAAATAGGCCAGGTTTGGTCCGGGGCAAATGGAAACACCTTTTCCTTCGCGTTTTGTGCTCAGATCATTAACAAGCAGGGCAGCGGTTCCTAATCCGACACAAATACATGATTTTTCGGTGATCCGGGCGTATTCCCGTTCATAAACCGGGGTGCTGAGTTCTTTTTTATTGAGTTCTTTGATCTTCAGATCCTGATATTGGCGGGAAGCAGTACAAATGTTCCGTTCAGTAAATTCTGAATTTAATGCGACATACTTTTTGGGGCAGGAACTTCCCGGCCTGTTTTTGGCGATCAGGGCATACTTTTCCTGGTCTTTTGTATTGCCGCGCAGGGTGTTAAAAGGCACTCCGAGAGGAGAAATGCCACTGGTATAGAGGTCATCTTCTTTTGCCGCCACCAGTTTTTCCAGGGTAAGTTCATCAACAGTGGTTGCTTCGGGTACCAGTAAAAAGGGGGTGCCCCATCCAACTGAATCAACCTGATAATGCTGCAATAAAAAGTTATGTTCTTCTGCAGTTCCAACTCCGCCCTGGGCGCTGAGTACAATTGGCAGAGCCTGCTCAGGTACGACACGTCCTTTTTCGTTCAGCGCCTTTGCCCATATTTCATGTAACGTTTGGCTTAACTCTTCCCGTTTATCCCGAAACTCGGCAAGGATAGGACCCAGCAGGTATCCATCCGTTGCAAAGGCGTGGCCCCCACAATTTAATCCGGATTCAATGCGGTATTCAGAAACCCATAAACCCTTATTAGCTAAAAATTTACCCTGTATAAAGGCAGAGCGGTAATCACTCACCTTTAAAACAATCTTTTTGGCGACATGGCCGGTCGGGTCAGGATAAAAAACATCAAAATGTTCGAGGTAGCCATAGAGGCGCGGGTTCATTCCGGCCGAAAGGATCAGCGAGGCATTTAATTCACTTTTTGCAAATCCACGAAGTGCTGCATGGGCATCGTTGTATTCAACCGGTAGCTTTTCATCGCCCCGGTAGTTGTCCTTATCAACCTTGGTCATCATATTAACATCAACACTCCCCATTTGCAGAAGCTTAGCCAGTTGATTGTCAAGGTCTTCCTTACTATGGCTGCTTTCGAAAGCCTGCAGTACCCGTTCCCGGATCTCAGAGCCACTTGGGAGCATTTCCAGGTATTTTCTTAACTCACTGCCTTTTTCGAGTCCTGCGGCTTTTAGTGCCTCAAACTTTTTCTTAGCCAGGGTATTGATAAGATTCAGGTAGGAGGTGATTCTCCTGGCTCTGAAATCTTCCATATTTTCACTGATTTCCTGATAGATCAGGTCGAATTTCTCACAGTACATTTTCCTCATTTTTTCCATGAGAATATCGTCGATCAAAGAAATAACAGAGTCGATGCCATATGGTGCAACTTTATAGGGGGTATCGAGGGTAAAGGCAATTCCCATTACGGGGATATGAAATGAATGTGATTTTGTCATGATTTTAAGATTATTGTTACTTCAGCATAAGGTAGCTG
This sequence comes from Bacteroidota bacterium, assembly GCA_003531115.1. GTDB lineage: Bacteria > Bacteroidota > Bacteroidia > UBA8524 > UBA8524 > UBA8524. The sequence continues at coordinate 16,779 of DQHT01000067.1, read as the reverse complement.
ACTCCTTCATTAACGGGTTCGCAGAGGTGCGTGATCTTTTTTCCCAGACACAGGTTCTGGAACATGTCCCTTACCGGTTTGAAATCGAAATGGATGGGGCAGGGACGCGAGGCGGTGCATTCCGTGAGGCCGAGGCCACACTGACTAAAGATGCTGGTTCCGTCAATGGCTTCAACGATCATCATCAGGGGCAGTTCCAGCTGGCTTTCGTCGAGTGAAAATCCCCCGCTGGGCCCTTTGGTGCTGTTGATGATCCCTGCTTTTACCAGCTTTTGCAAGAGTTTGCCTACTGTATGTTCGTTTTCATTGATATCGGAGGCAATTTCGCCGATGCTCGCTTTTTGTCCGAATTCATGCTTCGAACCGAGGTATATTACGGCTTTAATGGCGGCTTTACAGGTTACACTTAACATCGTTCAGTTGTTTAAATAAATTCGTCCCTCTTCAGAAATATGTTCCTGCGTCCAGGGTGGATCGAAGGTGAGTTCCAGGCTCAGGGTATATTCAGGGAAGGCTTGTTCCAGGGCATTTTTTACTCCCTGGGTGATCGAATCACCCATGGGACAAAAAGGAGTGCTCAGGGTCATTTCGCAAGCTATCTGCTTCTTGGTTTCGTTAAAATCGATCGCATAAATTAAGCCCATATCCACCACGTTAATCCCCAATTCCGGATCAAAAACCTGGTACAGGGCTGTAAGGGCCATGGCGCATTTAACACTGTTATTGGTGCGTTCGTTCATGCTTTTACGGCTTTATGGTTTAAAATTTTCAGGATATTCCAATTATAAAACAGGGCACTGATAAAAAGGCCGGCAGCGCCAATTTGCAACAAAACAGGCAACCTGAACAGGATACCGCTGGTAAAGATCAGAATTCCGGGAACATAACTCAAAGCCATGATCCGAAACAAGGTGCTGTTAAACAGGTCTTTGGGGTTGGGGGTAGTTCCTAGTCCAACCTGTTGATGGTAAACTTTATTCCATACAATAAAAGGCAGGGTTTTAAAACTCATGCCCAGGATGATGGAAGAGATCCATCCAAAAAAAACGAGAAAACCGTAGGCAAGTACCAGGGTGTTTTGTTGCTTTTGATAAACGAACAGGGAGCCAACTACGAGTAAAAGCAGGACCATGGGAATAAGCAGCAGAAGTACCGACAGGAGAGACAGTTTCATTTGTTCATCGACCTTTTTGCGTATGCGGTCTTTTGCCGAGGCAAAGCAATAATACCCAAACAAGGCCACCGCACTGCCACCTGCCAGGAGCGGAAGGAGGTGTAAGATTCCAGGGGCGATGAATAAATTCAAAAACACAAAACTTAAAAGTGCCAGGTTGATCAGGATAAAGATCGCCCAAAGTAACCTGGTATTGGTATATTTAGAGATCAGGAACATGGGGATCAGCTTACTGCCAACCCCCATGATCATCAGAAGAAACCAGCCCACGATTCCCATATGGGCGTGGAGGCTGAGGTAACCCAAGGAATCCTTGAGCATAAACAGGGTAGTAAAGTTAAAGAGTAAGGCTAGTCCCAAAGAAGCAGTGGCCAATAACCAAAGGGTAGCTGTAAATACAAAGACAGCATGTACATTTTCGTTATTGCTTTGTGCCATGCTCATAGCCAGATTGATCATATAAACCACGATCGAAGCGACGATAAGTATCCCGCCTAATTGCGCGGTATGGCCCAATGAAAAGGTATAAAAGCCATAGATGAGCAGGGGAATTCCAAGCGCTGCCAAGCCGAATGAAAGGTAAGCAGCCAGATTGCTGTATAATTTTCCTTCTATCAATACCGGTACAAGTTGATGTGCGGCACCCATGATCATCATGGTTCCCCAGCCCAGAGCCATACAATGCGTTACTGCTAATAATTTAGGGTGAAAAAAGTGACCGGAAAATACGGGTACAGCATCAAACAGTAGCACGGTACCAGCAAGAAACGCGAGAGCGGCGTAGAAATAAAAGGGCAACACAACCCGGTGGGAAGTCGTTTGCATCATCCTGTTATTTCCGTTTATCAGCATATTATTTTCGAAATATTAACATGTTCACCTCACCCTCGCTGATCGTTTTGATCCGGTAATCCATATTTCGGTCCTTTAATTCAGGGAGCAAAAAAACGGGAATACGTTTATGATGGACAAAAAGGGCTTTGCTTTCAGGCAGCGACTCGAGTGCGAAGAGAATACGGATCATGGGTTGGGGCATCTCTAAAGTCCTCACATCCAATGTTTCCAACCTATCTTCAAAACGAGCCAGTGATTCTTCCCAGTCGGAGGAATCAGGAACCGCTTCTACAGCCGGCATGGCAGCCTTTGGAAGGCGATCGATAACAAATCCAAGGGGTTCCAGTTTTTTGTAAAAATCCTCCGGAGAACAATTTCCCACCTTACTGGCCATATTCAGGGAAACCCGTGGCGCCATAAGTTTGCGCAACACGGGATTCCTGAGTTTGTTAAATTTGGACGAGACGCTGATGATCGCATTCAGCGCATCCGGATGGGCCTGAAGGATAGTTTCGATCTTGGTGTCTGTGTTTATTTGCATAGCTAGTCGATCCCGTTTTGTAAAACTTTTTCGAGAGCCAGGGCTTTGGGAAACAGAATATTGTTTTCCAGATGGATATGCAGATGAAGGTCCTCTTCGAACTCTTTAAGCATATTAAAAAGCAGGGTATAGGAAGCACATGCATCGGAAGGCAGGGCATAATCCTTGCTCAGTGAGCGGATTTTCTCCATTCTTACACCAACAAATTCATGTTCTTCTTCCATCATGGCAACCGGACTCTGTACACTTCCAAAAAAGGGAGCGGACCCGGGGTTAATGCCGTGATTTACTAAATTTTTGATAAAAGGGAAAAGTACTTTTTCTTCTTTGGCCATATGATTCACCAATTCAGTGCAGACTTCCTGTACAAGTGAATTAATGCTGATAAGTTCAGGATGAGCCTGTCCGTGCACGCCAGCCACTTTTTTAGCATAGTGCAACAACTCCGGGATCATTTTCTGAACGTAGCTGTGATGGGTATTGACAATATAGTCGCTTAAAAAATCAATTTTCCAGTCGGAATAGGTTGGTGGGCGCATTGTTGAGATCTGTTGTCCTGACTGGATCAACTCTTTTTCAATTTGTACCTGGTCCAGTCCTTTTTCAAGGCAAACTTCTCTGATCGTCTTTTTACCTCCACAGCAAAAATCAATGCCGTATTTTTTGAAAACTTCTACTTTACGCAGGTCTTTGGCAGCGATCTCTCCCAGGGTTTCTTCATTTTCTCCCGTGATACGCCGGGTTATGGCCACTTTCCATGATACGGGACCTTCTTCCAGGTATTCCCAGATAAAAACGTTTCCACGTTCTCCGAGCATTTGGTAATAGAGCGGTTTCGGGTCGTGGTCGTTATGGATGGTGAGGGTAGCGCCTTCCGGCAGTTCGTCGAATCGGGCAAAAATGGTAGAATGTTTCAGACGAGGTTCCAGAACGGTAACGTCGAGGATATTTAGCATTTCAATTTCCATGTTTTAATTGTTGTTGTGTGGCCACAAAGATAAATACAATTCCTGAATAAAAGTAGTTAAATACTTTTATTACCATTTATCTGGATAAATAACCTCCATCAATAGGGTAATAACTTCCGGTTACGAAAGAGGATTTATCACTTCCTAACCAATAAATGAGTTCGGCCACTTCTTCACTTTTTCCCAATCTTCCGATAGGGTGGAGGGAGATCAATCCTTTTTTCATTTCGGCATCCAGACCGCTCAGGAGGGGCGTCTCAATAAATCCCGGGCCTACTGCATTGGTGCGGATATTCATGGCCGAATATTCCAGGGCTGCGGTTTGGGTGAGTCCGATCAAAGCATGTTTGGCAGCGGTATATGCCGCAGCATTTCCGAAGCCTACCGAACCGAGTATGGAAGAAATATTGACGATGCTTCCTCCTCCGGTTTTTAGCATGGCGGCGATCTGGTATTTCATTCCGTAAAATACAGAACTGAGATTAACAGCGATCACCTTATTCCATCCTTCTATACTCATGTCGGCTATAGGATTTTGTTCACCGCCAATTCCGGCGTTGTTTACGGCGATGTCAAGCCGTCCATACGTTTTAACTGCAAAGTCGACCAGGGCTTCCATGTCTTCCGGTTTCGAGACTTCTGCCCTGAAAAATGCTGCTTTTCCTCCGTTTTTAATGATCTGATCAATAACAGCCTTTCCGGCCTCGGCCTGTACATCAGACACCACGACATTCGCTCCGTTTTGGGCGAAAAGTTCGGCTGCAGCCTTTCCAATTCCGGACGCTGAGCCTGTGACGAGCACTGTCTTGTTTTTCATGATTGAAATAAAGAAGCAATTTACCCTCCCGGGAGTGTTTAATCTATGACATGGATTAGGAAACCAAGGCTTATTTTGAAGCCAGGATCAGGTCATTGCTGTATTCGATCTCTTTCAGGATTTTAGTTTCAAATCCATTTCGTTTAAAATCCTCAATAATCTCTTCGCGGGCAGGGGAGGGCAGTGTTTTACGGATCGTGTTGTAGACGATACTGCCTTTATCTGAAACTCGGGCCGACAGGAGATCAATAAAAGACTTTTTTGTAAATTTTTCAGGAATGGTAGCGATGATAAACAGGTCGACAATGATCAGATCGTAGTTTTCACGACTATTTTGGACGAACGCTTCTGCGTCCTGAATATGGATCAGCACATTTTCATACTGACGGATGCCAAATTCTTCCTCCGCGATCCTGGCCATAAGGGGGTCAATATCGACCAGGGTGATCCTGGCATCAGAGCCAAATCGTATGCGCACAGATTCGACTATGGAACCGGCACCCATGCCCAAAACAAGGATATTTTTAAACCGTTCGTCAAAATGTATGGCTTTAAGGCCGTGCTCAAGAATGCGCTGCAGGGAGCCAAAGGAATAATTGCTGGATTTGGTATCGAGAACCTTTTTCCCGTTTACAAGATTGATCTCCATATTCCCGTTCAGTTCTGAGGAATAGTTTTTTAAACGTAAGGGGAGAAAATAGGAGAAAAGCTTCTTAAGGTTCATAGACACAAAAAAGACGATCCACCTGGGTAGATCGTCCGGCTAAATTATGAAGATATTTCAAAAGGCCTCTATTTTATGGATGCCAATAAGCGATCGAGATTTTCCATCGCCATGGTAAGTCCTTCTTTAAAGCCCATTTGGATGACAGCTTCGAGTTGTTCCAGGCTATCGTATGACAGACGATTTTCTACCAGGGTATGATCACCCTGGTCGCTGAAAACAATATTCCAGGTTGATTCGGGCAATTCCTTATTTACATTCCCATCGGCATCGGCAAAGGAATCCTTAACTGTAAAGGTGGTTTTCGGATTGATGCGCTGGTATTTGGCCAAAGCCCAATGTTCTTCTCCTTCTGGTCCCACCATGGCATAGTGCCATTCGCCCCCTTCGCGGAAATCCATCTTTTTGGTTTTAGACTTCCAGGGTTTAGGTGCCCACCATTGATCAAGAAGTTCGCTTTTGGTATAGGCATCCCATACCAGGGCACGTTCCGCGGCAAATTCGCGCTTAACTAAAATGGTTTTGTTGGCTTTGTCCACAACAAAGTCGAATAAGAGTGCTGCTTTCATTTTTTATTTGATTTAAGGGTTGATAATACATTGTCAAGTTGATTAAAGCGGTCTTCCCAGATCTTGCGAAACTGTTCCAGCCATTTGTCGATCTCTTTCATTTTGTCCACTTCAAGTTGGTAATAGATCTCACGGCCTTTTTGTTCCTGTTTCACCAGTTGGCATTCGCTAAGGATCTGGAGGTGCTTCGAAACGGCTTGTCGGCTTGTTTCAAAATGTTCAGCCAGGGCATTTGGGGTCATGGCCTGGAGGGCAATCAGGGCGATAATAGCCCTGCGGGTCGGGTCGGCAATTGCCTGGAATACATCTCTTCTCATGGGATAGATTATTAATTATACGCTACCATTCAGTTGCAAATATAAATGCAATTATTTGGTTGCGCAAGAATATTCTGAAAATTCTGCTCACACCTGGCTGGCGCACGCTTATCGTTGACACGGTGGCCCGCTCCCCCGCTCCCTCGCTTCGGACGCAGTCCCGCTCCCCTATGTCTTACCTACTTCTTTTGTTTTTTCTCCATTTCCGGCAGAACCTTCTTATACGCTTCTACATCCCAGGTGAGGTTCCAGAGGGCAACGTATTTTGCCAGGGGTTGAAGTCCGACTTCTGCGCGTCTTTGGTCGACATTATCCGGGTCTTCCAGGGGCATCACGTAGTATTCATCTGTTTCCGGGTCGCGGCCGATCTGGCTGCCGTAGATTTGTTTTTTTCCCTGGGCCAGGGCAACGCGGTCTTCCAACATAGCCAGGCTGGAGGCTCGGGCATGGCCTTTTTTAACTGCCTCCCGCATCATGGGTAAATACTGCTCCTGCATTTTGAGGTCGGCATGCTGGATAACCAAAAAGAAGGCATCGCTTCCGTTTGGTCCTATAATATCAGGGCCTAACCAGCCTCTGCTGTCAAGGATTTCGCTAACCTTGATCTGGTTGATGGAATCGGCTTCAATGGTTTTTTGGGTCAAGACCTTCATTTCCTCTGATTCACGTCCATAGGTCTGGATAACTCCCCGGAACTGGAGCCGGTATTTCTGGTCTTCTTCCAAAATAGTGTCGAGTATGGCTATCAGCGTCTTGTCATAATTGGCTTCCTGCTTTTCTTTATTGGCTTTGACCAATGCCAGCAGTTCCTCCCATCTTTTATCACTATGCAGGCTGTCGAGTTCACTGTCGGATATAAGATGCTTTAGATCACTGTAATCGGCATTTTGGGCGATCTTAAAGAGTTGAACAAAGGCCGAATCCCTCTCTCCGGCCAAAGCCCAGGAGCAGGCGGCATTGTAGCGGTCGGTAACCAGACCTTTATTATCCAGGGCAACAAAAGCTTCGGCATATTTTTGTCCCGATTTCAGGTATTCCTTTTGGTGGTAGAGCACCTTGGCTTCTTCCACCAGTTCGGCATATTTTTGCCAGTCCTGGGCGAGGGAAGGGCTTGCGAGTACATAGGAGACAAAGAGCAACACGATTCCTTTTTTCATGATTGAGCAATGCAATTTTAGTTCCCACTAATTTAGTGGATTGTAAATATTCGGTTCTGGAAATTCGATTAAAAAAGGAGTGTTATGATCGGTCGGCCGGCCTTTTCGATTCTCTAAAAATAAACTCCGTCAAAAGGATAGCGAACAGGATCAGGGTTCCCATTTTATCATTTTTCCAGGAAACGTAAATATGGAAAAGGAAAACAAGAGGGGAAATGATACGAAGCACATCACGAATTCCTGTTCGCCATAAAACTGGAATTTTACGGTTCAACCGTCCCACAGTATTTTGAAACAGCCGTCCAACGACATACAAGAGGACATAAATCAATCCCAAAGCTGTCATAAGCACCACGAAGTTTCGTTCATTTCCCGGTTCAAAAATGGCCAGATATAGGAAATACATGCTAAATGCTCCTGCCAGCAGAAACAGGAAAGGCTTAAAAACCTTGTTCCAGAAATTTATAAGGAATTCTTTTCGGGTCATAGATCGAACTGCTATGGATATTCAAACCCAAATTTATATTCAATTAAAAAGCCATTCTTAAAAGTAAAATTGGCATAGTAACATGGATACCTGTAGCGTTGCAAGAAAAGGGAATTCTTCTGGTCAATAATTTGGTAGTATAGAACAGTCATCTTCCCATTTGAGACACTATCCGGTTCTCCTTTGATGGACCTGATCTCACCCATGCTCATTCCAAGCTTGATTCCGCTCTCGGTAACAAATACTGTATCGGTGCATAACCGTGCTTTACGATCAGGTTGTTTTGTATAATTTACCTGAAACTCTGAAAAACAGTTTTTTACATTACCAGGATGAAAATAAAAGGTCAGACGCTGTTTCGAATCGCTAGACAACACAAATGAATTGGGGAGTCCGTTATCAATGAGTCTCTTCATGGCATCTTCTCCAAGATATTTTCTGACATTTTTAGTATTGTTTAGACTTATTTGTCCAATAGAAGTATCAGGAATAAATTTCGGTTTGATTGAGTCGGCCAGGGCCAGATATCCATCATGAATAAATTTTTCAGGGTAGGGTACTCTTTCGCTATTTTCAATGCGTCCCGACCCATTTGAACAAGAAAACAATATTAGAAATCCGGATGAGATTTTCAGGATACAGTTCATTTTTATTTAGTGAATTTTGGCCTATTGAATCAAATCCGCAATCGGCATTTCAATATAGCGATTAATCCATATTTTTCCCAAAAACCTCACCCCCTCACCACGATGCGCCCGGGTTGATCCGAAAAGGCACATAATATTCCGCTTCACAATAAAAATACCCGGCATTTTGTTCCGGGAAAAACCCCGGATCTATCCTGGAACAAACCCCGGGGATCCATTTGGGTGATTTTTTCATCACCCGGATCAGCTCTTTATCCAGTTCAGGATGAAGGGACTTCTTAATGCTAAAATCCGATAGGCTTCCATCTGTGTTCACAATAAAGGCTATAACGATTTGACCTTTCTGATCAATTCTTTTAATGAGTTGCAGATCAAAATGGTGTTTAATAAATGCATATAAAGAATCGTTCCCTCCCGGAAAAGAGGCCATGCGTACCTGAACCAAATTTGAATCAAAAGGAACAGCAGGATTTACAGGAGGAAGTGGTGCGGGTTTAATGGCTGTTTTCAGAGTGTCGTGAGCCCGTTTTTTTACCCCTGGATTTGGTGGAATAGCTGCACTGTCCTTTTGTTCCTCTACTTCGTGGGGACCCTGTTTCACCGGAGCAGGTGGAAGGGGCGGATAGCTTCCTTTGAAATTTATCACAACCTGGTTTCCATCCGATAGATCGAACCCCATCGACTTATTCATTTTTGACCCCTCTTTGCCCTGGTGCCAAAAGCATATCCGGATGGCGTAGACTTTCCCGGGAACCAAAGGTCCGGTTGGATGTCCGCAGATATAATGAGGGTCTGTAGTCCAGGCCCGGGTTATGAAAATGTTTTCCTTCCCGACATACTTCATGTACTTGACCAATAGACCGTTCTGGGGTTCTATCTCCCCCAGGTCATTTTCCAGGGAGTCAAATGCAATATTAAAAACCGTGTCCCGGAAGACGATATCCATGCTATCCGGGTTTACCGGCTTGTGTTTTTGTACTTGCCCGAAGGAGGGAATGACAAGCAAAAAGCCAGGGAAAAGGAGGAGGGCAAGGTGTTTCATCGGGATAATGCTTTGTCCATCAATTGTACCAAGCTCGTAAGGGGTGGTCGACGGTCGACAGTCGACAGAATGACATTACTTTTCACAAATTTCTTTCAACTTCTCAAGAGCCTTTGGGTAGGACTCATTCATATAGTCGACAAATTCTTCTGTGGTATCCAGGTCTACGGTAACGGTGGTAGTCCCGTTTTTTTCTTCGAAGGAATAATTTTCAAATCCGTTTGCCCATTTTTCTACTTCCGGTCCTTCTGTAATTTCCTTATCCCCTTGCACAAGGCCATAATGTTGAATGGAAACAAATCTGTTAGGCATGTTTTCAGCTATACGGGAAACCATGCCGCCCTTTTCACCTTTTTCATCTGTTCCGATAAACAGTATTTTATTTCCCTTGTCCCAGGTTCCTTCATAAGTAGATGTCGGGTTAAACAAGGCAGTCCATTGCTCATAGGAAGATTTTCGGGTAATGCCGAGCATAAGATCATAGACCTTGCTTACAGGTGCATGGATGTTTACTTTGAATTGTAACTTTTTCATAGTGATAAATGTTTGATTCTTGAATTTTCTATATCGTATTATCTCGTGTCAGGCCAAAACCATTTCACGTATTCAGGCCGGGGGTAATTTGACCCTGAGCATTTTGGAAAACGGAGTTCTAAATTACGTGTTTTCATTGAAATTGAAAATGGGAGGGAAGCATTGGCATTTGGGGGAGTTAGGCTGCCCAGAACCCAGAACCCGCCTTCGCTCATGCAGAATTGATTAATTCAAATGATTGTTAAGAGCTACGGCGGGCACGGCCCCAAACCCCCTCCCTCACGTCAAGGCTCCCAGCTCTGTCAGATCAGCCACTTCGGAATAGAAATCCCTCCCTTCCTCAAGTCCAACTAAAACAAAGGAGCAAGGCAGGTCCTGTTCGCTTGCAATTTCCTTCAATGCAGCCAGCGAAAGCGTTCCCACAATAAAGCCGGCCTCCTGGCTCAGGTAGGATTCATGAATATCCATAAATCGGGCTTTTAAAACTGCTGCATGACGGGGTTCATGGCGGAGAAAGACCTTCAGGAAAACGTCCGCATCTGCTTCCAGTGTATCGGTCTGGTTCTCTTTTTTATAAGCATAGCGGTAATCGTAACTCAGAGCAGAAATATCCGACAATACCGCCGAAGCAGTGGGGTAGGCCCCGGCTCCTTTGCCCACAAAAAACTGCACATCGCTGAAACAGGNNGTCCGTTAAACACGCCATCCACAGAAAACAGGGCATCCTTTTTATCCACGAATTTGGGCAAGACAAAGGCGCTGATCTTTCCCTGCTCATTTTTCCCGGCATAGGCCACCAGCTTAATTTTTAGTCCTTTTTCCCGGGCATGACGCAATTCCAGCTCGCCGATACGGTCTATACCCAGGTTAAAAATGGCGTCGGGCTGCAGGGTCACCCCAAAGGCATGGGCGATCAGGATCAGGAGTTTGAATTTGGCATCAAACCCACCGGTATCCAAAATCGGGTTACTTTCGGCATAGCCCTGGTCCTGGGCGTCTTTCAGCGCTGCTTCGTACGACAGGTTTTCCTCCACAGTTTTGGTGAGGATATAATTCGTCGATCCGTTCACGATCCCTTCAATGGATTCCAGCAGGTCGTTGTCATANNATAATATTCTTCCAGGTTCCTGATGATGGGAATACTGGCACAACAGGCACCTTCGTACAATAAGGGCACATCGTATTGCCTTTGCAAAAGCAGCAATTCCTCAAAGTGTTCAGCGATCATTTTTTTGTTCGCCGTTACCACCGCTTTGCCCTTTTGCAGGGCTTCCTTCACAATATCAAAGGCCGCATCGGCATCATCGATCAATTCCACCACCGTATTGATGGAGGGATCGTTCAAAATATCCCCTTTATCAAATGTGAAATTTTCGGATGGGATGGAGCGTACTTTTCCCGGGTCTTTCACACAAATCCGTTTGATACGGGCCTGTAAACCGGGCGTTTTCTCCAGCACTTCATACAATCCATGGCCAACACAGCCAAAACCAAATAGTCCGAGTGTCAATTCTTTTCTGATCATGTTTCTTCTGTTTAAGCGGTGATGGATACTTTTTTGCTAAGGGCAACGAACTGAACCTGCAGGTCTTCGATCAGGTCCTCCACATCTTCGAGGCCTACCGAAAGGCGTATCAAACTGTCGCTTACCCCGGCTGCCCGGCGTTTTTCCGCAGGTATGGATTTGTGGGTCATCTCGCAGGGCAGACAGATCAAACTTTTAACCCCGCCCAGACTTTCCGCCAGTTTAAAAAAGCGGGTGCTGCTCACCAATTGGGTAGCCAGTTCTTTGTCGTCGATCTTCAGGTCAAAACTGATCACCCCTCCGGCATACCGTTGCTGCTTATTTGCGACCTCATGATTTTTATGTTGGGGGAGTCCCGGATAATACACGTTCTTCACCAAAGGCTGGGTGAGCAGGTATTCCGCAATTTGTTGGGCATTTTCGCTATGCTGTTTAACCCGTAACGAAAGAGTTTCTATCCCCCGGATCACCAGCCAGCTGTCGAAAGGGGCGAGTATGGCCCCGGAAGCATTTTGAATGAATTTGATCTGCTCACCGAGTTCCTCGGTTTTCGTTACGACGAGGCCGGCGATCAGGTCACTGTGTCCGGCCAGATACTTGGTGGCTGAATGGATGACAAGGTCAGCTCCCAGTTCGATAGGTTTCTGGGAAGCAGGGGAGGCGAAGGTATTGTCGACACAGAGCAAAACCCCTTTGGCCTTCGCAATTTTTGCAATCGCAGCGATATCGGCAATTTTAAGCGTAGGGTTTGTTGGCGACTCGATCCAGATCAGTTTGGTCGCCGGGGTGATTGCATGGGCAATGTTGGCAGGGTCTGTTGCATCCACATATTTTACCGTGATCCCGAATTTTTGATAGATATGGGTAAAAAGCCGAAAAGCTCCTCCATAGATATCATCCACCGCTACGATCTCGTCGCCTGAGCTCAGGAGTTTGACTACCGCATCAATGGCCGCGAGGCCGCTGGCAAAAGCATAGCCGTTGCTACCGCTTTCAAGTCCGGCGATCAGGTCCTCCAGCACTTTTCGTGTCGGATTATTGCTCCGGGCGTAGTCGTAGCCTTTGTTCACCCCGGGTGCTTCCTGAACATAGGTGGATGTTTGATAAATGGGGGTTGAAATCGCTCCGGTAAGTTCGTCGACCGGAATGCTGTGAAGGAGCTTGGTTGTTTCTTTCATGTTACTTTGGGTTTAAGGGTGAAACTTTTTTGTTCCATGCAAACCATCAAATCCAAAGCGGCGGAGAGAAAACACCTGCTGAAAGGGCCTTTAACAAAAAAGCTCTTCCGACAGGTCAGAAGAGCTTGTGTATAGGATTTAACTATGTTTCAGGCTGTTTTCTAACTTATCTTTCTCCGGTCTCCCGGAGTTGAATGTGGCACCTTCTTTCACTCGCATGAAAGGGTTGCCAAGACTTCATTGGGTCAATTCCCTCTGTCTTTCTGGATAAGAATAATTCGTAAGAACGTGCCGCAATATTAGCCCTCGGATAAGGATTCACGCAAATTAATTTTTATATATACCCTTAAAGGCTTTAAAATCAGAGACAAATTCTTTTTAAAGCGATGCCTGGATGAGTTGTTCAATATTGAACTTTTTCATTTGCATAAATGCCTGTGCTGTTTTTCCCGCTTTGTCCGGATCGCTCATAAGCTTTCCCAACATGGACGGGATCACCTGCCACCAAACGCCATATTTGTCGGCCAGCCAGCCGCACATGCTTTCCTTTCCTCCGGCAGTCAGCTTCGACCAGTAATAGTCGATCTCTTCCTGGGTATCGCAATAGATGGTCAGGGAAATGCCTTCACTAAAAGAAAAAGAATGCGGACCGGCACTATCCATGACCATGAATTTTTGTCCGTTCATGGCGAACTGGGCATGTTTCACCAGGCCTTCCTTATCCGGGTCCTCACCGGCGCCATAACGCATGATCCCGTCCAGTTTGAAGTTATCGAAAATGGAAGCGTAATGGTTCATGGCGTCTTCGGCCTTTCCATATTGGTCCCCGGTAAACATCAGGCAGGGGGTAACCTTTTGCCCCACATCCTCCATTTTACTAAACGAGAACTGCCAGGAAATTCCGTATTTATCCTGGATCCAGCCGTATTTTTTGCTCCAGGGATAGGCATCCAAAGGCATCAGAACCTTAGCCCCTTTTTCAAAAGCTTTCCAGAGGGCATCAATTTCTTCCTCCGTTTCGCAGATATAGAAAAAAGAAACGGAAGGGTTGGGGGTGAACATGGGTCCGCCGTCGAGGCAGAGAAAACGTTGTCCGGCCAACTCAAATTCCGTTACCATTGGTGATTCGTCGCTTATCCGGGCACCTTTAAAATTCTGACAATAAAATGCAGCGGCTTCTTTGGCTTTTCCATCAAACCAAAAGCAAGGGGTGATTTGTTCTTTCATGGCTTCTTGATAGTTGTAAGGTGAAGATATGGGAAAAGAAGTAATTGACCATAGACCATAGACCATAGCTTATGGATATGGGGAGCATAGGGTGATCCTCTATTTAACCACAGAGTTCACGGAGGATTACACAGAGGTCACAGAGAAATTTTTGTCAGCCCAACCCTGAACCCAAAACCCATAACCACCTTCGCATTGGTAGTATGCAATAATCCCAATATTTCCGGAAACTTTTGGCAGAAGAAGCTCAAAAAATTAGTCAAACGACTGGTTCGGCTGACTGGAGATCTCCAGCACCTTGTCGTATTCCTCCGGTGTGAGGTCGTTGAAATAGAAGTTGACGGGATTGATCTTCGTGCCGTTTTTGATCACCTCATAATGCAGGTGAGGTGCGGTGGAGGTTCCCGAGTTGCCAATAAGTCCGATTACTTCACCACGTTTGATCTCCTGACCGCGTTTTACGGTGATTTTACTCATATGTCCATAAAGGGTCTGGTAGCCAAATCCGTGGTCGATAATTACATGGTATCCATAGCCCCTGTCGTATTCGGCTTTGATCACTTTTCCGTTTCCGGTTGAATAAATATCTGTTCCTACAGGTGCCGAAAAATCCATACCTGTATGCATTTTATGCGTTTTATAGATCGGATGGATGCGGTAACCAAATCCCGAAGCCATTCGTTTCAGGTCACGGTTGGAAACGGGTTGAATGGCGGGGATGGAAGCCAGCATATCGTTTTTCCGGGCAGCAAGTTTAGCCAGCTGGTCATACGAATTACTCTGCACCACCATACGGTTACTGAGTTGGTCTACCTTTTTGGTGAGGTTAATGAGTATTTCTGAATTTTCGTATCCTGACAGCTCTTTATAACGCTCTACACCACCAAATCCGGCTTTTCTCACGTTTTCAGGAAGGGGATCGGCCTCAAATATGGCCCGGTAAATATTGTCGTCGCGGTCGGCCAATTCGGCAAGCATGCCGTTCATGTCTTCCACTCGCTGGTCCATGATCTTCATTTGCAGCTTGTACTGGGCGATTTCCCGCTTGAGTTGCTTCTCTTTTGGTGAATCGATCCAGGCATAAGCTCCGATAAGGATCAACGCGGCGAATACAAGGGAGGCGGAGAGAAATCCGAATACCCGAACAAACTGCGTCCAAAAACTATGGCGCACCCGCTCAAACTTGAGGTTATGCGGGTTAAAAAAATACTTCGCTTTCTTCATAAGTGGATTAGCAGGGCGTTATATCTTTGCGAACAATTTTTGTATACGCACAAAGATACGGCCAAAAAACTTTTTAGGAGTTTTAAGGTTTACAGATATAATTTACACCCATGAGTTCAAATTTGATCCGTCAGCAGTTTTTAGACTTTTTTGCTTCCAAAGGCCATCAGATCGTTCCTTCGGCACCCATCGTGGTGAAAAACGACCCTACCCTGATGTTTACCAATGCCGGCATGAACCAGTTTAAAGACCTGTTCCTGGGCAATGAAGTTCCGAAATACAAACGGGTGGCCGATACCCAAAAGTGCCTCCGGGTAAGCGGTAAACACAATGACCTCGAAGAAGTGGGGGTGGATACTTACCACCATACCATGTTTGAGATGCTGGGAAACTGGAGCTTTGGCGATTATTTTAAAACCGAAGCCATCGAATGGGCCTGGGAGCTGCTAACCAAGGTTTACGGACTTTCTCCGGACCGCCTCTATGTTACCGTCTTTGAAGGCGACGCTTCTGAAAACCTGGCCTTCGACACCGATGCTAAAAACGAATGGAAAAAGTGGATCGCCGAAGACCGGATCTTATTGGGCAATAAAAAAGATAATTTCTGGGAGATGGGAGACACCGGACCTTGCGGACCTTGTTCCGAGATCCATGTGGACCTCCGTACCGACGCGGAAAGAAAAGCTGTGGATGCCCGTACACTGGTGAATAACGACCATCCCCAGGTGATCGAGATCTGGAACCTTGTGTTTATGGAGTTTAACCGGAAAGCGGATGGAAGCCTGGAAAATCTTCCTGCCAAACACGTGGATACAGGAATGGGTTTCGAACGTTTGTGCCGGGCTATTGAAGGAAAAGCCTCCAACTATGATACTGATGTGTTTATGCCCTTGATCCGTTTGGTGGAAGAGAAAACAGGAAAAGCATATGGAAAAGAAGAGAAGACCGATATCGCCATGCGTGTTTTGGCCGACCATATCCGCACAATCTCTTTTGCGATCCTCGACGGACAGCTACCATCAAATAACGGTGCGGGCTATGTCATTAGAAGGATATTAAGAAGAGCAGTTCGTTACTATTTCACTTTCCTCGACCGGAAAGAACCGCTTTTGTATGAGATGATACCAACTCTGGCAGAAGGGTTTGCAGGCATTTTCCCGGAGATGAAGGCTAAACTGGCATTTATTGAAAATGTGGTGAGGGAGGAGGAGTTGGGGTTTTTAAGGACTTTGGAAAATGGATTGAACCTGATTAAAAGTGAAAAATCCATCCATACAAATTCAGAAAAGATTCTTGCCGGTTCATTTGCCTTTAAACTGTATGATGAATGTGGTTTCCCTATCGACCTTACCAACCTGATCCTTGCTGATGATGGTATCCAGGTAGACCTCCCCGAATTCAACCGCCTCCTCGAAGAACAAAAATCCCGCTCCCGCAAAGCGACTACCCAGTCTTCGGGCGACTGGATCATCGTACGACCCGGCGATGCCTGCGAATTTGTGGGTTATGATACCCTGGAAGCAGAAGTGCAGATCACCCGCATGCGCTCGGTAAAACAAAAGAATAAAGACCTGATCCAGCTGGTTTTTGACCGTACGCCTTTTTATGCGGAAAGCGGCGGACAAGTCGGCGACACGGGTTTTATCCAGTCGGCCAACGAGAAGATCCGGATCATCGATACCCAGAAAGAGAATAACCTGATCATCCATATCGCCGAAAAATTCCCGGAAAATCCTGAGGCAGCTTTTGTGGCCCATGTCGATCAGGTAAAACGCCGCGATACCACCAACAACCACTCGGCCACCCACCTCATG
>DQHT01000026.1 GCA_003531115.1 Bacteroidota bacterium | reverse complement strand
GAATTGTTAACTACAAGCTGTTCAATAACGGAACCGAAATAGCCAGCAATACCACGGGAGTATTTAGCCAGGGTGGTATTGCCAATGGCGATAGTCTTCATGTTATTGCTTATGGATTGGTATGCGAGAATGTAAGCAGCAGCCAGACGATCACCATCCATCAGCCCGTTCAACCCGGATTTACCGTTACGGGATCGAATCGTGACTGGGATTTCACCGATACCACTTCCAATATCGTAAGCCGCATTTGGGACTTTGGGGATAATTCAGCCACCCAGACCGCAGCCAGTGTTTCGCATACCTACAGCGTGAACGATGTATTTGATGTGCGTTTGTATACGGTCGACAACAATACCTGTGAAGATTCAGCTACCCAACAGGTTACTACCGACAATGTGGGACTGATCGACGCGTTGATTTCGCAGGTGAAACTATACCCGAACCCGGCCAGCTCGTATTTGCAGGTAGAAACTGGCTTTGACGTTCAGGAAGTTGAAATTTGGAATACTGCCGGACAAAGGATTCAGGCCAAAGTGGTGAATGCCGACCAATTTGAACTTGATCTTTCAGGCATAAACCCCGGAGCCTATTTGCTCAAACTGAAATGGGAGGATCAGGAGGCCACCCTCCGTTTCATCATCGAATAATGCTAAAGAAAAAAGCCACGGTAGATTCCGTGGCTTTTTTTATCTGCTCACATCAAGCAGATAACTGATCTGCTCCTTTTTCATAAAATCAAGGACTTCTCTTTTAACATCCACCTTGATCGAGCTTGAACGTAAAGGCAACTGAACCTTGTTTTCCGGGTCGATAAGGCGCAGCTTTAGTTGGGTATCGCCGGGATATTCGGAAAGAAAACGCTGCAAACGGCCTCCAAACTCACCGTCAATACGTTTGATCGGCACCACCAGCGTCATATAATTCAATAGCTGGGCGCGCATTTCACGCAAGGTGCCAATTTGTTGAATGACGAATTCCAGTTCCATGCTGTCTTTGGGCCATGCGCGTTTGTTTACGGTACCTTTGATATAGAGGTATTTTTCCATCTTCAGGGTACTCCTGAAATTCGGGTACAAGTTCTTGCTCAAACGAAATTCATAACGGCCGGTATAATCCTCCAGGTTAAATATCGCCATCAGTCCGCCATTAAATGTTTCTCTTTCCACCAGATCACTCAAAAGTCCGCCCAGTAGGATATTTTTCCCATAGAGCTCATCTAAATTCTGCAGGTCACGCAACTGATGGGTGCAGAGTTCATGCATTTCCACCCCATACTTGTCCAGAGGATGCCCGGATAAATACATGCCCACCACGGTTTTTTCCCTTTCGAGTTTTTCTTCCAGTTCCCAGGGGTCGGAAGGAGGGATAACCGGCTCTGGAAGTTCCGCATCGGTACCACCTCCGAAAAGGGATACCTGGGAAGCCGCTTCATTGCTCTGGTAACTTGCCCCGTATTTGATGGATTTTTCGATGATGGTCGAATCTTCATTCAGTTGGCGGGCAAAATATTGGGCGCGGTGTATCCCTTTGAAGCAATCAAAGGCACCCGAAACCGCCAGGGCTTCCATCACCCGCTTATTCACCGCTTTCAGGTTGAGCCGTTTGGTGAGGTCGAATATGCTGGTATAGAGTCCGCCTTCTGCGCGGTTATTGATGATCTCCGAAGCCGCGCCCTCGCCAACCCCTTTGATGGCCGACAAGCCAAAACGGATCGCATTTTCTTTGTTTACCGAAAAGTTGAGCTCCGATTCATTCACATCCGGACCCATCACTTCAATGCCCATACGCCGGCATTCCGACATATAAAAGGTGAGGTTTTCAATGGTTTTCTCGGCATTCAACACCGAAGCCATAAACTCTTCGGGATAATGGGCTTTCAGGTAGGCCGTTTGAAAGGCTAATACCGCATAACAGGTGGAGTGCGATTTGTTAAAGGCATATTGGGCAAAGGCCTCCCAGTCGGTCCAGATCTTATTGAGTTTGTCTTCCGGATGCCCTTTGGCCTTGGCGCCTTGCACAAAACGCTCTTTCATTTTGTCGAGCACCGATTTCTGCTTCTTCCCCATGGCTTTACGCAGGGTATCGGCTTCACCTTTGGTAAAGTCGGCCAGCTTTTGCGATAGGCGCATTAAATGTTCCTGGTATACCGTAATTCCATAGGTTTCGGCCAGGTATTCCTCCATATCCGGCACATCATAACTTACGGGTTCCTGTCCATGTTTACGGGCAATATAATTGGGAATATATTCCATCGGGCCCGGACGGTACAGGGCATTCATGGCAATCAGGTCTTCAAACTTATCAGGTTTGAGTTCCTTCAGGTTCTTTTGCATGCCGATGGATTCAAACTGAAAGATCCCATTGGTTTCCCCGCGTTGAAAAAGGGAATAGGTCAGTTCATCATCCAATGGAAAATCATCGGCGACCAGTCGGATCCCATGGCGGCGCTGCACCTCATCAATGGCATCGTTGATAATGGTCAGGGTGCGCAGTCCCAGAAAGTCCATCTTTAACAATCCTGCCGATTCCGCGACGCTGTTGTCGAACTGGGTACACAACAAATTCGAGTCTTTCGACATCGCTACCGGCACAAAATTGCTGATATCATCCGGGGTAATGATTACCCCACAGGCATGGGTTCCGGTATTTCGAACGGAGCCTTCCAGGTCCCGGGCCTGATGAATAACAGAGGCACGTATATCCCCGGCATAGGCCATTTCCCTGAATTTATAGGCCTTTTCTTTGTCCTGCGGATTGAGGGCATCCAATAATTTCGGACTGATCCCATCGGCTTCCAGTAATTTTTTGATGGATGCCGATGGATTTAATGGAAAGGACTTGGCCAGCACATCCGCCTCAGCCAGAGGATATTCCAATACCCGGGAGGCATCGCGCAGGGCGGATTTCCCACCCAGCGTTCCATAGGTAATGATCTGAGCTACTTGTTTTTGGCCGTATTTTTCGATCACATAATTGATAACCTTCTCCCGCCCCCGGTCATCAAAGTCAATATCAATATCGGGCATGGAAATCCGGTCAGGATTGAGGAAACGCTCAAAGAGCAGGTCGTACTTGATCGGGTCAACATTGGTGATCCCGATGCAATAAGCCACAGCCGATCCCGCAGCCGAACCCCGTCCGGGACCAACGCTTACACCCATTTTCCGGGCTTCTGTGGTAAAGTCCTGTACAATCAAAAAGTAGCCGGGATAGCCAGTGTTTTTTATCGTGGCAAGTTCAAAATCAAGACGTTCGGCAATTTCAGGAGTAATATCTCCCCAGCGTTTTTTGGCCCCTTCATAAGTCAGGTGGCGTAAATAGGCGTCCTGGTCCTCAAATTCCGCAGGGATCTCAAACTTGGGCAGCAATACATCCCGGCCCAGTTTAAAGGATTCGATCTTATCGCTGATACGCAGGGTTTCATCCAATGCCTCGGGGAGGTCGGCGAATAAGGCCGACATCTCTTCGGATGATTTAAAATAGAAAGAATCATTGGGGAGTCCGTAGCGGAATCCCCGGCCTTTGCCAATCGGCGTGCTCGACTTCTCATTGTCTTTGATACACAGCAGGATATCATGGGCTTTGGCATGCTCTTTCTGCAAATAATAATTGGAGTTGGCGGCATAGTATTTTACATCATGCTTTTTGCAAAACTCCAGCAGCACCTTGTTTACATGTTCTTCTTCAGGGAGACCATGGCGGTTCAGTTCCACATAAAAGTCATCGCCAAAGTTTTCTTTCCACCAGAGAAATGCTTCTTCTGCCTGTTTTTCGCCCACGTTGAGGATCAGCGAGGGAACTTCTCCATAGATCCATCCTGTACTTGCAATGATTCCTTCTTTATGTTCTAAAAGCACCTCTCTGTCAACCCGTGGCAAGTAATAGAAGCCCTGTGTAAAACCAATGGAACTGATCTTGGCCAGGTTATGATAACCCACCTCATTTTTTGCGATGAGCAGGGTTTGGTAGCCATTGTTCTGGCGTGACCGGTCGTTCATATCCTCGCAGAGATTCACCTCACAACCCAGGATACACTTGAGTTCCGGCAGGGGAGTAGCGCCTTCTTCGAGGCTCTCGTTTTTCTCCCTGATTCCATTATTAACCTTTTCCGTGGCATTCCAGAAAGTGAATGCCCCGTACATATTGGCATGGTCGCTGAGGCAAACACCCGGCATTTCGAGTTGGGCAGCCCGCTTAACTATGTCATTAACATCCGAGGTCGACTGAAGTACCGAATATTGAGAATGGGTATGCAGGTGTACAAAAGCACGTCGCGCTGCTGCGGGGGGAGCAGCTGCCTTCTTGGTAAAACGGAGGTCAGGACCTTCCATGATCTCCTTAGCCCGGACTGTGTTGAGTATGGATTTGGCCACCTCAGCCAGTTTATCCATGACATCATCCGCCAACTGAATATCCTCCCGTACAATGACCCCAGCTTTGATCAGGGCGAAAAAGCAGCGGGTAGTTGCTTCGACATCCGCAGCAGCGTTATGCGCATCGGAAAAAGGACGGCCGAATAATTTATTATGCAATTCAGAAAGGGTGGGCCATTTGAATTTTCCGCCTTTTCCCCCGGGGATGGCGCAAAAGTCGGTGGATTCGTCTTTGGTATCGATCCATTTTTTGTCCTCCAGCACATTAGCTTGGTTTAGCCGGAAATATTCCGCCCCCATGATGTTCAGGTCGAAGGAAATATTATGGCCGCCGATATAGGTGCATTGTTCAACTGCTTTGGCGAATACTTCCAAGGCTTCGGTGAGCGGTAGCCCCTCAGCCATGGCCCGTTCGGTCGTAATTCCATGGATCTGCACCGAATTAAAAGGAATATCGAAACCTTCAGGTTTGATGATCAGGTTTTTTGCCTCCATCAAATAGCCCTGCGTATCATGCAACTGCCAGGCGATCTGTATACATCGCGGCCAGTTGTCGCTATCGCTTAAGGGAGCATTGTAGTTTTTGGGTAAACCGGTAGTTTCAGTATCGAAGATCAGGTACATGGATGGGGCTAAGTGACGTTCAAATTTAGGTGCTTAAAGAACCGAAAAGAAGGAATGACGATAAGTTGTGGATTTTTTGACAAAGCCATGACAATCGCTATTTTGCCGCATTGAAAAAAGTCGGCCTCATCCTCCAATCCTATCTGAAGGAGAAAATTCCTTTGGAAAGCATCGTCCTCTCATTTATACTGGCTGCATTGGCGGTTTTTTTTCAATACCGCTATGACCTGAAGGATACTTTTTTAGGGGATATGGAAGAAAAGGCTGCGTATCTGACGCGTGCAGTTGTGTTCTTCGGAATTCCTTTGCTGCTTTATCTCGGCATCTGGGCTTTCAGGGATAAGGGAAAAAAGAAGTTCATCACCCCTCAATTGGGACTCTTGCTCCTTTTAACCCTTTTTGCCTTTGCCCTGCGTATCGGGTTTTTTGAACACGCCTCCTGGGTATCCATGAATTTTGAAAACTGGAATTATGGTATCCGCCTTACCAATGCCATGATCTTAGGTCCGATCATGTGTATACTTCCAATAATTTGGTGGTTTGTGGTAGATCGCAAAGATGAAAAAAGATTGTATGGATGTTCCTTAAAAGGGGTCGACTGGAAAGCCTATTTTATCCTGCTGGGACTCATGGTCCCGCTCATTATTGCCGCCGCTTCTACCAATGACTTTATCCGTTATTATCCCAAAGTAGCCCGCCTGTTTAATGAAAGCCATCCATCACAATCCGGACAAATTGCCCTGTATGAGCTGTTTTATGGATTGGATTTCGTGTATATCGAGTTTTTCTTTCGCGGCTTCCTGGTCATTGCCTTTGCCCGTTTTTTAGGGCCGGTGAGTATTCCCTTTGCGGCGTTAATGTACTGCACCATCCACTTCGGAAAACCTCTGGGAGAAACCATAAGCTCCTGGTTCGGTGGCATGTTATTGGGTATCCTGGTTATGGAAACCCGCAGCATAGCAGGGGGGATCGTGGTTCATATGGGGATAGCGTGGTTGATGGAACTCGGAGGCTGGCTCGGGAGGCTTCTCTCCGACTGAGGTCCCATTGCTTTCGCCGGAATAATTGACGGTAGAGTAGAGTGGTAGGAGCACCGTGGCGCCCCTACCTACCCCCTCATCAAACCGTACGTGCGGTTTTCCCGCATACGGCT
>DQHT01000149.1 GCA_003531115.1 Bacteroidota bacterium | reverse complement strand
CAGCCAGGCCAGGTATGGGACAGCGGGTTAATCCGGCCAGGCAATCTTCACTCGCATGGTCGCTGTCCCTTCGTTTCTTGTGCGCAATCATTTATCGTCTCAATGAAGTGATGTACCATTTCATTGACATTGCTTCTTTCACGGATTAATTCTTTGCCGTTTTCACCCAATTCTTTTCTTTTTTCTGGGGTCAACTGCATGCATTTTTCCAGCGCTGCTTCCAGGGATTCGACATCCCCAGGACAAAACCGAAAACCGGTCCTGTGGTCGAAGACCAGATCATCTTCTGTTCCATCCGCTTCCCCGACAATACATGGCAGCCCCCAATACAGGGCTTGATTGATTGCCAACCCCCCGATGCCCGGTAGAACAAAGTAATCTGCGGCTTTAAAGTACGATTCTATATCCTCAATGATCCGCCCCATAAAGCAGATATGATTTCCATTTAGCTGATTGGATAATTCTCTAAACTCATTGATGTCGGGCCCGTCTCCTACCAGCCATAATTCTGCCGGGTATTTTCGGGCAATGGTACTGAATGCCTTTATTAATAAATCCACCTTTTTTTCTTTTAGCATCCCACCCACATACAAAAATAGCGTCTGGTTGACGATCCCTCTTTCGCTTCGTAATTTCTCTGCTTTCTCGGAGTAAACCAGGGCTTTTTCTTCCAGACCATCGGTTTCAATACCGTTGTAACAAATAGTTATTCGATTTTCCCTCACGCCCAATCGTTGCAAGTATTGATATCCTTTGGTACTGTACGAAAAAATATGATTTGCAAAGCTGTAATATATCCGCATAAACATGTTTTTTATATGCAAAGCGACTGTTCTTTTATGCTGCGCTTCCCAACCACCATACCAGATCAATATTTTTTTTCGATGAAGCTTTGCCCAGATCATAGCTAGCCAATTTGAGATCGTCCCGGGAATCCCCAAGACGATGATGAGGTCAGGTTGGTAAAGATTGATATTCTTCAAAAGGCCCTTCTGCCACCGAATGGCGTAAGGGCCCATTTTCCATTCGTGGATTCCTATAACTTGATGATTAAATGGCAGAGATCCCTCGTACGCCGGTCGCCCATTTTCTTTTTTGGGGTACCCATGCAATATCAACCATTCATGATCTTTATTTTGACAGAGCTTTTTATAAAAACTGAGCCGATAATGGGGAATAATATTGGTAATAAAAACGATTTTCATAACACTTATTAATCCGCCTGTTTCTGCATCAGGGTTTCATAGATACGAATCAGTTGTTGATAGTGGACCTGGGAGGTGTATTCCTTTTCGATCGTTTCACGCCCGCGTTGGGCCATCGTTTTGGCTTCATCGGGAGAATCAAGCAGCCAGAGAATTTTTTGTTTTAAATCTTCCGGCTTGCTATGATCATAAATTAACCCATTTTGGCGATCCTTAATAATGTGCGGGATACTGCCCAGATCTGAACCGATTACCGGGGTCCCGACTGCCATGCACTCCAGAATGAGCAATGGAAAATTCTCATAACATTTGGAGGGGATGACCGTGCAGATAGCATTGCGCAGGAAGTTCCATTTATCTTCTTCCGTTATTGGACCGGCAAATTCAACTCGCTCTAATTTCAGCTCCTTCACCATTTCCTGCAGGGCATTTCGCTCCGGCCCGTCGCCGGCAATTTTTAAGGTCAATCCCTCGATCCCTGCAACCGCCTTGATTAAAGTCGAAATGCCTTTCTCTTCCGATAATCGCCCCAGATAGGCAATATACCCATCCGCAGGTTTGGTATATAACGGCTCGGGGAGGGGCAATTGCAGATAGTTACCCAGAACGCTGATCTTTTCTGTTTCAGTAAATCGCGCCTCGGCAAACTTGTTTCTGGTAAATTCGGTCGATGTGATAAATCGATCGATCCGCTTAAAAGTACCCAGCTTCCGGTGCAGGCCAATACTAACGGCATATAAAAGACTTAAGAGGGTGCTGTTGCGGTAACACTTTAAATAGACCGCATGCAAGGTATTTCCAAATTTGCATCGCTCGCAAACCTGGCCGTGAGTCAGAAATAAACCATTCGGGCATAAAAAGCGGAAATTGTGCACGGCCTGAACGATGGGAACGCCTTCGCTGCGGAGCGCGGAATAAACCGAGGGAGATAAGAGTGGAAAGACATTGTAAACATGGGCAATGTCCGGGCGTTCCTTCCTGATCAGGCGGCGCAGGTCAAAATAACTTTTCAGAGAAAAAATGGCGTTAGGAAAGAAAACAGCTTTTTTGAAGAAGCCATAATGGGCGATTTCCCGGTTATCTCTGGTATACGGTATGACGGTATGTCCGGCATTTTTCAACAATTGAATATCAGCCAAAAATACGGCTGTTTCTCCACCATGCATTTGATAGTCGTTATGAATGGCAAGTATTTTCATGGCTGGGTTTCATCCGAGTGGATGTCTGTAATAACTTTCGTAATCGTTTTTTAACGTTTCACTTATGACACTATTCTTCATTAATCCCACTTTTGAGAATAGCAGGTTTGTAGAGTTCAGGCATAGGCCAATAAAACCACTTCAGAAAATAGTCCCGGCCAAAGCTGCGCCAGAAAATGTTGGATCGATTTCCCCAGAATTATCCGTCCGCTCGGGTAACCTAACCGGACTATACGTGAAAATCCACACCATTGTGTCAGCATTAGGCTAAGTGACCGGTAAGTAAAATAATGCAAATGGCCTTCATCGTATAGAGAGACGCGCTCTCCATAATAAGTCGTCAGACCTTCATTCAGTGAAGAAGTGGATGGGAATTGGCCCAGTAGGAGCTTGATTCGCCGAGTAAAGAGGGCAATATTTGGCGTATCGATATAAACAAACCCACCCGGCTTTAGCAATTTACGAATGTTCCGCATGGCTCCCAAAGGATCGATAAGATGCTCGATCAGGGCAACCATGATTATGGCATCATACTGGCCTAGTTCATCATCAGCCAAATTTTCCGCATCCGCTACCATAACCCTCAAACGCGAATCGCGCAGATTTTTCTTTAGATTTTCCAGACGCGGGAGGCTAAACTCAGTGGCAGTAAAGCTTGTGATTTCCTGACACGAATGTATCAAACTCTGTGCGACGATACCATCACCTGAAGCCAGTTCCAGAACCTCCCCACCTTTAAAAAACTGTGGGAAATAACGTA
Organism: Bacteroidota bacterium; assembly: GCA_003531115.1. Classification (GTDB taxonomy): domain Bacteria; phylum Bacteroidota; class Bacteroidia; order UBA8524; family UBA8524; genus UBA8524. Next base: position 247 of record DQHT01000149.1, on the reverse strand, counting down.
CTACTGCCTCCAGTCGCGTTACGGGCGTCTTCACGGGTCGAATCGGCTCGATGACGGAGTTTCCCTTTTCGTGGTCGTATTTTTGATCATAGAATGACTTTAATGGTTCTTGCATCAATCACTCCTTGCGATCAGATGCCAGCCTATACCGGCAGATTATAATCGCTTCTTTGAAGCAGGTTTCTTATCCACATCATGGTCGGCGAATTTCGATTGATCGATTGAAGTGTCTGCCAGGCTAAAAATG
>DQHT01000034.1 GCA_003531115.1 Bacteroidota bacterium | reverse complement strand
TCTCCTCGTCTCCTAAGGCACTTGCTTCATCTGCCGAACCTGTTCAGCAAAGTTCCTGGCATCCTCATTATCCGGGGTTGCCATCAGATAGATCTGCACAAAATAATCCGCCTTGGCTACATCGCCGGCATTGATAGCTTGTTGGGTAAACNNAATAACAACCGAGTCCGATAAAGCCAAGTACCCGTTCATACATCACCTCTTTTACGGCGAACTTATGAAGTTCCGTAGTTTCGGTTCTCCACCAGCCCAGGTCTTTGGTACCGAAGGCCTGATAAAATTTCCGTTTGATCATTTGTTCACGCATGATGTCTTCCTGCGCTACATGGGGTATTTTTTTCTGATAATTCAACACCGAATCATTCTTGAGGAAATAAAATCCATTCCACATAATGGCTTCATTCGGGAATTCATGTCCGCCTTCCCATTGGATCAGTTTATGGGTAAAAGGTGCCTTTCCCATACTCACTTCAAATGAAACGAGGTCGGCAAAGTTCATGTCGCGTACCCCGGCAAAACCAAGGAGGGAAATATTCGACTGGCGTTTTAATGCATAAACAGACCCGGCATAAAGCAACTTGCTTACCTTCGGATTGGCGTCGGCATAATGAAAGGCAACTTTAGCGCCTCCGCTAAATCCAAGCAGATGGATATCCTCTTCAACGGGGTATTTCCGCTGCACCTCAGCAATAAGTTTNNTCTTGGTTGAGGGCAGCTTCACTTTGCGGAAAACTCATTCCGTTTTTGCTCGTGTTGCAACCCACCAGGATCACTCCAAAACTGTCGGCCAGATTTTTATACAAGTACAAAGGCGTTTGACCTTGTCCTTTGGGATCGATACAATACAAAACAGGATAGGTCTGTTTTCCTTTCATGTTCCCGGGCAGGTACAGGGAATAGGAATGCGAAGGGTCGGCGTCGAAGGCCAGGTTATCATGTACTACACCCAGATCCAGTTTGGTCTTCCTTTCCGGTGCACCTTTGGCAGGNNNNTGGTTGCTTTGTTTGGGTTCTTTTTTATCCCCCTGGTCGCAACTTCCTAAAACTACCCCACATATCAGGGCCAAAACAATAAGCTGTCTTTTCATTTTTTTAATTCCGAGAGACTTTTTACGCCTCTGAGCTCGCAAAATAGTTCAACCACCTTGGAATGTGAAACAGTATCCGTTTCAAAATACTTAACGATCACTTTCCGCTCTTCCTCTGTAGCCTCCAGTTGATTGAGAATATTCAGCAAGTGCATTTTCATATGCCCTTTTTGAATTCCACTGGTCACCAACGAACGCAAGGCCGAAAAGTTTTGCGCCAGTCCTACCACGGCGGTTAGTCCCATTAATTGTGGCGCGTTGGGGTTTCCTAACATTTCCAGGGCAAAACGAACCATGGGATGCAGGGTGGTTATTCCACCTACTGTGCCTAATGAAAGGGGCACTTCGATCCAGAATGTGAAGACCCCGTTTTCTACCTTTACATCAGTTAGACTGCGGTATTTCCCACTTCTGGAGGCGTAAGTGTGCGCACTGGCTTCCACAGCACGAAAATCATTTCCTGTAGCGATCACCACCGAGTCGATCCCGTTCATGACCCCCTTGTTGTGGGTAGTAGCACGGTAAGGTTCTATACGGGCGATATGGACGGCCTTTTCGAACTTGTCGACAAATTCCTGCCAGGTATATTCTTTCTTTTCATCCTCCAGTTCTTCCACCTTGCAGCTCACTTCGGCGCGTACCAAACATTCGGGGGTATAATTCGAGAGGATACACATGATCACCTGCAGTTCTTTTTCGCGGGGAGTAAAGAGGTCTGAATTTTCTATCTCGCGGCGGAAGGTGCGTGAAAACTGTTCCAGGCACGAGTTGATAAAATTCGCGCCCATCGAATCACAGGTTTCGAAGGTGCACAGGAGCTGGTAATAATTGGGCTCTTCGAAGGTTTTGTTGATAAGCAAAATGTCTTTGATGCCCCCGCCACGCGCACGCATATTTTTGGTTAATGGTTCTGCTTCTTTAAAAAGTAAGGCTTTGATATGCCCTTCAAAGAAGGAAAGCAACTTATCATAATCACCCCAGTAGGCGAAATGCACGTGCCCTACTTTGGTGGTTGAAATGATCCGGGTTTTAAACCCTCCCCGGTCAAGCCAAAAATTCGCTGCTTTAGCCGCTGCCGCCACCACCGAACTTTCTTCGATGGCCATGGGTATGCAATAGGTTTTTCCATCGATCAAAAAATTCGGAGCAATTCCAAAAGGCAGGTAGAAATTGGAAACCGTATTTTCAATAAACTCATCATGCAATTTCTGCAAGGCCTCATCGTCATTCCAATACATGCTGAGCGTTTCGTAGGCGCTTTCCGGGTCGCTGAAATGACTGCAAAGCCATTCTACCTTGGCTTCTTTCGACAGTTTACTGAAGCCTTTGACCGTCTCCATCGGACGAACCAAAGCATTGGATCGTTTAAAATTACGCATGATCATTTTTCTCGCAGGGTTAAATAGGCTTGGGCCAGTTCATAACCCCGAATTTGTTCCATTATATACTGTTGAAGTTCCTCGTATCCGCCCCGGGCTCTTTTCAGCAATGCAGAAGCTTGTCCGTATACCGCATTCATCCTGCTTTTTTCCATCAGATAATACCCGTCTAAAAAGTCGTTTACACCACCCGACAAAATCAGGTCCTTACAAGGGAAAGAAGCCTGTTCCACCAAGGAGTTAGTCCAGTCTAGCATTTCTTCCGCCGAATGGCCCAGGTGCGGGATGGCTTTATAAACTTCCTGTTTTTCCGGGTTGGCACGCAACAGTTCAAGAAGAGCGAAATTGGTGCCACCATTGGCAGCCAACTCGATGCCCGCCAAAGGAAGTTCAAGCAGGGCTTTTAAACTCGCCGGCCCCATACCTTGCCCTACTTCTTTAACGATAATTTTTCCTTTAAAATGGTCCATCACCCGCTTAACGGTAACAATGGGAATCTCACGAATGATATCTCCTTCGGGTTGCAGCCATTCCTGCAGGGGATTTATATGGATGATAAGACCATCTGCCTCAAGTTTATCGACCAGTTCCTTGATCTTATTGGCTTTTCCGTTTTGAAGCAGATTTTCGATCTGGGCAATACCCAGATTGGCATAAAAGGCCTGATCGTTCCCTATTTCCTTACGGAGTTGAAAGTCCTTTAAATGAGTATCATCATCCAGGATAATACGGCAGGACCCGAGTCCCATTCCAAAGCCAAATTCATTGGCGGCACGTGCCAGGTTGCGGTTGATGATGCCGGCCTCTTTGGTGCCACCGGTCATGCTCGATACCCAAAGCGGGAAACGAAAAGTTTTACCTAAAAAGATTCTGGGAATGATGGAGCCTTGTTTTGGATGCGCTGATAAAAGGGGTTCGTAAAAAAAGCGGGTATCCAATTCAGGACTGTTGATCCTGGAGGCGAAAGCCAGGTCGATATGGTCTTTTTTTCGGTCTGAAGTTTTTCCTAATTCGAGGCTTTCCAAGTTTTCTTCTTTAGTTCTGCATATCAACATCTTGAACCGCAAAATGGTTCATTAGCCGAACATGGCAAAGGTAAGGTTTTGCTTTTACCTTTTTGTGCGCTGTGGTATGAAACCCTGTTTGAAAGCGTGTATACTTGCAGTAAGACCTAAGCCTATGAAACCCTGCCTTTTATTTCTTATCGCACTGATTTCCGGTAGCGGAGCCTTTGCGCAAAAAACACCGGATATGCTGGAGAAAGTCATTTCATCCGTTGTAACCGTTGCTGTTTACAAAACCGACGATACCAAACAAGCTCTTGGTTTTCGTGGTGTTGCCGATCAGGCCTATGAAAAGATCCTCGATCTGAGCAATACCAAAACAACCGGCTCCGGTTTTGTGATCGAACGCAACGGCAAAAAGTATGTTATAACCAATGCCCATGTGGTAGAAAATGCGTCAAACGAAAGCGACGCCCTGTATGTGTTTAGTGTGAACCGGACGAAATACCAGATGAAAATTGTTGGCGGAGATTCTTTTTTATGATCTGGCCGTCCTTGAGTTTATTACTGCCCCGGGTAGTGAATTTGAAGTGGTCGATTTCCGCACAGAGGAAGCACGGGTGGGCGAACAGGTCTTTGCAGTTGGAAATCCATTGGGAGAATATCCATACACCGTAACAGATGGCATAGTAAGCGCCAAAAACCGCGTAAGAGGTGGAATTACAGGCAAATTTGGCTTTATTCAAACGACCGCAACGGTCATTTGGGGCAATTCAGGTGGCCCACTGGTAGATGCCAACGGAAAAGTTTTAGGGATCAATTCCCAGATCGCTTTTGCCCAACAGGGAAGCACGCAAATCTGGCAGCCACAGATCAATTTTGCCCTGGAAGCAGGTATCTCCACCCGTTTGATCCATGATATCCTCAATAACAAGGGAATGGTAAAAAGAGCCTGGATAGGCGTGGAGGTGGTACAACAACACGATTACGATTCCTATCTGGCCATGTACGGAATGCCCTGGGTACAAAGGGATAGTCTGGCTGTTTTAAAAAATATTATTCCAGGTTCCCCGGCTGAAAAGGCCTTAAAAGGAAAATTAGGCGCCATGATCCTTTCCGTAAATGGAGTCGAAGTCAGGAACGTGCAGGAAGTGCTTGGCGAGTTTGAAAAAACCAGTCCGGGTTCCGTCCTTAAAATGAAAATAATCCTGAATGGTGTCACCGAAGAAGTGAGCATAAAAACGACAGAACTTACTACCCAAAACCTGGAAGAGCTGGCGAAGTTCGTGGTAAAAGAACACCACGGCGGACTCCTTACCACAGATGGTGAGGCAGTTATTCTGAAAGTAGAAAAAGAAATAGAAGATGGACAGCCTGACCCTCCCACTGAAAGAAGACGGCGTGAAGTAGAGGATCCTGACAAAAAGAAACGCGAAGAAAACCTGCGCTACCGCGGGGCCATGCGTGAAGCGGATCTGGATGAAGGTACGGAATTCAAAGTCGTGGCAGGCGGGATAGAAAGCACGAACTTTTCTTCCATCTGGAGGGTCAATAAACTGAGTGACCTCGGCGCCGCCTTCCGCCTCTCCGGACTCGCCGGAGTGTTTAATATTTATCTGGCCGACCCCTATGGAGGAGATCCAACTGCCGTGCAGATCAATCCCTCCGGGAGCGAGCAGATCTATCAGGTAACACTTTGGTACTAGGGTCACTCTGCTTGCGCCTGCGCAGTTGACGCAAGGGCGCAAAGGCGCGGNNCTGGCGCAAGAGTATTCTTTCGCTAGCTTATTTGACCCTCAAACACTAACAACTTTGCGCCCTAGCGCCATTGCGTCTAATGCTCAAGCGTCAGCCCTCGCGCGCCAGCCAAGGTGCGTCAGCCAGTGACGATCCCGAAGTTAAACATCGGCGTCCCTTTCGCCATCCAAAGTTTTAACCAGATGGGCAGTAATTGTTCCGTAGCTCTTGAACCTGTTTTTCGTGCCATGGCAGCCTGGGGAAGGGCGAAAGCAGAACGGCATGGCAAGATGGTGGAGATAGGCTAGTTGAGAAATTTCAGGAATTAAGATGACCTGACTCATACTTTTGCCAAGACCTCAATTCTAACTTTGTCAGGACCTAATGTCTTGTTATGAAAGCCTTTCCCGCGGTTTTGATCGCATTTTTTCTGTTCTTTTTTTCCTTCCCTAAAAGTTATGCTCAAAATACAGAACTCTGGGGATTAACCATGAATGGAGGGGCCTTTGGTGCAGGCACCATGTTTAAAGCAGATGCCAATGGCAACAACGATTCCCTTGTTTTATCAATGGGCTTTTTTGCCGGTACTGCCCCCTTGATTGCCGAACCCTGTTTTGCCACCAATGGAAAACTCTATGGTGTTACTGTTGGAGATGGTAACTATGGGCGCGGTGTACTTTATCAATTTGACCCCAAAACAGGGAGTTACAAAGCCCTTTACCATTTTGGAGCGCCAGGCTTAGGAACCAGTCCGTATGCAAGTTTGATCCAGGCTTCAAACGGAAAAATTTATGGTGCCACTTATTCAGGCGGGGCTTATGGCAAAGGAATCCTGTATTCTTTCGATCCGGGTAATGGTGTGTTCACCAACCTGAAAGACCTGGATGACTCGACGGGTTATGGCATCTATGGTCGCTTATTGGAAGCATCAAATGGGAAAATATATGGCGGAACAGTAAGCGGAGGAAGGTATGGTGCCGGAGTGCTTTTTGAATTCGATCCGGCTACAGACAGTCTCAGGCGGATACATGATTTTAATGGGAGCAATAATGGCGGTATGGCTTTATTCGGCAGTCTGATGCAGGCCTCAAATGGCAAAGTCTATGGAATGACCATAAGCGGAGGGGCAAGCGGAAACGGATCCGTCTTTCGTTATGATATTGGTACCGATTCCTTTAGTAAGGAGGCCGATTTTACAGGGAGTTCGGGTTCCGCTCCAAGAGGACGCTTATGTGAGGTGAACGGGAAATTATACGGAATGACAAGTGGTGGTGGCACGTATGGAAATGGCGTTTTGTTTGAATTTGACACCAGCACCCGTCAGATCATGAAAAAAATGGATTTTGACGGGATCAATACTGGCTCTTCTCCTTATGGCAGTCTGGCTTTTGCAAGCAACGGAAACTTATATGGCTTAACCAATTCTGGGGGTGCAAATGGTATCGGCGTGTTCTTTGAGTATAACCTGAGTAATGATTCATTCATCAAAAAGCTCGATTTTAATGGTGCGGCATCCGGTTCATATCCGTATGGCAGTTTGGGGCAATTTACGGATGGAAAACTCTATGGAATGGCAAGTGGAGGCGGGACGAATGGAGCAGGCACGATCTTTTCCTATAACTTGTCAAAAGACACTTTCCTGATTGAACTAAGTTTCCGGGAACCACTTGCAATTCAGCCTACAGGAAGTATGGTGCAGTTAAGCAATGGAAAACTTTTTGGCATGTCCTATAATGGTGGTAAAAATTACCAGGGAACTTTGTTTGAAATGGACCCTGTTAATGGCAGTTTTTTCAAAAGGATCGATTTTGATGGTGCAGGAAAAGGGAAGAACCCATGGGGAAATGACTTAACGGTAGCTGATAATGGGAAAATTTATGGTATTACACGCTTCGGAGGTGCGAATGACCTGGGTGTATTGTTTGAATACGACCCTAATACGATCCTATTTCGGAAAATACTTGACTTCGATGGTGCTGCGAAAGGTGCATATCCCCTGGGCAAGTTGATCCAGGCCAATGATGGAAAATTGTACGGCACTACCCAAAGTGGGGGCACACATAATTTTGGAGTCATCTATTCGTATGATCCGGCCAGCGACAGTATCGTGATTGTCCTGAATTTTGACGGTACGAACAGTGGTGAACACCCTGTTGGAACCTTACTTCAGGCTGATAACGGCCTTTTGTACGGCATGTCCGGAAGCGGCATAAACTATCCAAGTTTTGTCGGGTCAATTTTTTCCTTTGACCTGATTAATCAGGCATATAGTGAAATACACGTATTTGATGGTACCGGCGGGGCCCGGCCGGAAGGCGGGTTGATCCAGGCAACGAATGGGCGTTTGTACGGGCTTACAAGCGAAGGGGGAACCGGTAATAAAGGGGTAATTTTTGAGTACGATCTGGATTCAGGCTTGTACCATTTGAAATACAGCTTTGATTTTTATAACAACAAGGGATATAGTCCCCACGGAAGTTTGATCCAGGCAAGAAATGGCAATCTTTATGGCATGACCAGCGATGATTATAGTGCCCCTGAAGGAAAGGTTTTCGAATATGATCTGCTTAGCGACAGTATGCGGGTTAAATTTTCCGTTACCAATTTTGGAGGTGGCAATCCGCGCGGAGATCTGGTGGAGATTTGTTTCCCCAATGCCGGGACAGACTCCGTTGTTGCCTGCGATCAGTATACCTGGATCGACAGCATCACTTATACTTCCGATACCGATAGTGCCACTTTTACTTTGTTAAACAGTACGGGTTGCGACAGCGTCATTACCCTTCATTTACGCATATTGAGAAGCAGTTATGATACCATTAACCCCGTGGTTTGCAATGAATACACTTCCCCGAGCGGAAAATACACCTGGACCATGTCGAATACTTACCTCGATACCCTGGTCAACCAATACGGCTGCGACAGCGTACTTAGCATTTACCTTACCGTGAATTCTTCCAGTGCCGATTCCATTTATCCTGAGGCTTGTTTTTCCTATATTTCTCCGAGTGGGAAGTACACCTGGACGAATTCAGGAACATATTTGGATACCTTGGTTAACCAGTTAGGTTGCGACAGTTTCCTGACTATTTTCCTCACCATTGATACGGTTGACGTTTCTGTTGGTGGAGTTTCTCCGACGTTTTCTGCAAATGCCCTCGGAGCAACGTACCGCTGGCTGGATTGTACAGCGAATTATCTCCCCATTCCCGGGGCCAATAGCCGGAGTTTTACCGCTGCGGTAAATGGAACCTATGCAGTAGAAGTGACGCTGAATAGTTGCACGGACACCTCGGAATGCGTGCTGGTATACAATGTAGGTTTGAATGAAAGCAAAAGCTTATTTTTTCTCCTCTACCCCAATCCGAATAACGGGGATTTTAATATTGAATACGCCGGCGACCTGGAAATGCTGGACCTGAGGGTTTTGAATGCACTGGGCCAGCTTGTTCAAGCACCTGTCTTTATTGAATCTAACCGCATCCGGGTATATATAAATCAGCCTGGATTGTATACGATTCAACTTTTCGATCGATTAAACGGAAGTCGTGCAGAAACAAAAGTGATCGTTGAGTAATGAACAAGTTGTCAACGCGTGTTAATACTCCATCCATACAAAAGGAATAAAAATTAAATAGATTTGACCAAGACCGTAAAAGAAAGTTACGATGAAACAAAGGGGCATGTATTCTCCGGAGGAACGATCACCATCTGAATTCATTAAAATGAGTCAGGCACTTGCTCGTACTACGAGCGGCTTTGTAGTGAAGATCGGACATGCCAGCCGGTTTCTTTTTATGTTTATTTCTGATGGATTAACGCCACCATACGAATGGAAGGAACTTTTCCGCCAGTGTTTTGTTGTTGGCAATAAATCGATCGGACTAACGGCCATCACTTCCTTTATCATAGGCATGGTTCTTACCCTGCAGTCGCGCCCCACTTTGCAGGTATTTGGAGCTGAAGCCTGGCTCCCGGCCATGGTGAGTGTGTCGATCGTGCGGGAGATCGGTCCGGTGATCATTGCTCTTATCTTTGCAGGAAAAGTAGGCTCCGGAATCGGGGCTGAACTTGGCTCTATGCGCGTAACCGAGCAGATCGATGCGATGGATGCTTCAGGGGTTAGCCCGTACAAATACATAGTTGCCACCCGCGTTGTGGCAACAACCCTCATGCTGCCTATCCTGATCATTGTAGGAGATGCGATCGCCATTTGGGGCTCGTACATTGCCATCAACATGCAGGGGAATATCAGTCTGAAATTATTTTTATTCCAGGTTTTCGATAATGTGGCTTTTGGAGACATCATTCCTGCCCTCATTAAATCCTACTTCTTCGGTTTTGTGGTAGGGATTGTTGGCTGTTACCAGGGATTCTATTCCAATAAAGGAACAGAAGGGGTGGGGCGCTCGGCAAATGCTGCCGTTGTGATGTCATCCTTGCTGATTTTTATCATTGACCTGCTTGCTGTACAGATCCTTCAACTGTTTCAAATCATATGATAAAAGAACAGGACAATATAAAGCATGTACAAGGGAAGACAGCAGGGGAGGTCATGGTCAGGCTGGTGGACCTGCATAAGTCCTTCGGAAGGAATCATGTTCTTCGCGGGATGAACCTTGAAGTGGGTGCCAATGAAAATGTGGTGGTTATTGGCCGCTCCGGTTGTGGTAAATCGGTATTGATCAAGTGCATCATCGGACTGGTGACTCCCGATAGTGGAAGCATCTACGTCTTCGGAGAAGATATTACTAAATTCAAGCGGAAAGCATTGATCAAACTCAGGTCGGATATCGGCTTCCTGTTCCAGAGCAATGCGCTGTATGATTCGTTAAATATCCGGGAAAACCTGTTGTTTACCCTTCAACGCAGGCACAAGGAATTGAGTAGCAAAGAAATGACGATGCGAATGGAAGAAGTGCTTCAGAATGTCGGATTGCCGGGGATAGAAAGCTTAATGCCCTCAGAACTTTCCGGGGGGATGAAAAAGCGGATAGCTCTGGCGCGGGCACTTATCCTGAAACCAAAATTAATGCTGTATGATGAGCCTACAACCGGACTGGACCCGATAACCTCCCGGGAGATTAGCCAGTTGATGGCGCACCTGAAAGACGAATACAAAATGCCCTCCATCATCATTTCACACGACCTCCAATGTGTCGAAATTACTGCCGATCGTATCGTAGCTTTGATCGATGGAGTAGCAGCTGCAAATGGTACCTGGAAGGAATTAAGCAAGTCGGCCGACCCGAGAGTGAACAGTTTTTTTAAATGAAGATGGAAAAGGAAACAATGAATCAATTCAGACTTGGCATTTTGGTGCTTGCAGGGTTGGTATTACTTGCCGGAGCGGTCTATATGATCGGGATGAGACAAAATCTTTTCGGTGAAACATTGAAACTGGAAGCGTATTTTAAAAATGTAAACGGCCTGCAGGCAGGAAACAATGTACGTTTTGGTGGTACCGACGCAGGTACCGTTGAATCTGTGGAAGTATTGAATGATACCGCCATCCGGGTGGTGATCCTCCTCGAAGAAAGGTACAGTAAATTTATACGGGTCGACGCCCTGGCAAGCATTGGTACCGATGGATTGATGGGAAACAAACTCATCAATATCATCAACAAGCCGGGAAGCGATGCAGCCTTGGTTATGGACGGAAGCACCATACAGTCGCTGCAGCCGGTCGAAACAGATGAAATGTTGCGTACCCTGAACGAAACCAATACCTATGTGTCGGATATCGCGCTCAATCTGAAAAACATTACCGACAGGATAGGGAATAATAACAGCACGGTATGGAAGCTACTAGGCGACACCGTTTTGTCTGAAGTGCTCGATACGACTTTTAGAAATTTCCGCCAGGCCAGTAAAAATATCAATACGCTCTCTGCGGAGCTCGGTGAGGTGGTGAGCAATGTGAACAACAGCAAAGGTTTGTTTGGCACCATCATGCACGATACTTTAATGGCCGGCCAGTTAAAAGGCGTCATGCTGGCATTAACCCAATCCGGCGAGCAGATAAACACCTTCTCCGGCGAATTGGCCAAACTAAGCGCCGAAATGGATCAGGGCAACGGACCTTTGGGAGCCATGTTAAACGACAGCACCATGACCGACGAACTCAGGACCTCCATCACCAACCTCAAAACCAGTTCAGAAGCCCTTATCGAAACCCTGGAAGCCCTGAAAAAGAGCCCGCTGCTGAAAAAGTATTTTGATGAGCCGAAGAAGAAAAAGTGATGGATATGAGGAAGCTTCCTGACTAATCTCATAATTTAAAAGAGTAATCCTGAGGAACTTTGTTTGTGATAATCCCATCCAAATGAAACCTTCACATCTTCCCGGTTTTTTCCTGATTTTATCCCTTCCCTTTTCAAATTTTTCCTATTCACAATGTGGCATCGACGTCGGGAAGGGCGACACGCTGGTTTGTGGTGAACAGGTGCAATTGGGCGTACGGGCCGATTGGCTGCAGGTTTCGTCGGGCACCAGCCCGGACCTGAAGGGGGTGTTTTTTGCCGATGCCAATACGGGGTACGCCTGCGGAAATAGCGGAACACTTTTAAAAACCACCGATGGTGGAAATTCGTTTCAAAGTTTGAGTGTTCCGGTTTCTGTTAACCTGAATGCGCTCTTTTTCATTTCGCCGGATACGGGTATCGCTGTTGGGAACGGAGGTGTTATTTTACTCACCTACAATGGCGGTACAAACGGGAGTCAGCCTTCATCAGGCACGACGGAAGATTTATCCTCAATATTCTATTTCAACTCGCAAATTGTATACGCCGGTGGTACCAATGGCACACTGTTAAAATCAGTAGATGGTGGAGCAACATGGAATTCCTCTTCGAACGGAATTCCAACAATGTCAACTGTATATAGCATCCATTTTCCTGAAACACAGATCGGCTATGCCGGAGCGGGAAACGATATGTATAAAACCACAGATGGAGGTGGCTCCTGGAGCAAGTTAACGACCTCACAGCCCGTTACATTTAAAAGCATATTATTTTTCAACCGGGATACGGGTTTTGTGTGTATGTCGGCGGGAAATCATTTCGTTTTACGGACCTATGATGGCGGACAAAATTGGAAGGATGTTAAATCCGAACCCTATTTGCAGCTTAATTCCATTGTCAAAGACGCGAATGGTCATTTGATGGTGTTTGGCGGCGGGGTATGGACGTCGAAGGACCAGGGCGAAAGCTGGACCTATTTGAATACGGCCCCTGTAGCTGATTTTAACAACTATACCGCCCTCTTTAGTGGAGGGAGCTCCGTGAATTCTCTGAACGGGATCGCCGTAGGAAGGTCGGGAATGATATACAGCAACCGGCCAATTGATTCGGTGAGCTGGTACCCCACAGCGGGCTTAAGCGATAGCACCATGAGCAATCCCTGGGCAAATCCCAATGCTTCTACTTCGTATATGGTAACGGCGTATATGGGTGCTTGTTCGACCAGTGCGTATGTGACGCTGGTGGTGGATGAGCTAAAATTAAACCCGATAGAAAATTATACCCTGGCTTGCGGAGATTCTGTCCAACTGGATGCCCGGGCGAATATTTCCATTACGGCAACAGGTGTGAACTACCTGTGGTCACCAAGCCGCTATTTGAACGATCCGACCATCATTAATCCGACTTCCACTATCACGGAAAGCACCAATTACCAAATTGTCGTGAATACCAGTAATGGTTGCTCAGACACAGCCAGGGTTTATGTTGGCCTCGATTTCCATATAGCGCTGGAGCCTGAACTGGATATTTATTGCGGCGCCAGAGTGGTTTTGGACCCCGATACGCTTCAATGGAGCCGGATGCATACCGGAGTTCAGGTGAGTTTTAATGCTATTCAGTTTTTGAATGACCAGGTAGGGTATATCGCTACCATGAGTTCCATTATTAAAACCTTTGACGGTGGAAAAACCTGGAGCACCAACCTCACCAGTATTCCATACAATGTTCATGCGCTGTATTTTAGAAACACACAATTAGGCTTTGCAACAGCACGTTCCAATGCGCAGATGCGGGATGTTATTCTCAAAACAACAAACGGGGGAAGCAGCTGGACGGTCTTTGACCCGGGAGTAAATTACGATATCCGGGACATTTTCTTTATCAGCGACCAGGTCGGATTCGCCCTGGCCAATCCGGATAAGATACTAAAAACGATAAATGGTGGTTTGAATTGGCTGCCGGTGAATTCAGTCCATACCGGATATTTGTATTCTCTGTATTTCCCAACTACTACTGTGGGTTATGCTGTTGGGAGTGATGGAATCGTGCTAAAAACGACAGATGCCGGAGCAAATTGGACAAACATCGCGCAGTTAAAACAATATGCAATTCTGAGAGGAGTCCATTTTGTTTCGATGGATACCGGTTTTGTAACAGGCGACCGGTACGTATGGAAAACATACAATGGAGGGGCATCCTGGATAAGAAACGAAATTGACTATAACAGGAGCATAATATATTCCAGCTACAACATCTCATTTATGGATTCAAAAAGGGGGCTTATTACCACTTCCTATCAACATTCTCCGGGGGGTGCTAACTTCAGGGGTGCCTTATTTGCAACCGTAGATGGTGGAGATTCCTGGAAAATGATGGATGTTGATTCGGCCAGTATTCTACTAGGGGTCTATGCGGATCCAAGCGGAATGGCCTTTGCTTGTGGTGAAAATGGCAGCCTGTTCAAAAGACGCAGGGCCCCACAAACCTATTCCTGGTCGCCTGCAGCAGGTTTGAGCGATCCGACGATCCGGGATCCATACATTGAACCCACAGGAAATATACTTTACCGTTTAACCGCAACATCAGGTAACTGTGTGGTAAAGGATTCCGTTCAGATCAATGTAATGCCCTTGGTTATCGATGCCGGTCCTGACCAGCAACTTGTTTGTGGTGACTCGATCCGAATTGAACCGCGAACCATCTATATGCTTATCGACGCCCGTTCGACAAACTACAGTTGGGTGATAATAAACAGTTCGAACGACACGGTAATGGCAGGGGAGTTCATGCAGGTACTAAATGGCTATTTTTCATTGCCCTCCGGCGACTATCAATTTATCCTTCGAAATACCGAGGCGGTCAACCCAATGCCTATTCAAGTAAGCATCATTTCGCTACATGGAAAACCGATCTCCTTCTCGCGGGAGGAAGTAAGTGACAGCCTGATCATCAGAACCTTCAGTGTACCCGATTACAGCAACTATTCCTTCACCTGGCAGCCTATGGCCGGAAGAATCGGACCTGACTTTGTGGCCAAAAATTACCGTATGGAAATTATTACTCCACAAGGCTGCAAAACTTCCGACTCCCTTCATATAACGCCTATCACATTGACACTGGAAGCGGGGAGCGACAAATATATCGGTTGCGGAATGAGTATTCAGTTTGATTCGATCATTTCCAATCACGGTGCGCTGGTTCCGGCTATCCAATGGTCAAACCCGGCATTTCTCGACAACCCGGCTTCCCGGGCTCCAATTGCCAGTCCGATCATAACAACACGTTATGCAGCCAGTATCACAACGGGAAGTGGGTGTTTTGCCTACGATTCGGTTTGGGTAGTAGTTGATCCATTAACGTTGATGGTCAACGATTTGAATGTATTTTGTAAAGATACCGCCCGATTTAATGTCAATACGAATTATAACGGGGTATTGCCTTTAGAATACCTCTGGTCACCCGGCATTGGCATCGATTCCGTTAATTCACCTTCCCCAAGTGTAGTCGGCATACAAAACAGGGCCTTTAATCTACGTGTGCGGACCTGGAATGGCTGTGAGGTAAACGACTCGGTATATGTGTTCATGCAAAATCCTCCGGCTCCTTCTATCTGCCTGGTTGGTGTGAATGAATTCGACAAAAACGAGGTAATTTGGAACAAAGAAACAGGACGGCTAAGCACTTCTTTTGATATCCTGAAGGAAACCAATGTAACGGGCCAATACCAGAATATTGGCAAATTGGATACAGNNATGTTTACAGAGGCACAACGATCAATAACCTGCAACAGATCGGAACCAGCTCCGGAAGCAACAATTCATACTCCGACCTGAATGCCCCTGATGGCGATATCTATTACCAGGTGGAGCTGATCAGTCCGGACAACTGCAACCCCACAGGTAAAAACTACAATTCTTCCCGTTCTAACAAGGCCTCGAATAAACCCATAGGTATAGAGGATCCGGCCGTACAAGTTGGCATTCTCCTTTATCCGAACCCCGCATCAGGTTCGTTGACCGTTTTGGATATGCAGGGCGAATACTCCGGTGCAACCCTTTTGGTGGTCGACATGCTCGGGCGAATACTTCTTTCCGGCCAAATAGGTGAGGGAAGTAACACTCATTCAGTAGATATCAGCACCATTCAAGCAGGAGCCTATATTTTGATCCTGAAGAAAAACGGACAAATCCGGAGGGAACGCTTTGTGAAGGAATAGCGGGAAAATGACGATAAGGTCCGGCGGGTAATACCCGAAAACAGTACTACTCCGATATTTTAGAACCATCATTCGGGTTCCCGGGCAAAACAAGCAATTTATTATTGTGGACAAATTTGTCCACTATTAAAAATTCTTATTTATATTTGCCCCCTCAAAATAGACCCATGTTTTCAAAAGCCTGTGAATACGGCATCCGCGCTGTAATTTATATTGCAGAACAATCCGGCAGGGGTAGAAAGGTGAGCTTAAAGGAGGTAGCAAAAGCAATAGAGTCGCCAGGCGCCTATACATCCAAGATCCTCCAATTGCTTGCCCGTAATAAAATCATCCATTCCGACAAAGGACCTACAGGCGGTTTTTCAATGGAAATGGCCGCGTTGGAAGAGGTGAAATTAAGCACGCTTGTTTCAATAATCGACGGAGACACAATCTATAAAGGCTGTGGCTTGGGTCTGAAACAATGCAATGAGCAAATGCCTTGTCCCGTTCATTCCCAGTTTATATCCATTCGCGAGGATCTGAAAAACATGCTGGAAATAACAACCATAAAATCATTGTTAAACGATTTTGAAAAAGGGGTTACTTTTTTAAAACGATAAAAAATTTAAACTAAAATCGGACAAAAATATCCAATTTAAAAAATGAGAACAGAAAATCTAATCGGCGAATCGGGAATTATCATCACAATTATTTTAATCGCACTACCCGTACTCGTTGCCTCGGCCATTTTAATCGCCAGGGCACTCTCTGTACTAAAAAATTACCTTAAAAAGCAGGAATTAGAAAAATTCAATGCGTACCTGAGAAACCTTCCACAGGAAGAAATTGAACGACTGGAACGGCGACAAAAGGAACTTGAATTTTCCCTTTCGAATACCGAGTTAGCAGGAAAAAACCCTCCGGTCGACAGCAAAGGATTGATCTCATATATAAGTGATGCGGAAACGTTTCGTTTTGTCGAACAAAAGAAAAAAAGCCAGCCAAGACCTTATGTCGACCCCGATCTAACCAAACTGATCTTATGGTACTTAGGTTGTGCTACCTTTTGGCTGTTGTTTGGCACTACGGTAGGGGAGTACCTTGGAATAAAATTCGTGGCACCGGATGTTGACCACTTGAGTTGGTTAAGTTTTGGGAGGTTACGACCCGTACATACAAATTCTGTGTTTTGGGGATGGGCCTCCCTGGCAATGCTTGGGCTTGCCTATTATGTGGTCCCCAGAGTAAGTAACGTAGCGGTGGCCAGCATTAAAACAGGTTACGCGTCACTTATCCTGATCAATAGTGCCCTGATAGCCGGAAGTACCTGCCTGATGGCGGGCATAAATAACGGGGGTGGTGAATACCGGGAATACATCTGGCCGGTTATGGCCTTATTTGGAATTGGCGTTATAATCTCCCTGATTAATTTTTTTAAAACCATAGCCCGGCGCGAGGACAAGGAAATCTATGTTTCTAATTGGTACATCATTTCAGCAATGATGTTTTTATTGGTGATCGCTTTCATTGCCTATTGGCCTTCCTGGCAAAACGGTTTGGGCGAGACCATCATCCAGGGCTATTACATGCACCAGGGTGTTGGAATGTGGTTCATGTTATTCAATCTTGGCTTGATGTACTATTTTTTGCCCCAGCAATTAAATAAACCCATCTATTCATACAGCCTTGGTATCCTGGCATTTTGGGCACAGATTCTCTTCTATACCTTAATCGGAACCCATCACTTTATTTTTAGTGCAATTCCGTGGTGGTTACAAACTGTGGCCATTGTAGGCAGCGTAGGCATGGTTATCCCGGTTGTTGCCGGCACCACCAATTTTCTTATGACTTTTAAAGGGTCCTGGAATAAATTGTCAGGCAGCTATACCCTTCCTTTCTACCTTATCGGGATCGTCTTCTATTTTACCGGCTCATTGCAGGGAACCGCCGAAGCATTCCGTTTCACCAATTTACTCTGGCATTTTACCGACTTTACTGTTGCCCATTCGCATTTAACCATGTACGGGATCATCACCTTTATGTTATGGGGATTTATTTACACGATCGTACCCCGGCTGACGCGAAAAGAACCTCCGCAAATTACTGTTGGAGCCCATTTCTGGCTGGCATTGATCGGCTTATTGTTTTACACTGTGCCATTGATGTATGGCTCCACGTTGAGAGGCCTTATGTGGATGGACGGAAAACCATTTATCGAGAGCGTGGACCTGATGGCACCTTACTGGCTGTGGCGGGCAATAGGCGGGTCGCTGATGTGGCTTTCGCACCTGATTTTCGCCTATAATTTTTACAAAATGGTACAAAAGAAAAATGAAATTATTATACCTGATTCGCCACTCGAAATTTTAGAGGCGAAAAGGAAATTAACCACAGAATCACTAGCATAATCAACAGACATGACATTTTTTAATAATCATACGAAACTGTTTTCATCAGCACTGGCTTTGTTTCTTGGCTTAACCCTGATCGTTGCCATTTTCCCAGCGCTGAACAATCAGGAAAACAATGCTCCCCTGCCAAATGCACTACCATTAAGCAAAGAAGCGATCGCCGGGAAACAAAGTTTTATCGCTAACGGTTGTGTCGCCTGCCATACTCAGCAAGTCCGGAATGTTGATATGGACAAGGTCTGGGGAAGCAGACCAGGGATCGCAGCAGATTATGCCGGCATTTCACGAACCGACTTTTGGCGAAATACGGCCACGCTCATGGGAACGGAACGAACCGGCCCCGACCTGACCAATATAGGAGCCCGTCAGCCGGGTATAGCCTGGAACCTGGTACACTTGTTTCAACCCAGGGCGGTGGTCGAACAATCCATTATGCCTGCCTACCCCTGGTTATTCGAAATTAAGGATGTAGTGGGAGTGGGTGAGGTAGAGGTAATGGTTCCGGATAAATTCAGAAAGGATATAAAAGGAAAAATTGTAGCGAAGGAGGAGGCGCTGAATCTGGTCGCTTATTTACAAAGTTTAAAACAAACGCCTTTGCCCGATGGAAGTATTTCCGGAGAATTCCTGTACAAGAAGGAACCAACCCAGGCAGGTAATGAGGGGCTGCTTGCTTCTAATCTTCCTGACGGTCAGGTTCTCTATACCCAATTCTGTGCAGCTTGCCACCAGGCCAATGGTGAAGGACTAAAAGGTGCATTTCCGCCTTTAAAAGGCAGTCCGGTTGTTTTAGGAGATGATCTGGAATTGTTTGTAAAGATCATCGTGCTGGGTTATGATGCCAGGGCTGAATTTGCAACCATGAACGCCGTCGGGAAAGACAATAAACTAAGTCCTGAAGAAATAACGGCCATCATCAATCACGAAAGAAGCAGTTGGGGAAATAATGCAAAACCGATCGCTCCTGAAGAAGTAAAAAAGATCGTTGATTTTATTCATCAAACAGAAAATCAAAAATGAAAAAGCTAACGATACGTATACTGGGTTTCATTTTATCCGTAGAGTTTTTATCGGCTTGTCCCGTCTGTGAGCAACAACAACCCTCCATTACCCGGGGATTGACGCATGGAGCAGGTCCGGAAAGCAATTGGGACTGGATCATCGTTTCTCTCCTGGCAGGAATTACCCTGCTTACTTTGATCCTGTCATTAAAATTATTGATCCGTCCGGGGGAGAAGAGTCCGGACCATGTCAAACTATCGGTTTTAAACAAGTGAATAAGATGACTGAAAAGAGCAAAATAACCCTGTTTATCGATGATGACCTGCAACCTGTTGCCGAAATTAATGCACCGGCCCAATTCGAGTTGGATACGCGGAAACTGGTTGATGGCGAACACACCCTAAAGCTGGTGAGCACTTCACCCACAGGCAGGGAGGGTATCCGTAAAATAAAATTTACAGTTCGAAACGGCCCGGCCATTTCCGTGGAAGGAATTTCGGAAAATGCCGTCCTCGACGGAACCGTGCCGCTTATGATCAATGCCTATGACAAGGGCAATCAGAAGAAGTTTATCATCGAAGGAAGCGAAACGCCTCAAAGTGTCCCAAGCTGGTTATGGATCCTGGTTATCGCGTTTTTTGCCTGGGCGGCATACTACATGGTGCGCTACATGGCAATGGCGTGAAATTTTTTTCACCGTTCGGTGAAGCAGAACACCTGAGTCGTTCGCTCCCTCGCTCCGACCGCAGGTCCCGCTCCCCGTTGAAGCAGGACTCCTGGGTCATTCGCTACCTCCGCTCCCTCGCTCAGACCGCAGGTCCCGCTCCCCCGCTGCGCAGCTCTGAAGCGAAAAAGCCGCACGAACCTTCCGTTTATCGGAAATGCTCATTGCGGCTTTTTCTGCTTCAGAGTGCACGCGTAGGGATTCGAACCCCAAACCTCCTGATCCGTAGTCAGGTGCTCTATCCAATTGAGCTAAGGGCGCNNAGGTGCTCTATCCAATTGAGCTACGCATGCAAATTCAACAAATCGTTGAATGGGCTGCAAATATACACTTCTGCGAATTATTTGGGCCTATTTTTGCCTATTCTTGTAGAGAATTTTATGAAAAAATTTCTCCTGCTTATCATCCTTTTGATTTTCAGCACGGTAGGAGTGCTTGCCCAGGAATTTTCTGTTTCCGGTTTTGTACGTGACGAAGACTCCGGGGAGCCACTGATCGGTGCCACCATTTATGAACCCAATCTTAAACTGGGCACAACCACCAATCAAAATGGGTTTTACAGCCTTGTACTTCCCTCCGGACGTCGTAAGCTGGAATGGAGTTATGTCGGCTATTACACCAAAGTTGATTCCTTCTATCTCGGAATGGATCTGAGCGAAACCATTGAACTCCAGGAAAATTATTATCTGGGTGAAGTGGTAGTGGCTCCCGACAAGGAAAACGAGATCCCTGATGAATCGAGTACCCCTTCGGGAGTATCCATACCCATGAAACAAATTCGTTCCATCCCGCCTGTATTCGGCGAGGTCGATCTGATCAAAGCCGTGCAAATGATGCCCGGTGTACAAACAGGGTTGGAGGGCAGTAGCGGACTCTACGTTCGTGGTGGAACACCCGATCAAAATCTTATCCTTATCGACGGGGTGCCGGTTTACAATATCAACCACATGTTTGGTTTTTTCTCGGCCTTTAATGTCGATGCCATCA
>DQHT01000113.1 GCA_003531115.1 Bacteroidota bacterium | reverse complement strand
ACATATAGGCCCCACCGATAATATCAACCCCATCCAAATGTGATGGGCGTAGATCAAGAGCCTCTTTATTAAAATCGAGTAACAGGTTTTTCAGCCGGGTATTTTTGTCTTTGGGTTCACCCAGTTTGCCGCTGTTAAAGTCAATATTCTGGAATATGCCCGCCCCGTCTTCGCTGTAAAGTTTCTCCCGGTTAGCTTCTTCCAGGTCAGTCAGGGCAATATTGATGAGTTCACCAATATTGGCTTCATTGCGCGATTCATAAAGAAACTTAAAATGGCTTTGTTCCGGAACAATAAAACGTTCGTGCTGCATGGCACGTTTGGCACGTTCAACATCACCGTTGTATTTTTTCAGGTGAACTTCATATTTATCGTCATGCACNNGCTTTCCAAACTGCGTTGTTAATGTCACTCTGAGTTATTTTGGCCATTTTATTTAGATTAAAGCGTTAATGATTTGTTGTTCAATGAATTGTTTACGTTGTTGAAGTATAGCCAGGCGAAGTTCATATTCTTTCTTCGCCAAAGTAGCCAACCTGATAACCAAGCGCTGTTTTGCCAGGCTTGGAATTGAAATCTCAAGATCTTCTAAAACCGATTTTCTGATAGAAGGAATATCCGTGCCCCGCGCACTGTTTTTTAGAATCGTCTGGGTAGTTGGATGATTAAGAAACCACATCAAATATTCCGGTAAGATAGTAGTATCAGTCAGTCTGATCACAAAGAAGGAAGTAGAAGCAACGGCAGTTGGGTTATGCCCTTCATACACGGCAGCAAAGTTTTTTGTACCTTTAGCTGCGAAGAGTACATCCCCATCTTTTAACAAATGCTTTTGGGAAATTCCTTCCGACAGCAAGTCAGGATGAAGTTCACCAAGCAGGTGGCCGTTTTCATCAAAATGTTTGGACTGTAAATACACCACTTCCCCATTGCCAGAAGGTTTGGCGAAGAGTCCGGTTTGGATTTTTGTGATATCTTTTAAGAGCGTTTTCAATTTTAAAACTCAGTAATGAGTGTACAAATTTAAGATGATTTGGGGAATATCCAAGAAATAAGGTATATTTTAATTGAGTACGGTTATTACAAATAATGCCCGTGTCTCTGAAATAGTATTATTTCACCCCCCCCCCCTTATACCAGCTTATTGTTTACCGATAAGTGGTTCTAATTTCCTCCTGAGATGGCTTTCCAAAGACACGAGGAGAAATTTCATGCTTTCATTAAGCTCCTTCACTGGATTTACTTTTAGAGTACAATAGGAGTATGAAAACAAATTATTCTCATGGAGTCGATCGTGTGCCGATAATTTAAGACCATATGTTGATGCAGCTGTCTTTTGATGAATATGTTGGCTAATACGGTGCCTCAGGTTTTCAGATTTACCAAGGTAAAAGCAAGCCCGTTTATCACAATCAAGTGAATTGAACCTTCCTTTGATCGGTTTCGGCGACATAAGCTTATTGCCTTTCGAATCTGTTTGCCACAACTCGCACAGTTTTTCATAGGAGTCGATTGGCGATTTCGATTCGATGTAGAAAACATAGACGCCCCAAGAATTTTTTTCTATGTCCAGATCCCCTATTTCAGAAAAATTGGAATTCAAGGGTTTCCTGTTTTGCTCCAGTTGATTTAGAACCTCGTCAATGTTTCGCTCGATAAAATCGTTGCAAGAATCTTGAATTGTTTTTAGATGAGAGTCTATTTTCATGTTTTGAACGATTGATTACCTCACAGTCTCCAACTTTGCAAGGAAAATGAGTCCGGGAAAATGAATGACCTTTCGTGAATCACTATCAAAAGAGTGGCGTTTGGTAATGAAAGAAGCGCCGGCGTAATTAAAATCCAGTTCTTCAAAAACAGAGAACTTCTTCAATTGACCAAAGAGATGCCCGGAATTCTTGTAGTTGAAGTCCTTATCTGATTTAGCCTTTTCATAGCCATACATGGTATGCAAGCCAAGCTTGTAAATTTGTTTGTTTTTAAACCCATTATCCAAATTGTTCTTGATCTGGGACTTGTTCAATTTTTTCAACTGGTCCAACATGACCAGGTGATTGTTTTTGAGGTCAGCATTGATGAACAGGTTATTCAGATTGAAATAGCTGTGTTTATGCTCAATCAGATAGATATAACGGTTTGTCGATTCCACCCAATAATCCACCCATCCGTGTGGAGCTATGTCGACACCCCTGGTTTTCCGCCGAATTGGTTGCTCGAGAAAAATTCCTTTACTGATTGGAACAAGTGCCGGCACCAGAGCTGTCGCCTGCTGTCGTTCATTGTAAGAATGGATATAGTCATTGTATTTGTGGGCATAACGATGTACCTCATCTACATAATTCCCGAACAAAGACCTTAGAAATTTATTGGCAGCCAGGTTTCTGGAGCCGTTTGAATGAAAGATGATGTTGTTTTCCATAGACTTTGATTAAATACTTTCGATACAACGTGCAAGAGCCTGTGCTATATACGTTTCACAACCTGTTTATCTTTACCCTTTTCGATTGTATGTCAGACGTTTATTTGTTTCCAGTTATCGTTTTTGAACACATAGCCCTCCCAACTAAAATTACCTTCCCAACCTAAAATTAACAAAAAACTTTCTTCTTCTGATATTGAAACTGATTGCCTGTTACCGGAAATTATTTTATGCAAATAATCGAGTATGTTTTCGAAGTTATCTGGTGGATAAGTGACCAAAACCTTCAGGTCGCAGTTGGTAATAAGAAGATGTGAAACCTCCTGATAAAGTTCTTTATTATACTTATTCTCGTGTTCAAATGCAACTCTGATGTCACGAAACCAATAGTTCGTAGAGCTTATGTCAGGCGTTTTGTCTTCGGCCTTATAAAGAATGGCGTCCAGAGAATAATAGTCGTAAGGATAGCATAAAAGACCTAATCTACTGGCTACCTCTTCAAGTACACAATTGTCGTCTCCTTTTATGTGTCTGGTGAAAGGCGCCGAATCACGCCATATACTAAGGAGGTGGTCCTTTCTATTCATAACTGTGTCAATCCACGCTTGATAAAAGGCACTCGATTTTATTTTATCCATAACTACAATTTTGTCCAAGAGTGAGTGCCTCCTGAAGGACAATGCAAGGAAGATGGCGTGCTTTTCGACTGAACAAGTGTCCCGCACTTTTTACATTGATAATTAGTGGGTCCAACTTCGCCTAAGTTAGTCCATGAATGTGTTCCGCCTTCTGGACAGCCTAAACTGCCCGGTGTAGAATCCTTGGCAATGAGGGTTTCACATTTTTTACATTGATAGTTTTTCATCTCAGATTATTTTTAAATTTTAATAAGTCAATCAATTTATATGCGGTCTATTCGAGTTCCATAGTGAATTCTACTTCCAAAGCCCTTCACTATCAAGTCACTTCTTCCTACAAACCGAACAACTCCCTCCCTCTTTGGAGCAATGTTTACAGTATTTACAATTTTTACAGGCATTGCAGGTACCTGTTGGTGAACAAGTGGCCGTCGGGTCGTCGCAACATGAGGAAGATGCAGAAGGCTGGTACGAGGTGGCGAGTAGGATAATGGCCAGGATGCTGAGGGTTTGGAATGTTGTTTTCATGGAATAGGTTTATAGGGGAAGATAACTTGTCAAAGTTTTAGAGTAGATTGTTTCATTCTACTTCCAATTCAATACAAAAGGATCTTCCTGGTTTCTATCAAGTTTCCTGTTCCATCAAAAATAACCAAATAATACAAACCCTTTCCGCCCAGGCTAGTTAAATCAATCGTATCACTCTGGGAGTCAATACTTTTTCCCCATACTTTCTGACCTAATGTATTATGCAACTCAACTGAATATCCCGGAAAATCCATATAATTCTCATATTCAATGTTTAACAAATTATTTGTTGGGTTTGGAAAAACCTTCACGATACTATACAATGGAATTCCTGGGCTTGATAGATTGACCGAAATAACAAGTGTATCTGAGACGGAAATGGAATCATAAACCTGAACTACAATTGTATCATAAACCTGATGCATGCACGTGTCGTTTAATACGATTTTAACACTGTTCGAGGTATCAGAACAATTGCCATTATTTATGATGAGCCTGAAAGGTTGAAGATGATTAAAATAATCTGTATTTGCTATTGTTAAGGTATTAGTAGTACTTCCCGAATAAGTGGAATTTGTCGGAACATTCATCCATCCAAAATTTGCAGGATTTGACTGCCATTGATAATTTTGACCGCTGCCACTGACGTTCACGACAAACTGTGAGCTTGATCCAACTGTTACGGACTGATCATCAGGTTGTTGAGTAATTGAAGATGAACAATTAAGTCCATTGATTTCATTTTGGGTTAAGACTCGATTCCAAATACCAATATCATCAATTTTCCCATTGAAATACCCCCTCCATCCAAATTGACTAATCCACCTACCAAATTCTGTGTTAGTTGCAGTACTGCCTAAGTTATCTGAAATTACTACATTAGACGAAGATAATACTCCGCTATCAGAAGCAACTTGTACGCCATTGATATATAGCTTCATTCTGTTTAAAGCTCCTGTTAGATCCCCGTCAAAAACTACAACCACGTGAGTCCAGGAAGAAGTATTAATTGGCGATTGGGATGAGACACCTGTTCCGGTATTATTTGTTGCGGATAGTTTACCGTTATCAACAGAAATTAATAAACCAAAAGGGTCAGTAATTGGACTCGCCTTCCAATTCGAGAAAATTGCCCCATCATTTGAAACATCTTTGATAAATGCAGAAAAAGTCATTTGTCTTAAATTCTGCAATTGCCCATTTAAGTTTAATGGAAGGGTAATATGATCGTTCGAGCCATCAAATGAATACGCCGAACCTACTTGACCAAATCTGTCAACTATCAATGTTGACCCATTCACTGTACCATGGTTACCATTAGGACTTTGGTCATTTGCATTACCACTAAATGGCCAATACCCAATTAGACCGGAAGATGGGATAATTTGCCCAGAGGACGTGAATGAGAATAGCGAAAGTAGAACTGAAAAAATAATATGTTTCATTTAGTACATTTTTAAACTATTAGGGATATAATCAAACTATTCTATTTTAAGGATATCATGTAGAGGAGCGCATTCCAACTCCCAAACAGCTCAGAGAGCTTTGTAAGATTCATTTGTAATGTGGGTCTTGCATTTTTAGCATTGGAATTTTTCATAATTTTCATTTTTCTACTCCATTAAAACCACCCTCTCAACCCTCCTCACTCCTTCTCCATTTCGTACCTCCAAGTAATAAATTCCCGAACTCAACTGCTCCGCTTGCGCATTCCAAACGCCAGGTCCAAGCTCAGCAAAGCGACAGGAAACGCGTGCTCCTACTCCATTTCTCAGGATCAATTCAATGGGTTCAAAGTTCAGGGCTATTTGGAACTGCCCTCTATTCGGGTTTGGATATAGGTCAACAGTGTGTTGACCAAATTTGCGGACCGAAACCAAAGGATACCCTCCAAAATAGTTTTTTGTCAGGCATTCTCCCTGGTTTCCAGCCAGCATCCAATAGCGATAATTGAAGGTGTCGATATAGGAATAAGCGGTCCAATAGTCGCCGGAATCCAGCGTTTCTACTCTGCTTCCATCTTTTGTTTCTTTCCCCCAGAAATAGCTGTCCAATTCTGTATTTCGTGAAATCAGGATTCCCGTGCGGATATCATTGGCTTTTGCAATTACCTCCACCGTTTTCGCAGCATTTTTACCGTTTGAGTTAACCATAAGCACACCTGATCCCTGGCATTGATCCATTGAAGTTTCCGTTAATCGTACTTCGCCATTTACCAGTGTCATGTCCCAGGCGATATGCACCTGTCCGGTTCCGATACCGGATTGTATCCTGCCTCCCTGAACCTCCCAAAGAAGATTCCCTCCGGCATAGTCGGCTTTATAAGCGGTCCAAAGCTGTCCTTTACAAACCTCCGTTTCTCCCTGAATAGTGGGGATTGGATTGGGGATTAGTTCAACATAAACCGTATCGTAGGCCATACAACCTTTAGTATCCGTGCCTTGCACAACAAAGTCAACTGTTGTGACAGGCGTGGCTATTGGAGAAACGCTGTTTGAGTCATCGAGCATATTTCCGGGCGTCCAAACATAATTGGCCGCTCCGGAGGCATTCAATTGAATACTTGAACCTGAGCAAATGCGCTCATTTAAGCCGGCATCAACTATCGGTAAAGGATTCACGATAATTTGCACGGAATCAGTAAACAAGCAGCCATTCGTATCTTTTCCTTCCACGTAAATACGCTGGTCTCTAGTTCCTTTATAACGGGGAGTGGTGGATGTTGGGTTTATCAAATCTATAGCCGGATACCAGATGTATGTGCTTGCACCGCTTACTGAGAGTGATGCTTCTGCACCTTCACAAATCTGGGTATCCAAAGAAGTCTGTAAAAGTGGCAAAGAAAACACAGTCAGACTGAGGGTATCACTTTTCAAACAGCCTTTGTTGCTCCATCCATTTAGAATAATAGACTCGGGATTTGTTGCCAGGAGTTTCGGATTGTAGACCAAGGAATCACTCAAACCCGAAACAAGCCATTGGTAGGTAGAGGCTCCACTGGCATTAAACTGAATTCCGTCGCCCTTGCACACACTCCGATCTGGGCCGGCATTGGTAGTTGGAAGTGGATTTACCTTTACTTGAACGAAGTCGGAATCTGTACAGGAATACTGATCGCTGATTTTTAAGGTATATGTTTCTGAGTTTTTCGCTTCCAAAAAGATCAAATTACCTGAGCCTATTTGATTTCCTGCTGAATTCATCCATTCATAAGCCAAACCACCTGAGCCTGATAAGGAGAAATTAGTGCCGGCACAGAGTTCCTGATCTGGTCCTGCATTAGCCGTAGGATTAGTTTTAACATCCAATTGAAAAGTGTCGGACTGGTAACAGCCATTTGTATCCCAGGCAATCAGGATATAGGTTGCAATTGCTGAAGGTGTAGCGATCGGTGCCTGAATAAATGGATTCGACAAACCAATTGATGGACTCCAGCTAAATCGGTTTAACGCATTATTCGGCAAGGTTACATTCAGTTGAGTGGACTGTCCTGCACAGATATAACGATCCGGACCGGTTGAAAAAATTGGTTTTGCATGCACAGTTAATCGGGCAGAATTAGAACTTTTTAATCCACATCCCTGATTGCCAACCCATACACGAAAATCGTCACCATCATAGTTCTTGGTAGCGGAAGAGAGGCTAAGTTGGAATGTGTTTATACCTTGAAAATCTGCCGAAAACGAAGAACTTGCCAATGCTACCCAACCATTTCCGGTATCAATTTGCCAGGTGTAATTGAGATTATTGCCGCTGCTTGAAATACTCCAGGTGGCTGCCTCCCCTTCACAAACAGATTGATCAGCCAGGTTAGAATTAAGATAAGGCATCGCATGCACCTCAAGCAGGGCTGAATCAGTCAGGACGCTTGGCTGGCAGGCACCCGAAACCTGGCAACGGTAATAATAACCATTATTCCAACTTAATAATCCACTCAATTGAAGAGAAGCTGTATTCCATCCTGCATAGTTTGAAGCATTGCCCCCGCTGATATTCGTCCAGCCTGAACCCGTATTGACCTGCCATTGGTAGCTTAATGCGGTACCTACAGCCGATAAAGAAAAAGTGACCGTCCCTCCTTCACAACCTAATTGATTGCCAGGTTGGCTTTGGATGACTGGTTTTTGGTTGACAATGAGCGCTGCAGATGAAGAAACAGCATTTGGATTACAGGTTCCGCTTACCACACAACGTAAGGAATCACCATTATAGGACAAGGGGACATTAGAAAGTGTAAGATTTGACGTGGTCCACCCGGCAAACTGTGGACTCGTTCCCGCACTTGAAATATTCGTCCAGCTACTGCCACTCTTAATTTGCCATTGATACATGATTCCGGTACCCGAAGCTTGCACTGCGAATTGGGTATTTCCGTCTTCACAGAGTACGGCATTTTGCGGCATGGCTGTCAAATAGGGAGGCACATTAACCGTTAAGGTGGCCTCAGCACTCTGCGCAAATGGAGTACAAGAACCACTAACGACACAGCGGTATTTGTAGCCCGTGTGTTGGGTGTTAATGGCTGAAACAGTTAGGTTGTTCGAGGTTGCATTTGAATACACAGGACTAGAGCCTCCATTCGAAATATCCGACCAACTACCCGAAGTTGCGGACACTTGCCATTTATAGGTCAGATTACTTCCTTGTGAAGAAACTGAAAATACAGCCTGTTGTCCGGGACAAACGACTTGATTGCCGGGATTGCTAACAATAGAAGGTACCGTTAAAACGCTTAATTGCACTGCATTGCTCGTATCCTCCGGTGAACAAGTTCCGGAAACGATGCAGCGATATTGATATCCATTGTTGGATGCGTGAACGCCACCTAGATTCAGAGTGGGCAAGCTATAATTGCTATAGGTAGGACCCGATCCGGCTGAGGTAATATCCGACCAGGTTCCGGAAATGTTTACCTGCCACTTGTAAATCAAATTTGCTCCACTTGCGGAAATAGAAAAACTGGTATTTGAGCCTTCACAAACCGAACTGCTTGAAGCTTGACCACCAATATTCGGCGAATTGAGAATGGTTAAATCAGCGCCATCCGTATGGTAGGTATTTGAGTTGTCAACTATTTCACATCGAAAACGCGCGTTGGAAGTGGCCCCGCTTACGCTTAAAATATCTGTTGTCACTCCTGAATAAATACTTGAATTCGAAATAATTACAAAAGTGTTGCCATCCCAAATTTGCCATTGAAAGGCTGGGGTTGTGAAGGTATGGGTGAAGGTAAAAGAAGTGTTGCCTCCTGAACATGTTACCTGGTTACCCGGTTGGGAGGTGATTTGGCCAAATGATGTAGTCCAGATTGCCAGGAAAGCGTAAAGCGATATGACTGCTGCGAATCTCATATTAATGAATGCTATAGCTCAATAACATGCTTACACTAAACTGCCCGTATCGCATATCAGAGTAGTTATACAGTCCGCTTTGGTAGTCATTTGCGTTTCTAACTTGAATGTCATTTTCATTAAACTTCAAAAGTTTGATTCGTGACGAAAAGTAACGGAGACCAATTCCTGCCGAAAGAGGAAAGTCCTTTCCCAGCTCGTGTAAATATTCTAGTCCGCTCACCCAACTTATGGCGTATTTCTGCATCTGAAGTTCCTGAGCAGCACTTGTAATCGGAGTAAGCTTTCCAAAATCATATTGGCCATCGAAGGATGTTTCACCTGAATTGTATTGAGGATAGATTCCATGATAAGTTACAGAACCTGAATTGCATTGATACTTACTTGATGTAGTTAGGTTAAAGCCAATTCCTGAATAGAAAGAAAACTGCCCATTCCTGATACTCAAACGATATATCGGTGCAAGCTGAAAATTCAAATTCACTATCGAATAGGATTCACTCAGATTTTTAACATCAGCGATCCGGAGATATGTTTCACCATCTGGATCCACAGCCATATAATCCACAGTATCGACCTTGGGTGGGATGCTAAAATTTCCACTCAAACTGCTATACCCAAGAGATGAAATCCATCCAATATCACGACTAAACTCAAAAGGAAATTCAACTAGCTGAAATGACCATGAAGCTTGCCTTAAGTTATGTTCAAGGTTTTTACCACCATCCCTTAGTGAAGGAGAACTTAGTGGAAAAGGAATTAACTCTAGCCGAATGAATGAAGCCTGACGACCGAGTTGGGACCGTGTCTTTTCCAATTCACGTTGTAAGCTGTCGATTAGTGCACCTTGTTCTTCTAATTCCTTGCTGTACTTTGGAAGATTGGTAATTTCAGAATACGCCTCCGGAGAAACGAACAATAATCTCCGTATGACTTCCAAATCCCTGGTTGCTTCAAATGGCGCCGGCTTTCCATCTATATCAACAATTTTTACAAATGGGTTTTTTCCTGTACTTGGAATTCGTTCAAATTTTAACCTTTGATAACTCTCAGCTCTGCTATCCACAAGACAATAGAAAGGTTGAACCGGAAAGTCAAACTTTAATTTGGAATAGGTGTATAGCTCAATCTTTTTCTTCCTTGAACAACCTTCGATCAAGGTGATATAAAGCACATGAAATTCAAAATTTTCATGGTCGATAATATTCGTGAGAAACAAAAACTCGAGTCTGGATTTTTCGATTGAATTTCCATTCGAGTCAAGAAAAAAGTAAACCTGTATTTTCGATGTATCTTTGGCTTCAATAATAATCTGATCCGTTTCCTTGAATGAATAAANNAAAAACTCACTTGTGCCTCCGCTTGTAACACAATCAAAAAGGCAATGAGAGGCAAAATTCTAGTTGCAGTCACAATCAAGGTATTTGTATTTGTCGTCAAAAGAGCTAAAACGTACTGCTAATGCTCTTGGCATTGAAATTTCTCGATTCCCGTATGTAAAGAAGAGCTCATACCGGTTATCTATATCAAAATCACAAATCTCCTTCTCTATCCACTTGAATTCAATAAATACACAATATTGAACACCTTGTTTTGTGGAGAAACTATACATGTTATCCGGAAATTCAGATAGCTTCCAATTTAAAACCGGATAGCCTTTTTCCACATCACGGATATTCAGCACCAATTCCTCCAATTCAACGGCTTCATCAGCTAAAAAGGAAATTTTAAAACTGTAAGTCCCATGAAAACATTTGGGCACAACTTCAGAATTCTCATTAGGATATATATATGCTATTGCGGGATTACGGATACTCGATTTGGTATAAAAAACATCCCATTCCTCTGTCAAATCTGACGTGTCGTTATTAAAATCTACAACCGCTGCTTGAACTCGATTGTACTTTTCGGGATTTAAGTCCAATTTTATACTCCAATAATTCGTTCCGTTGGCCCTTTGCCAAACTCCATCATCGACTTTAAAAATAACAGCCTTTATTCGCTGATCGTNNCTTCTCCTGAAAATCTGCTGTTTTTCACCTTGTTCATGTCGGTTGGTAAGGTAAAGGTGAAGACTGGCCTGGGATTTCGTGCGATGTAAAGAATAGAGATACGATTCTTTTTAATAATTTCAGATTTCACACGCCTTTCAAATTCATCAAAATCTGTGAAAGTTATAGGGTTATCTTTTTTCTCGCCTAGCGGGTCGTATATGATTAAAGTGCTTCTTTTGACAGACTTCTCCGCTAAAAGGGTCAGGTTTGGAATATCTAATTCTTCTACCCTTTTGGATCTGGATATCAGATCGGTGATCCAGTTGTCAGCCTTTTCATATTTTTTTCTATCCTTTCTCTTATTGACTAATGGCACAGGATCATTGACGTAAAAAAGACTCAGTTTTCTATAACCGCGGTCAACTTCTCTAAAATATCGATGAATAGTTTTAATATTATCCGTATCGCGGTTTTGAACTTTCCCTGCTACAATAATTGATTGAGCGTCGATTGAACCCAGGCAAGTGAAAAATATACATATTAGCGTTATCAATCGTTTCATTCGTTTCTTTTAATACATTGTGGGTCAATGCTCGTTTGATTTTTAATCAACCAGAATTTTTGTTCCCCTGTTTGTATAACTCCGTTTGTATTACCTTCAATTTCAATAATGTAAAGCGTGTTATCGCCAAACTTGGAATTGAGATTCGCTATTTGAAGGGTGGTCGAATTAGTTTCTTGCTGTTTCCAAATAATTTCACCAGTAGACTCCCGTTTAATTTTGACGGAATACGAATTGAATCCTTCTGTCCAGGTTATCCTATCAAGATGAAGATTTATCACTAATTCTGTTGGTAAATTCACCAAATCGGGTTCATCCTTGTTTTTGTTTTTTCGTACAATCAACACTTTGACCGAATCCTCAACCACCATTGCTTCCGTAATTGCAGAATCTGCGGTACCTGGATTTTTATAGAGCACAATACTTTTTGAACTATTTGATTTGATCAATTCACGTATTTCAACGATTGGGAGATTTTTTAGCGTTAAATATGAAAAATACACATACTCACTCGTATCAAATCGTGAATCAAAGTGTGAATTAAAATCCCAATAAAGGGAATCTTTTGCAGGGACCAGGAAATCTTCCCGGTCTACATGACCTCCATCACTCTTCCAATATTGATAATCTTGTACCCCATCGGAACATTCAAACGTACCTGCCATTTTCTTAATTGAAGTAGGCACGCTGCTTATATTTAAAATATGAGGTATCTCTATCGTTTTCCCTGTACTTCTTATATCCAATATAGGGACATAAAAAAGTTGAACACTAGAATCGCCCTGATGATCAAAAGGTTCCGCCAAATCAACTATAATTGGTTTGAGCTGACTTAAATCCTCTTGCAATATTGGTTCATCAGCAATTAATATGATCTTGACTGGCTGGCAATTTAAAATCCCGTCGTTTCCATCAACAATGCAACTTTGAAATGTCAAAATGCCCAAAATCCAGATACACCCTTTTAAACTAACCCTCATGACCTATTGATTTAATTGAGCGATTACACATTGAGCTGCGAGTTGAGACTGAATCTTGTCATGCTGTGTATTTAAAACAGATCGGATATCCGAATCCAATAATATTCCATTGAGCACTAATTCATAATCGTGCATTCCTTCAAATTCCCCCTTATAGTTCAATTCATGCTTTGGGTTTTGTTTTTCACCAAAATAAAATTTAGTCTGACCCGGTAATTCCAGTTTGTCTTTCAACATAAATTTATGAGAAGACGGAAACACTTCATAAGGGTCAACCTGCAACGGATTCTTTAATTTTTTCAGAATATTTTCCCGATGCTCAAGGACTTCGGCTTCTATACCTTTCCGTAGACTATATTCGGTGTACCAATACATGGTATGGTACAAATGAACATAGATCACAGCCAAATACAACAAAATAAAAAGCACATAATACATTGGCATTAATCGACCGAGTGACACTAAGGCTAGTATTTTCAGTGCTGCAGAGAAGAAAATAAGGAATGCACCTATATAATACCTCCACCCTTTTTTTGGCGGATTTATAATTTTATTATTCGCAGCTGCCAAATTTTTATTCTCCTGATATTTCCCCACATAGTGATGTGTGAAACTTGCACCCAGGAAATCAAATAGAATAAAACAAAATACCACCCCAATTGCCCCATAAATGTATAAGGTATTTCCAGAATAGATTGCTCTTTCATAACCACTATATAGTGTATAAATTAACGCCAACAGTTCTATCAATAAAGCGAAAATTACCCAACGTCGATCCACCTCGAAACCATCAGTGCTTCTTAAACCCGGCCAATGCCTACCAGCATGATACCCATCTTTTCTTGTAGCATTCCATTTTGTTTTTAAACTCTTACTTGGCATAAAAGAATGCCTGCTTGGTATCTCTGGCATAGGGATTATTTTGAATTTTAATTGTATTTATAATTTTCGACGAAGTAATTTATTATGATACCCCCCCACCCCCGGAACATAACCAAACACGAAGCAGATTTCGGTATTCTGGCAAACAGTTGAGCAGATCCATCTAACCTGATTTTCCGAAAATTGCCTGGCATAGCAAGCTGTTTCGCTGGTTATGTCCCTCCCGGCCTGGGCATCGGTTAGGGGAAACCGGATGGGTTGTGGGGTGTTGGGGTTAATTTGGGTTTTCATGGGGTGCTTTAGCTGCTATGGCATTCTTTGCTGCAGAAATAACAGCCATTCACGCGCGAATAGCTGTCTTTGGCTATGATAATCGCGCTGTAGCAGTTACTATGTTCTCCCAGTTCTG
Organism: Bacteroidota bacterium; assembly: GCA_003531115.1. Classification (GTDB taxonomy): domain Bacteria; phylum Bacteroidota; class Bacteroidia; order UBA8524; family UBA8524; genus UBA8524. Next base: position 9,786 of record DQHT01000113.1, on the reverse strand, counting down.
TTTTATCGGCGGGCATAAAGGTGCAGCCTTGTTTATGCACTTCGTGGTCGCCATTTGCCTGTGCTTTGTTGTTTATAAAGTATCTCGCCATATCCTTAGCTGCTGGGAAGCGCTAATTTCATCTATCGCTATGGCAAAGCGTAATTTCCTTTCCGAAAGGGGGTTTTTCCTATCCCAAAGGGCCTATTTCCTTTCCCAATTCAAATTGGATGGGCGTAAAAATGGATCACAAGGTAATCGGAGGAGCTCGGGTGAACTACTATGGTTTCATGTACGGCATTTTTTTGCTTGCATTTCTCATCAGACCGTCAACAAGATTTGCAGGACTGCTTCCGATTCCCCCGGAATATTTATGACTGTAATTCCAGATTAGTTTTTTGTTAAGGCAGTCATTGATATTTAAAGTTACACTTACTTCATTCGTCGAACCTACTCCACCAAGAATGATCATTGCAACTGCTGCCCCATCAGACATGGGTTTGGATAAGGAATAATTTGAAGCCAGAACACCATCTACACCCAAAATTTCACACATCTCCACCGGTGTAAAGAGTGTGTCAGGGTATCCGGCCCTTTTCAGTTTCGCATTAGTTGATTCAATGTCCTGGATTTCTTGTGTCATTCGCCCCTGCATTTTTCTCTTTAGCATCCACGAATACATTTCATTCTGAAAGTTCAGGGATTCAGTTTTTTGTTGTTCTTTGATCGCTTCAGGATCAGTTTTTTTGGCCGCTGCAATCGAGACCGAAGGAGGTAGTATTGCAATAACCTTATGGCTATCAGCTAAGGTAACTGCATCAGGGCTATAATAAACCTTGGCACAAGAGGCTATTAGTAGAATCGAAATTCCAATCAGGGTAAAAAGTGTGACCTTTTTCATTTATTAAGACATTATAAAAAATTTCACTCAGAAACAATATAAAACTGCCAACTGTAAGCAGTATTTCCCGCCATATATTCGGTTCCGATATTAGGCATTACCCCTGGTGCAGATGCCCGATAAGCATATGTACCCGGATTCAGCGTAATAGTCTTTTTCTCCTTTGGAGCGAATGTATAAACAGTATTGTTCAACTTTAAAGTTAAGTGAAGCGTCGTATTGTTAAAAATTTCTAATTCCGGATTTGTCGTTGCCGAACTTCCATTGGGCGTGAACATTCCGGGATCGTTTTGTTCTACTTGTTTCCCTATTTTCACATAATCCTTATGCACATACCCTTCTTTATTGCTTGAAATGTCCAGTATATTGTAGAAGTTGTTTTCTAAGTCAAGTGAAACGATAAAAATCTGTGTTCCTTGTTTCAGCGAAGAAATAATTGTAAAGTCTGTCCCTGGGCCTTGTCGAAAATTGACCTGGCTCGTGACCGTACCTAAATACGATTGGCTATAGCCAGAAACTACTGTTAATAAACTAAATGCAAATAATAGCAATCTAAACATGAGATCAATATGTAGGACTCATGTAAAAGAAAAGGAACAGAAACACTCTAGCGAAATTTTTTTCCCAAACCCGTAAATTTTTTTCCCAACGCAAAAACCCGGCTACCGAAGTTCTACCAAATCCCAATTATTCCCTTGCTTCTTAAAAACGAAGGTTTCAAAGGGTTTTAAGCCTATAAAGTCCAGATTGCGAATGCGCTTGTTCTGGGTGTCGATCTCCAGCGTAATGACAGTGTAACGAAGGTAGTTGGCATAATGTATATCCACTTCATAATGGCCTTCGCTGCTGCGGATTGCCTTTACCTCATGGTTGAGTGGCAATATGTTAAATAAGGAATAGCCGTATGCTTCGGGTTTGTTAGGCAGGGTTTTGAAAATACTGAGGGTATACGAGCTTAAACCAAACGGGACTTCCACATTGTTTTTGTCTTCAATAACACCAAGCTTCTCGAGGGCAACAAAAGTCCTGATATGTTCCTTCCCGGTAAAATATTCAATAAAATTGCGCTGGCCCTTGGCTTTATTCAAATACGCTTCCTCGGTTTTTACCACTTCAACTAAAGTACCCGGAAAGCCATCATAACGCATGCTGTCTTTCTGGAATTCCAGTAGGGCCTGATGCTCTATCGCAGCCTTTCTAATGGCTATCTGCTCCTCAAGAAGACTTATTGGTGGTTGTTCATACGAACGAAACGGCAAAAGGAAATATGCCGTTATGAACACGATGATGCCAACTGCGGCGAATCTGTTTATTTTGCCTTTGGCTGTTTTACCACAAAGAATGGTTTTCCATACAGGGTTACGCCTTTTTTTCTCCTTAATATGTTCGGCTATGTTTTTGCCGGCAAGCTCTATCCCCTCATCTGTCATCAAACAATACCGATTGCCAATGTCAGGATGTTCCCTGACTACTTCATCCAGACTAACTTCATGCAATACGGGTATAAGCATTCCCTGTCTTTGCAGCATATAAAACAGCTCTCCATGGGGCCAGGGACCGCGGTACAAGGGCGACATGATAGCAACTCCATACTGGGATTGCGCCAGTCCTTCATTGATCAATGGCCGTATTTCGGCTCCGGGGTAGAGTTCGTATTTGGCATACCATACCTTCAAACCATACGATTCAAGCACTTCTACGATACGTTCAACGATTTCCCGGTCTTCAACCACATAGGAAATAAAAATATCATAGGGTTTTGCAGTCATACGCATAGAGCATGCAATTTTTTGGTACAGGGAGGTTTTAGCGAACCAAATTTAAACGTTGCAGGAAGGCATCGCGAAATTGCCCGCCGATTTTTATTTCCATATCCCGGATGAGGAGCATATTTCCTTTAATGCCGTCGATCTTATTCATATTCACCATATGCGAACGGCTTACCTGGATGAGGTGGGGATGCTTCATTTTTTCCCGGATATGGGCCATGCTGGAGGTTTGCACATAGGTATCCTTTGTCGTATAGATGGTACAATAGGCCCGGTCGGCTTCGATATACAGGATCTCCGCAATTTCCTGCTTCCTGAAATTGCCAGCCTTGTCACGGATAAAGACCACATCGGGCAGGGCAATAATTTCATTGACGGGAAGCGTGGCAGCCTGGATCGAAGCGGTCCTGTTTTCTGAAAAATTAAACAAAGCATGCTGGATGCTCACCAGCAGTTGTTGGGAGCTAAAAGGTTTTGCCAGGTAATTGGCCGGGTTTACGCGCATGGCCCTTTGCAGGGTGGGTTTGTCGTGCAGGTTCGTTAAAAAGATAATGGGGAAATCGCCCAGCTGCTTTAGCTTTTCGGCTGTTTCGATGCCATCGGCTTCTCCGCTGATTTTGATATCCATAAAAACCAGATCGGGAGCCTCCTTTTTTGCAGCCTCCAGGGCTCCGGAGCAGGTATCGGCCACGGCGCTTACCTCGTAGCCGGCCTTATGCAGTGCGTTACAGATTTCTTCGGCGATGAGCAGATCGTCTTCAACAACAAGAATTTTTATGGCTGGCATTACGTAGGGAATTTAATAATTTTTCCAAAATAGGCATTACTTTCGAAGAGAACCTATGAAAGCCTGTTTTTCCTTGTTAATCTGCCTTGTATACAGCTTTTCTTCTCCTGCTCAGGATACAGTGCAAGTGAAGTCTGCAGCGGCTGAGTTAAACGTCTTAACCGTTCAACTTTGGAGACAGGGAAACTACGATTCGGCCCTGATCATAGCCCATAAAACCCTGGACCTTGCCCGTTCCCTGCATGATTCCCTGGTGGAGGCCAAAGTCCTCAACAATATCGGTTTGATCTACAGCAGCAAAGGCGATCCGGCAAAAAGTATCTTTTATTCCGAACAATCGCTGGTCCTTTTTAAGGCATACGGTTTTCTCGACCAGATCGCCAAACCCATGTTAAATCTGGGTATCGCCTACAAGCAGCAAGGGATCTACGACAAGGCCTTAAACAAGCTTTTTGAAGCGACAGAACATTTTGAAAAACAAAAAGACCTGCAATACCTCTCTTCGGCCTACAATACCATCGCCAATATTTTCAGAATTGAGAAACGCTATGCCAAGTCACTCGAATACCACGGCCATGCCCTGAACCTGCGGCGGGAAGTACAGTATGATAAAGGAATAGCCGGCTCCCTGAACAATATTGGCGCCGTGTATATGGACCAGGGCAAGTACGATTCAGCCCTCTCCTATTTCCATCAATCTTTAACGCTCAAAGAGATCGTAAATCTGCCGGATGAAAAGGCCACTACCCTTTCGCATATTGGTGAAATTTACTATCAGAAACACGACTATACCCGGGCAGAGTCCTATTATAAGGCCGTTCATGAGCTCTATGAACAAAGCAACAATAAAGTAGGACTGGCTTCCTCCTTTTATGACCTGGCCCGGCTCCACCTTGCCCGGGCTGCTTATGTAAAGGCCGAACAAGAGGCCTTCCGGGCCCTGGCACTGGCCGAAGAAACGGGTGCTTCGGATATCCGGCTGGACTGCTATGCGCTGTTAAAAAGGCTCTATACGGCAAAAAAGGACTATCCCCGGGCCCTCGAATACGCCGATCGTTTTATGCTTTTAAACGATACCCTGCTGGGCGAGGACAAGCAGAAATCCTTAGCGCAACTGGCGGTAAAATACGAAACGGAAAAAAAGCAGCGGGAACTGGAGGAGGCCAATAAGGAAAAGGAAAAGGCCGAAGCTATTGTGCTGCTCAAAGACCTGCAGCTGGCAGCCAAAACCAGTTATACCAATAACCTCATCCTTACCCTGATCCTGCTAACGGCGGTTGTGGTGCTGCTCCTGGTGCTTTTCCGGGACAGGAACCGTTTTGCCAAAAAGCTGGATATCGTTATCCGCGAGCTGCATCATCGCGTAAAAAACAATTTCCAGGTGCTTTTGTCGCTCTTCAACCTGCAGCTCGACACCATCGAAGACCCCCGCAGTAAGGCCCTCATCGACGGGAACCGCAACAGGATCACAGCCATGATGCTGATCCACAGCGGACTTTATTTTGATGAAGACGTAAGCCGGGTAAAGATCGGCACCTATATCGAAAACCTCGTAGAGAATCTGGTGCTGGTTTATGCCCAAACCCCGGTAAAGGTCGAATATGATCTCGACAAAAACCTGGATATTGATGTCGATAAATCCATCCCCCTGGGCTTATTGATCAATGAGCTGGTAACAAACGCATTTAAATACGCGTTTAACGAAAAGAACCCCGACCCGGTGTTGCGTATCTATTTCCACAAGCAGGAAGGCAAATACCACCTGCACATCGAAGACAATGGTCCCGGCATCCAGTCCACAGGCGAAAAAAAGTCCTTCGGTTTAAAACTCGCCGAATCGCAAGCCAAACAACTAAAAGGAACCCTCAAAATGAGCCAAAACCCCGGTTTACATTATGAGATCGTATTTCCCTAATTGATTTCAGTCCCACGATCCCACAATCCCACGATCCAACAGTCCCCAAGTCCCGGGTTGATCAAAAAAGCGGTCGGTCCAGAGGCCCTGACCGCTTTTTTGATCCCTAAAGCCACCGCTCCGCCGAAGCTTTTTCAGCGAAGGCGGATCCCCTCGTCTCACCATCTCACCATCTCACCATCTTCCAATCCCACAATCCCACGATCCCACAATCCCACGATCCAACAGAAAAAAAGCTCCCCCGTGATTTGGGAGAGCCTGAAACAGAAGAATCATGGAGTCGGTCGGAGCTCGACATCAACGGTCAATGGACTTGACGAAACAGTAACAGGAATTGATTTCGTTATGTAGCCCGTTTTAGAAAAGACCAGTTTGTAATTACCATTGGCCACCTGATTAAAATAATAATGACCATTGGTATCGGTACCGGTCTCGGCAACCAATGAATTCCCTTCAGTTGTCAGTTTCACACAAACACCCGCCAATGAATCCTGGCTGAGGGTATCGGTCACTGTTCCCCGAAGGGAAGGAAGCGGATCTTCATCATCCCCTCCCGGACATTCTGATTCACCAAATTGAACCTGAGTTCCTTCAAGAGATTGAGGCCGTTCGGACTCATATTTGGAGCATCCTACAAACGCCACGAACAAAATCGCGGCTGAAAAAACTAATTTTAGCATTGTTTTGATATTAAAAGTTTAGTGATTCCCGTAAACACACCCCTCCCAATGCCGCTCAAGCGGGTAACATGAGGGCTGACAGGCAATTCCTATTGCCTCCCGGATTGATGTGGGTGGAGAGAAATGAACTGATCCCAAAACCTGCGCGGGTAAGGCTGCTCTCCAACAGCCCGGATCAGTTCAGGTAAACGTGTCAATTAACCCTACAAAGTTGCGGGAGGGAGAATAGAATCTTTTTACGGGAAGGCCACCCTGATTGCGGCTTTTCCAACCTACATTTACGTGTTTTTTACGTGTTTTTAAATATGAAAACCCTACATGTTTTGAATCTCCTAAAACTACTCGCCGAACATGAGAAGCAGACTTTGGATCTCCATGGTTTTGGCAGGATGAGCGAAGCCATTTGTGAACCCTATCCCTCAGATCCCGTTAGTGCGCGTTATTTGTACGATTTGTACCGGAAGACGATCAAAAAATTGGATGCAGGAGTTGAATTTTCAAGTCCGAGAAAATTCAAAATCGACCTGATCTCCAAACACCTGGGTTATCCTTCCTCTTTCCGGTATGAAGCACAACAGGAAAAAGAAATTTCCCCGGTATTACGTTCTTGTATTGGGAACTGGTGGAGTTTTGTAAGGGCTAATTCGGGAGCGNNGTGAAGTGCAGGAAATAAGTAATTGTATGATGAGTACACTCGATTCCGGCAACGGAAAAAAACTTTCCCTGGTATTTAAGCTCGGAAATACCACAGAATTGGAGTTGTTACAGGGCGTATTTTGTGGCATTTCCTCTGCCGGAGATCCCATTTCGGGCAGAGAAATTTTGGTAAAAGAATTGGAACAGGATTACGAAAAAATGAAGTGGGCCCAACTTAGTCTGAAGGATGAAAATACTGACCCCCGCATACTCAACTATTTTGCAGAATACGCTCCAAACTGCATAAAGATCAAAAATGTCAGCAGCTTCCAACTCAGCGATCTGGAATCGGATGCATAGCGAAGTATAGCCCTTGGAAAGGGAAACCGGCCCTTCGGAAAAAAAATGCAGCCGGTCGGGATGGCTTCATTAGCTTGGGTCGAAATCGGAGCCGGAGACAAATGAACACCCAAAAACGTGTTGTGCTGACAATAGCGGCCATCGGCATGCTCACCACCTTTATGCCCTGGGTTCAAGGCCAGATCCCTGGCGGGACGATGGTCCGAAACGGAGAAGAATGGATAACCCTTGCCTTGTTCGCCATTCCTGTGTTGCTTTGTCTCCTTAACAACAGGTCGGCACCCCTGAGCGGCTTCAAACTTTATGCAGCCGTGCTCCCCGCCATTTTCGTTGCCCTTATTGCCATACTTAAAATGGATGAATTCAGTTCCATAATTACCCAGATCGACCCGAACCATCCCTTTGCAGAATTTATGGATACAGATGTGACTATCGGCTTTGGGCTCTACCTCCTCCTCCTGGCTGCTCTTGCACTGCCTGTTGCCGCATTTTGGTTGAGAGGACGGAGCACGGACCATAGACCATAGACCATGGACCATAGCTTTTAGTGGGAACCCTGGCTGTTGGTTCGTAGAGACGCCGATTTATCGCGTTTTCTACGACCAGAGTATACCCACGCCCCCTGCGGGGGCTTGGTTTTCTTGTGGGGCGGTTCTTTCAATAAATATGTGACCCCCTTGGGGTCAGGGTGTCGGGTAGACCGGTGCTTATCGATCCGCACAGGCAATCCATCCCAAAACCACAAACTACCAGCATGACCCCTGACGAAATCTCCATATTTAGCAAGTACTTCCCGGGGGTCACATATTTATAGCTAAGCAAACAAAAATGAAATACAAGATCCCGCAGGGATCATGTGTAACCTGCTCCAGAATGTGAATGCCCCCCTCTTGCGCCTAATAATCATTATGAACCACCGGCCCTTCCAGCAGATCGATCACATGGGTACAGAATTTAATATCAAACCATTCTGTAAACATGGTCCAGCTGCGCTTTTGTGGCCAGAACTCTTCATCTATACAAATTCCAAACAACTCGTTTTCAAAAATCCATTGCCAATCTTCTTCCAGCACGGCTTTCGGTTCCTCAGGGAATACCCCGCTTTCGATGAGGTAAGATGAATATTCACTTGCTGATTCTTCAATGGATTTCATATCAGGAAAAACGGCCTTCTCCCACTCGTAAAAAAGCTTTTTAGGGATCACCAGGATAACAGTACGGTTAATGGTAGTCGGGTTTTCGGCTCTTTTTTTCATAAGCGGACGTTTAAAGCAAATATAGAAGTAGCGTTTGTAAGCGTACTATTTCACAGAGATAGTTCGTAGATAGTCAAATGCCAAGTTCCAAGCCCCAAGCTGTCACCCTGAGCAGGCAAACGGCTAACCAGACATAGCATAATCCCCACGCCGTGCCGAAAGGTCCATGCCCTATGCTCCATGCCTAGCGCAGTTCGCCCAAAACTTTTCTATACCGATCTGCTTCAGCCACCAAATCCAGAGGGCTCTTCGATCCGGGTATTCCGCCACAGCGGGTCTGCCCCTCGATGCTCTTTTTAATTTCTTTGTCTTCGTTGAAATAAAAGATGCCTTGCAGGGTAAGGTTTTGAATTTTGGAATTAAACGTGGCGAGGCTGTCCACATAAAGGAATTCTTTTCCTTCCATACGCACAAAGATCAATTTGTTATCCTGCAGAAAATATTCCTTTTCAATAACACAGCTTGAAAGCCCGACCCACTCCACCATTTTCACCAATTCTCCATCTTTAAAATAACCCGTCAGTTCATGCCCGCCGTCTGTTACTTGCTTCGGGAACTGTACGCTTTCCAGCGTCCTTATCAGGAAGCCTGTATCCTTGTTAATCTGCTCAACAATCCTGTTGATATTAGTGATTACAGCGCTGTCGGTCTGCGCAAGGCTGTCCACGGTGAACGCCAAATTCACCATAATAATTGTACTGATGAGGATCTGTTTTTTCAAGCAGCTACAATATAGTGTATTTCGATTATTTGTGCGTTGAACATATAATAGACCATAGTCCAAGGACCATGAACCATAGCTGGTTTAAAGGAACCTAGGATGATTCGTGTTAAGGCCAGGAAATCCATGTAGGTCGTAGAGACATACATGAATCCGGTCCCTGAGCAGGCAAACGAATATTTAACATTTGCAGATTCGCGACGCCGTGTCGAAGGGCTCGCCCCCTGCGGGGACTTGGTTTTCTTGTGGGGGAGCTGTATCCACGGGATGAATCCCGTGGTAAGAAGGCGTCCTTTCAGGACTTTGGATCAGGGAACAAGCTTATCAAAAAAGCGGTCAGGGCTTCCAGACCGACCGCTTTTTTGATAAGCGGAGACTTGGAAACAAATGCAGCGCCACAAGACGAACAAAATCCAGTCCTGAAAGGACATCCTCTTACCCGTGATGCCAATCACGGAACCCAGACCCCCACCCCGAAAAACCCAGCCCTGAAAGGGCGTCGGGATCTTAGGGAGGACTCAATGCCTTTGACCGAAACGAAAATGGACAGGATCGCCGGTATATCCCGCCCCTGCCAACCAACGCCTACACACGCCCCCTGCGGGGGCTTGGTTTTCTTGTGGGGCGCTTCTTTCTCTAAATATGTGACCCCCTCGGGGTCAGGGTATCGGGTTTACCAACGCTTTTCGAACAGCTGGGGAATCCATCCCAAAAATACAAGGCACCAGAATGACCCCCAAACGAAATCTCCATATTTAGCAAGTACTTCCCGGGGGTCACAT
>DQHT01000153.1 GCA_003531115.1 Bacteroidota bacterium | reverse complement strand
CGTACCGCTCAATATTAATTTATAACGCGATTTTAACTGCTTAATCGATTGGAAAGATTTTGAAGACGCGTTTTTAATATTCTGACTTTCGTCCAGGATAATATAATCAAAATAGAACTTTTTCAATATTTCAATGTCTACTCTGCTTATTCCATAAGTGGTGAATACAACATCAAACTTTGAGAAGATTTCGACATCCTTATTTCTGAAACTACCTGTATGAGGATGAATTTTCAGACCGGGCGCAAATTTTTTAGCTTCATTCATCCAGTTGTAAATCAGGGAAGTAGGCATAATAATAAGCGAAGTGGTATGATTACCCGCTATTTCGTTTTCCTCTTTAATCTTTTGAAGCAATGCAATGGTCTGCACGGTTTTACCTAAGCCCATATCATCCGCCAGACATCCTCCGAAATTATATTTACGCAAGAAGTGAAACCAGTTATAGCCCGCTTTCTGATAGGGTCTTAAGGTGCCTTTGAATGCCTTTGGGACATTGGTTTCTTCAATCTCCTCAAAATCAGCAAGTTTCTGTAGCTTTCTGTCCATACTTACCGTAGCCAGTTCGCTATTGCTGAAATCGTTAACTAAGCCAATATGATGTTTTTTCAGCTTAAGATTTCGTGTTCCCTCAGACAATTGAAGAAGATTACTGTATTGTGAGAACCATTGTTCCGGAATAACGGCAATTTCGCCGCTTGGCAGCTTAAACTCTCTGATCTTATTCAGAATGTGATTTTTCAGATCGATAAAAGGGATCTGATAAGGTCCGAAGTACACTACAGCATGAATGTCGAACCAGTCATTGCTTTCACGAATTTCCAGGTCAATCTTACTTTTACCGATTACATATCGTTTATTTCCCTCGCTTTGTTCGAAGGTGAAACCCCTTGATTCGAGTTCGTCATGATTCTCATTCAGCCAGTTAATTATACCGAACTCTTCAGCACCCGCTTCCTGTTCAGTAATCACCGGATTGTAAGTATTCGAAAACAGTGATCCTGATGATTTCAAACCTAATTCCTGAAGGGTATTGATCTTGTTTTTCTCCCAGCTCAGCGAGCGTTTGATGCGGTGGAAGATATAATCATTATCGCGCTTTTCGGTTCTGACAGTTACCCTGCGGTCGCTGCCTGCCGGAAAAATATAATCACCATATCTGAAATAAAGCTGTAGTTGTGGAGCTTCGCTGTTACTATGCAATAGCTTTAATACCGGAATAGCTTCAAATTTTTCTGTTCTGATTTCAAAACCTTCAGCATAAACAGCATGCTTTTCAATCAGAGGTGCAACAAATTTTTCAAAATAAGTTTTCTCTGATGATTTAGGTATGGAGATAAATCGCTTATTCAGAAAAGGCTGAAGTTTCTTACCTTCAACATCTTCTTCAAAATAATAAAGTACATCATCAAGGAGCATCCATGCCGGATGGTTACAGATGATCTGTGCATCCTTAAACATAAATTCAATTCGAAGTCCCTGAAATTTTATGGTTGGGAAATAACGCGTTTCGGTAAGCGCTCTTCTAAAATGAAACAATACGGATGCCGGTTCTGAAGCTATTTTTAATTTTCTTTCAACCGGCCAGCCTTCCTTACTCATCAGATAAAGTTCTTTGTCTTCCAGCAGTTTTAATGCTTCAACAAGTTTCTTTTCAATCTTTGGTCTGATGAATTCGTATATCTTTTCATCAAAGATGGTACTGAAATACTCTATCGGCCGTATAGCTTTTTTATGATAGCGTTTAATGAGGTGTCCCTGTTCAATTTCTTCCAGTAGCCTGATTAGTTTAAGATCTTTCTCATCCAGAATGGCAGAGAATTCAGTTGCAGTTGTACTAAATAAACGTTGATAGGTAAGGGAGAAACTTTCATTAGGGTTTAGCTGAACAACATGTGGCTCTATCAAATATCCCAAAAAATCATGTTNNTTTAGAAAAAAATATTGGTAAGCTCACCAATAAAAAATTCTAAATCTAAACAGAATTTCCCTGTATTCTAAAAAGTACTGAATTAATGCCAGCTTTTAATGTAATGGATTGTAAATATGTGAAAATTGCAATTAAGCTGCGTTGAAATGATGTTTTTTTATTGAAATTGAAATTGGGTAGAAGCAGAATCCCCAAATCGGATCAGACTTATTTGATATTAATGTTCCCTTCAAATACAAAAGTTGCAGGGCCCTCTAGAAATACCTGGCTGTAATTCTTTCCATCATACTGAAAATCAACATTGAGATCACCACCCGGTACCCTGATTGAAGTATGNNAAATACGTCTTTATTGTTGAGGTCACTAACCGGCAGTACATAATGAGGCGATCCGGTATTTAGTACAAAAGCATCACCATCTTTCATGATGCTTTGAACATCAATCATTTGCAGGCTGACACGGTCTCCGTTTTCTGAAATTCTGGCATAATGCGGACCATCGACTGCCAAAAAGTTAGTTTCTTTTTTTATAAGTTCCAGATGGTTTGCAAATGCAACTATACATCTTCCCCCATTTCCACACATGCTTCCTTCACGTCCGTCAGCATTATAATAGATCATCTCAAAATCATAACCTTCTTTTAGCTGTAAAACCATTAATCCATCAGCCCCAATACCAAAATGACGGTCGCATAATTTTTCAATTGCATTTGCATTGTCCNNAAAAAATTAAGTTGCATGGTCTTATTTTGATTTACATCAGATGCTTAAGTTGCATCAGATGATAAAAGATGGTATAAATTTCGGAATTAAAATTTAAATATCTGACTAATGTGTTTTGCAGTCTTGATATTTGATTAACCTATTTAACATTTTTTAACACAAAACTGATATAATAATTGTTCCAATAACGTTTAAGTGGTATTAATTTTGTTTATAATTAAATAAATTGAAAAAAGATAAATTACACNNAGCAGCTTGTCTGGGTGGGGCAGTTGCCATCGGATCTTATAAGTTAATTGAAAGCAGGTTTGAGAATTCATTGTCTTTCGAGGATAAACAGAAAGTCTATTTTACCAATAACCCTGCAGCTCCTGTAATTAGTTCATCGACGGGTTCATTGGATTTTACTCAGGCTGCAGCTGCTGTTACACCTGCTGTTGTGCATATTAAGACTACCTATAATGTAAATGACAGGGGCTATTCGGGTCGCGATCAGATGCAGGATATGTTTGAAGACTTTTTTGGAGGTCGTCGGCGTCCACAAGGACCGGCGATGGGGTCAGGATCAGGAGTAATTATTTCTGATGATGGATATATTGTAACTAATAATCACGTAGTAGATAAGGCCGATAAAATTGATGTAATACTACCGGATAAGCGTTCTTTATCTGCAAAAGTTATCGGATCGGATGCAAACACAGACCTTGCCCTTTTGAAAATTGAAGGTTCTGGCTTTCCTGTTGTGAAGTTGGGTAATTCTGATGATGTTCGTGTTGGGGAGTGGGTTCTTGCTGTCGGTTATCCCTTCGCACTAAATACTACAGTTACTGCGGGTATCGTAAGTGCAAAGGGCAGACAAATTGGAATTCTTGATNNAAAGGATATGGTTTTGCGATTCCTATTAATTTGGCTAAAAAAGTATTGAACGATTTTAAACAGTTTGGCTCTGTTCGACGGGGATATATAGGAATCAACTTTACAGGTCTCGATGCAGAACAGGCAAAAAGGCTTGGAGTTAAAGAGATTAACGGGCTTTATGTTAATGAAGTAATTTCGGGTGGTGGTGCCGCTCAGGCCGGATTAAAGGAGGGGGACATCATCACCAGAGTGGAAGGGAATCAAATTTTTTCCCCTTCCGACCTTCAGGAACGTATTGGCCGCCTTGGCCCGGGTGATAAAGTACAGCTTTCTTATTTAAGGGATGGAAAGACTATTTCCGCGAATGTAACACTTAAGGGTGAAGAGTCATTGCGTACTGCAAGCAACAGTTCTACAGGTTCTGCTGTCAGTAAACTGGGTGCAAGTTTTGCTCCTGCATCAGAAACTATTAAAAAGAAATTTAAAATTAGTTCAGGTGTGGTTGTGAGCAATGTAAAGCCGGGTGGTTATTTTGATCAGCTGGATTTACCTCAGGGGACTGTAATTACCTCAATAAATAGTAATGCGGTAAACAGTTCTGCTGATGTTGAAAAGGCAATTGCCTCAAGTAGAAATAATATGGTTACTGTAAGCGGCATTACACCTGACGGTATGCAGATCAGATATCAGTTTCAGGTAAGATAAGGTAAATTCTTATTGGTGTAAAAGGCCTTCCCCGATAAAGGGAAGGCTTTTTTATTTCCATTGCATTTAGAAAACTCTGATGCTTTGAAAAACATCGAGTTATAGTNNGCTACAGGCAGATATCTGTTCGATTTTTACCATATAATGATAAATTTGCTCCCTGAATAATAATATAACACAAGGTAATGAGCAATTTCGCAAAAACGTTCTCATCCTCATTGGGAAAAAAACTGGTAATGGCCCTGACAGGAATTTTCCTGTGTACATTCCTGATTGTGCATCTGATAGGTAACCTTCAGTTGTTTAAGGATGATGCAGGACAGGCATTCAATGCCTACGCTTATTTTATGACCCATTTCACACCGATAAAGGTCGTATCTTATTTATTGTATGCTTCAATTATTATCCATGCACTCTATGCATTGATGATAACTTCGGCAAACAAAAAAGCCCGTCCGGTTGCTTATGCTATGCAGGCAAGTAATCAGAACAGTGCCTGGACATCCCGTAATATGGGTATTCTTGGTACCATACTGTTTATATTTATTGTAGTTCATATGGGTGATTTCTGGTGGAAATACCATAATGCTGAACTGCCTTATGCCAGGTATGAGATTAGCCTCGATAATCCGAATGATATTCAGGTTTCAGAGGTTCCATATGACGCCAATAGATTGGTACATTCAGAAATTGTTGATCCGCAGGCAGGAAAAAAGATTATTATTTCAAAAGATCTTTATAAAGTGGTTCAGAATGCGTTCCAAACATGGTGGTATGTTCTTTTGTATGTAATCGCAATGTTTGCACTTGCATTCCATTTGGTTCATGGTTTTAAGAGTGCTTTTCAAACTATCGGATGGAATAATAACAGGTATATACCTTTGGTACGGTTTATTGGTGTATGGGTTTTCGGGCTTTTGATTCCGATTGCATTCGCAGCAATGCCGGTATATTTTTTCCTATTTAAATAAGATTATCACATTTTCTGAGCAATCAGGATTATAAATAAATTTCTGAGATGAAATTAGATGCTAAAATTCCAGCAGGCCCTTTAGCCGAGAAATGGTCCAAACATAAATTTAACCTTAAACTGGTTAACCCCGCTAATAAACGTAAATATACGGTAATCGTAGTGGGTACAGGTTTGGCAGGAGCTTCTGCAGCTGCTTCTCTGGCAGAATTAGGTTATAATGTTAAGGCTTTTTGCTATCAGGACAGTCCGCGCCGTGCGCATTCAATTGCTGCACAAGGAGGTATTAATGCTGCAAAAAACTATCAGAATGATGGTGACAGTGTTTACCGTTTATTTTATGATACTATTAAAGGTGGCGACTACCGTGCCCGTGAAGCCAATGTGTACCGTCTGGCAGAAGTATCCGCCAATATCATCGACCAATGTGTGGCCCAGGGTGTTCCCTTTGCCCGCGAATATGGCGGCTTATTGGATAACCGCTCCTTTGGCGGGGTGCAGGTGCAACGTACTTTTTATGCCGCCGGACAAACCGGACAACAACTTTTGCTGGGCGCTTATTCAGCCTTAAACCGCCAGATCGCTCTGGGTACGGTTAAAATGTATAACCGCCATGAAATGCTTGATATCGTCAATGTAGGTGGCAAAACACGGGGAATCATTGCCCGTAACCTCATTACCGGAGAGATCGAACGTCATTCCGGCCATGCGGTGCTTCTGGCTACAGGAGGTTATGGAAATGTCTTTTTCCTTTCCACCAATGCCATGGGTAGCAACGTTACTGCGGCATGGAAAGCCCATAAAAAGGGTGCCTTTTTTGGAAACCCCTGCTTTACACAGATCCACCCTACCTGTATCCCGGTAAGTGGAGAGCATCAATCCAAACTTACCCTGATGTCGGAATCCTTGCGGAACGACGGACGGATCTGGGTACCGGCAAAAACGGAAGATGCACAGGCCATACAAAACGGTACCAAACGCGGAAACGATATTCCGGAAGAAGACCGCGATTATTACCTGGAAAGAAGGTATCCATCCTTTGGTAACCTCGTTCCACGCGATGTGGCTTCCCGCGCTGCCAAAGAACGTTGCGATGCCGGATTCGGGGTTAACAGGACCGGACAAGCCGTATTCCTCGATTATACTTTTGCCATCAACCGCTATGGAAATCAGGAAGTGAATCGTCTGAACCTGCAGGACGCCGATGAAGAGAAAGTTAAGGAGCTTGGTATTGCCGTAGTGAAAGAAAAATACGGCAATCTCTTCGATATGTACAAACAGATCACCGGAGATGATCCATACCAAACCCCGATGAAAATTTACCCTGCCGTACATTATACCATGGGCGGCCTGTGGGTTGATTATAATTTAATGACTACCCTCGAAGGCTGTTATGCTCTCGGAGAAGCCAATTTCTCGGATCACGGTGCGAATCGCCTTGGTGCTTCTGCGCTAATGCAGGGACTGGCTGACGGCTATTTTGTAATTCCTTATACCATTGGCGATTATTTAGCCGATGATATCCGTACAGGTGCGATTCCAACCAATAGCCCTGAGTTCGACGAGGCTGAAAAAGCGGTTATCGACCGTATTCAGTTCTTCATGAATAATAAAGGAACCAAGTCGGTGGATTTCTTCCATAAACGTCTGGGTAAGATCATGTGGGATAAATGTGGAATGGCCCGTAATGCACAGGGACTGCAGGAAGCCATCGAAGAGATCAAAGCTTTACGCGCCGAATTCTGGCAGGATGTGCGGGTTCCGGGTAACGCTGAATCTTTTAATCCGGAGCTCGACAAAGCCGGACGTGTCGCTGATTTCCTTGAACTGGGAGAATTGATGTGCCATGATGCGCTGCATAGAAATGAGTCCTGCGGCGGGCATTTCCGTGAAGAATACCAAACCGAAGAAGGTGAAGCGCTTCGTGACGATACCAATTTTGCCTATGTGGCAGCCTGGGAATATAAGGGTGAAGAAAAACCCGTATTGCACAAGGAAGAACTGGTATTTGAAAATGTAAAACTCACTCAGAGAAGTTATAAATAAGCATTCGTAAGGAGATCATCACATGAACTTGACATTGAAAGTCTGGAGACAGCCTGACACCAACAGCGAAGGAAACTTTGAAACGTATAAAGCCAATGACGTGAGTGAGGACATGTCCTTTCTCGAAATGCTCGACACGGTCAATGAAAACCTGATCGAGGATGGCGTTGAACCGGTGGCATTTGACCACGACTGCCGCGAAGGAATTTGTGGTATGTGCTCCCTTTTTATAAACGGGCGGCCACATGGACCTTTACACGGCGTTACCACTTGCCAGCTGCACATGCGTAGCTTTAAAGACGGCGACGAGATCGTGATCGAACCCTGGCGGGCGAATGCATTTCCGGTTATCAAAGATCTTGTGGTAGACCGTACTTCTTTTGAACGTATTCAACAAGCCGGAGCCTACATTTCCGTAAATACCGGTGCTGCGGGTGATGCGAACCAGATCCCGGTTCCTAAAAATGATGCGGACGAGTCCTTTGCAGCGGCAACCTGTATTGGTTGTGGCGCCTGTGTGGCAGCCTGTAAAAATTCATCAGCCATGTTATTTGTGGGCGCCAAGGTCTCTCAGTTTGCCTTGCTCCCTCAAGGACAGCCTGAACGTGAAAAACGCGTATTGGCCATGGTTAATCAGATGGATGAAGAAGGATTCGGAGCCTGTACCAATACAGGAGCCTGCTCAGCTGAATGTCCGAAAGAAATTCCACTTTCGGTTATTACACGACTAAACAGGGAATACCTGCGTGCTTCTTTGACTTCCAAAGACTAAGTGTATTTCTTCCGGCGGGCTTTTTGCTTTAACAGCGTGCATGTATTTTTGCAAACGGTGATCAGAACGCTATTTTTATTTTTTTGCCTCCCTCAGTGCCTTCAGGGCGCCTTCGGACAAACAGCCCCGGAAACAGGAAATGATTCGATGCAGCAATACCGGCATGTGGGAATTCCCATTGAAATCAAAATTGCCTGTGAAGATCAAAAGTACCAGATCACCTGGTTCCTGGATCAACTGGATAGCACTACATTGCCTAATCGGCTTTATTTTAAAGGATATCGCTTCGATGAAGGAGATCATGCAAGGATCGACTACCGTACACAAACATTGGATTCGCAACAACTCTATGTATCACCCTTTATTTGGGTTGGCTCGCCCGGCTATTATTGGATCGAGTTCAGGGATACTTTAAACAAAATTCATTATTCCAGCGATGAGGTGCATATCGAACTCTGTTCCCGTTTCCAGCTTGCCGATAAATTTGTGATCGAAAGTGGTAAATATTATAAACCTGTTTATTCCCAGAATATTGATCATATCGATCTGGTGATATTTGACAGCCAGGGAATTGAAGTGTTTACCAGCAATAACCCGACTTTTAAGTGGGATGGACGAAATATGCAGACCCTTGAACCTTGTGCCCCGGGAAGTTATTTCTATCATTGTGATGTGTATGAGAACAGAGGCGGCAAAATGACGAAAAGGAATATCACCGGGATCATTGAAATAACTCATTAGTATGTTTACTGGCATTATAGAAGATTTGGGTAAAATCAGGGAGATCAGGCAAGACGCGGGAAACATCCATTTTACGGTGGAGTCGGCCATTAGTAATGACCTGCGTATCGATCAAAGTATGTCGCACGACGGGGTTTGTCTTACTGTGGTGGCCATCGACCCTGCCAAACACACCCATATGGTTACCGCCATCCATGAAACGCTTGAAAAAACCAATTTAAAATCCTGGAAAACGGGGCGCAAGGTGAATCTGGAACGCTGTATGGTCATGAATGGTCGTCTCGACGGACATATCGTGCAGGGCCATGTTGACCAGAAGGCCCGTTGTATAAACAAAGCAGATCAGGATGGCAGTTGGCTGTTCACCTTTCAACACGATAAAAGCCATGTTACGGTCGAAAAAGGAAGCATTTGTGTGAACGGAGTCAGTTTAACGGTGGTCAATTCGCAAGAAGACCGGTTTTCGGTGGCCGTTATCCCGTATACCTACGCGCATACCACCTTCCATCAAATAGAAATTGGCGATGAGGTCAATCTTGAATTTGATATTATCGGTAAATACGTAGAAAAGCTGCTGTTGATGCGGTCATAGCCGGGTGCCTACCTTTATCCAGCCTTTTTCTATTGCCTTATTGATGAGTTGGGTGGCGTTGCGCGTATCCGTTTTACTCAACAGATTTCTCCGGTGCGTTTCCACTGTATAGGGTGAAATGAAGAGTTTCTCAGCGATCTCAGCCGTTGGCATTCCTTTATAGATCAATTCCAGAATTTCCTTTTCTCTTCGGGTAAGCACGACCTCATCTGTTTGGACTTTCTTGCGGTTGGTGAGCATACGGATGATTTCAGCACTGAAATAACCATCACCATCCATAACCTGGGCAATCGCTGTTTTTAACTCCGATTTGCCGGAGTTTTTTAACATGAATCCGTGAACCCCGCTATCGACCAAAGGCAATACAATATCCGGCGTGTGGTGCATGGTCAGCACGATAATTTTCATTTCCGGGTAAAGGCTGAGGATTTCTTTACTGGCCTCTTCTCCGTTCATCTGGGGCATGCTCAGATCCATCAGCACCAGATCAGCCTCTTTCTGTTCAAGAAGACGCATCAACTCGATACCATTGGCCGCGATTCCCACGATTTGTATATCATCGTCGTTTTGAAATATGGAAACCAGACCATCCGAAAACATCTGGTGATCGTCGGCGATCATCAATTTAATTTTTTCAGTCATAAAGGTATTTCTATTATAAAAGTAAAACCATGGCCGGGTGTACTGTCAAGCGTACTGCGTCCGTTTATTTTTCGCACCCTGTTCTGAATGCTCACCATCCCGAGCCCTTCACTTTTTTTCAATAATTCAGGATCCATTCCTTTGCCATTGTCTTCATAAGAAAAAGTTATAAACCCTTCGTTTCGTGTAAGCTGCATATTCACCTCAGTAGCTCCTGCATGCTTGAGTGTATTGCTCAACAATTCCTGTATGATACGGTACAGCTCAACCTCAAAGGAGGCATAATCCTGTCCGTCGATCTGATTATCAAAAAACTGAATATGGATGGCATTACTGCTTTCAATAGCCTGAATGAGCTGGTTTACAGCTGTTTTAAGTCCGAATTTAGAGATAGATCCGCTATGCAGGTCATGGGAGATCTTTCTCACTTCATCTACCGCTTCATCGAGCATTTCCGTTGCCAGTTTATAACTCTGGTGTTGCTTGTCCTGCAGCTTGCGTATCTCTTCCTCCATGGTCGAAAAATGAAGTTTGACGGTGGATAAAATACTGCCCAGCCGGTCGTGAAGGTCCTGTGCGATCCGTTGCCTTTCTTCGTCCTGCCCTTTCAACATGGCATCGATACTCTTCAATTCCTGTTCCTGCATCAATTCCCGGATACGGCTATCTTTCAGGAGAAGTTCCTTTTGCGCCAGTTTTTTTGTTTTATTCCGGTTTTGAACGAGCAATACCGACAATACCAAAAGCAGGAGGCATAAACTCCCCATAAACAGGAGTTGGAAGCGCCGTTTTTTCAGTTCCAGTTCCCTTTGTTCCAGGTCTCTTGTTTTGGCTATATTCTGGTATTTCTGTTCAGCATCGATCATAGCCTTGATGCGTCCCGCGTCAAGCAGACTATCGTTGAATACCTGGTAAATTTTCAAATAGTGGTATGCTTCCAGGCTGTCACCCTTTTGGTCGAACCACGCTGACAAGCGTTTGGCCGTATTGCGTATGGATTCGGTGTTTTCCAGCGAATAGGCGAGATCCAGGGCTTTTTCCAGGTAAATTTTGACGGAATCCTTAGCACCGGTGCGACCATAATAATCAGCTTTTTGCTGGACGAACAAGAGTTCGGCATAGGGGTCGCTTCTTTCCTGCAAATAAGTATGTGCCCTGTTCAGGCTTGTTTCCCAGCTGTTCAGTTTCCCTTCGGCTGCGGCAAGATCTCCTTCCAGCAGGTAGAGGTAAATGATTTCCGTGGTATCGCCAAAATCGCGTAAATGCACGAAAGAGAGGTCAAGAAAATGCCGGGCTTCCCCATATTTTCCCATTTCCTGATAAATGCTTGACAGGTTCAAAGCCAGATCGCTTTGGCCTTTTTTTGCGATGGATTTTTCCCTGGCCAAAAGACCAAACAGCCGGTACGATTCCAAAAAATAGCGCAGAGCCTGTTCCCTGTCGCCCAGAGAATAATACAAAGAAGCAATATTGTTCAGGGAAGATGCATTGCTCAGGATATCTCCGTTTTCATCGGCAAGTTCAATGGCACGAAGCTGGTAGAATAAGGAAGTCTCAAAGTTCCCCTGGTCCCGGTAAACATTTCCAAGCCTGCGGTACACCGCTCCTTTTGCTGCGCTGTCGGAATGATGGGATTTCAAAAAATCCAGATACGCCGCCAATGCCCGAGAGGAGTTGCTCGCCTGGTGGACTGAATCCAGGACCAGAAGTTCTTTTTCCCAACGCTGATCTTGTCCGGAAACACGGATAAAAACCAGGACAAAAAAGAAAAGAAAGAGACCTGCTTTTCGCATTAATCCTTGATAAAGAACCAGGCGCTTTTTAGGTAGCTGTTGTTAAAATCAAGTTGGTTACCCGTATGGATGATCACGGTACACGGGGTAGTTTCATCGATGTCGTTGTTGTCGAGTGTGATGCCTGAAAAGGTGGCTTCTGTCAGCGACCCCGGTTCAATATGGATCTCCAGAACTTCTGAACTACGGCCAGAAAATCCGGTTGTCAGTGCAGCAGCGGGATTAATTTGAAAAGTCGACGTTTGTCCGGGTTTTAATTTCACCTTTCCCGATAGCGTATAGTTGCCCGAACCATCGCTTTCAATCGTCAATTCCGACAAATAAACCTGATTGAGTATTCCGCTGTTTTCGTAGGTGTATTTTTCTTTCCTGTTGTAAGGCGGCGGGTAATGGGTTGTTTTGATGATCCCCCCACCCCGAAGCTGGAGTGTATCATTTTCCTTGATCAGGATCACTTCATCAGCTTCATAAGGCTGAAGGTGTGATGCAGGATTTGTTGAAGTATGCGAAAAGGTTTTGGTAACCCCCAACTGAATGTTTTCTGCCTTGTAGTATTTCTCATTCGCCATATAGGCCAGGTTGGAAACATTTGACAGAGGTAATCCGTTGAAACTAACTTTAACGGTGTAGGTGTTTGGGACCGAATGAAGGTCCAGTGTCATTTTGAGATAATCTAATGCCATGGTTAATCGATTTACTTACAGGGAGCAAGTTCTCCTAATAATTTGGCATCAATCTACTGACTTTCCGTGAATTTTTCGCTAGGAGTTACTGCTATCCTCCAATTGTTTCATTTTCCAGGTCCATATCAATCTGGCCGCACAACTGCGGTGAGGCTCCCATTTATCCGACCTTAATACCATCTGGCGTTTTAATTCTTTAAGATGAAGGTCCTGCATACCGAAAATTTCCGCAAAACCCTGTTGAATGATAATATCCTCAATGGGGAATACATCTTTTCGCGCCATTCCGTATATCATCAGCATTTCAGCCGTCCAGCGCCCTACCCCTTTTATTTGCGTTAAAAATGCGATGAGATCCACATTTAACATTCCGGATAACATTTCATTTGTTACCTTATTTTCAATCCAAAACCGGGCTATATTTTGCATATAGGTCGATTTTTGACCTGAAAGACCGGCTTCACGAAAGGTATCGAAGGACATATCCAATACTTCCTGAGGGGTGGGTTTTTTGGAAGGAAACAATTCCAAAAACTGTCCGTGCATGCCCTCTCCCACCGTTCCGGAAACCTGTTGATAGGCAACCGCTCGCAGCAGGTAGTTAAAATAGTCCGGGTCCGGAACCACTTCAGAGAGTTCAATATCCTTTACTACGGCATAAAACTCCGGATCATGCACAAACAGGGTACTTGGCATATAACAAATGTAAATCACATCAAGCTATATCCCAGCTAATTTTATCCCCTCTCCTGTTGATAAACGCCTGTTTTTCAAAATATTACAAATATTTTTCCTAGTTAACTATTACTACTAACATCCAATTTACCCAAACGGTTATGGACTGATTTATGAAAATATTCCTAAACTTTCAATTGTACCCTTCATAAAATGAATCAATTACCTTCTGCACAGCTTGTCGTTGCTTTATCCATACCTGTGCCTACGAAAAAGCAAAAGAATAATTCAAGAAAATTAGCGGACTGCCCGGGACGGACGGGGCTATTTTT
Organism: Bacteroidota bacterium; assembly: GCA_003531115.1. GTDB lineage: Bacteria > Bacteroidota > Bacteroidia > UBA8524 > UBA8524 > UBA8524. Next base: position 1,354 of record DQHT01000153.1, on the reverse strand, counting down.
TCTTGTTTTCCAGCTGTTTTTGCAAAATATCAATGATCATTTGCTTATCGCGGAGACTTTCCCGGAGGTCCTGGATGATCTGATCCCGCGTTTTTAGCTGCTCCCTGCACTCGTTTAATTTCTGATTTTTCCCCGCATATAGACTTTCCGGATCATTTAAGGTTTGCTCCAAGGAACTGTCCTCTGTATCCAAAAAGCGAATCAGGAGATGCTTATCAAGCCCGTCGGCAATTGCAAACAAAGCTTCGAGTTTTAAAGTCTGGTTGTTTAGAGCTTGTCCGAAAGCCTGTTTACTGGAGTACATGGGCAAATTTTTAGAAAGTTCAGTATAGGAAACTTTAGCCCGATCGATCTCTAATTTTAAGTCCTTGTAAAACTGAGCTTTACGTTTTTCGTAAATATTTTTATGCTCCATGTAATTGTTTTTATGCACGATTATTATTTACTTTTGTAAGTGTAATAGTGCCCTGATGGTGTAAAAATACAAATAAGCAATGACTCAGAAAGAAATCAATCTTGCATTTAGAAAGATGTATCACTCTTTTGAACCTAAACAGCAGTATATGTTAAAGTTACAAATACTGGAAGCAATGAATTGGAGTGAAAATCAATTAAAGAACAGGTTGACAGGAAGGACAAATGTTCGGGTTTATGAGGCTGAGTCGATTTGTTTTAAATGCAAGATTAATATTGACGCTTATTTTCCCGGACTGGGATCAGGCAAGATTAGCGATGAGGTAAAAGGAAGTTCCCACACTTCGTGACAACAGATTCATTCTGTATGATTTAGGAATGTATTTTAATAAAACCTGCCTCCTTCGGGCAGGGAATTGGGGCAGCTGCCTCAGATCATTATGAAACAAGGTCCGCGTTTACCTAGTTTCATCAACAAAAACAAGGCCGAAACATGATAAGTATGGACATGGCCATAAGAATTGGTGTATGTTTTTAATCAAATACAACATGAACGCATGGAACTAGTTACTACTCCGCAATTGACCGAAGCCATTGCCGGCCTTCGGATCAACGGGCTTTTTCATCTGAACGGGTTTTTGGTACTTATTGAGAAGCATGCATTTGATAATACCGCTTTGAGTCCTAAGACAGTGGAAGTCCTGATCCGGGTTTTCGAAAAGGAAATTGACCTCCTTTATGATGCCAGCCAGTATTGCCTTGCTGATCCGAATCGCCAGCGAATAAATGAGCTTCAGGAATGTGCCGCCCTGCTCCATATAATCATAGACTACCTGAAAACCCCGCCTACGCTTTACCAGGAATCAGGTTCCTCTTAAAATTCATTAAAAGCTTCGGCGGGCAAAACCCATAACTCTGTGTCGTCCTGAAAAAAGTTGAC
>DQHT01000074.1 GCA_003531115.1 Bacteroidota bacterium | reverse complement strand
TTCGACGGGTTTAGAAAACAAGCCGGACTAAATACCTTTGTTCTCACCCCGAAGCGTTGGATAGAAACAACCAATGCGATTGGGATAACTTCTAAATCAGGAAGATATGGAGGCACATTTGCTCACAAGGACATTGCCTTTGAATTTGCTTCCTGGATTTCCATTGAGTTTAAACTTTATATTATCAAAGAGTTTCAACGTTTGAAGGAAGACGAGAGCAAACGTCAAAAACTCGATTGGAACCTACAACGTACGCTGGCCAAAATCAACTATACCATCCATACAGATGCCATTAAAGAAAGCTTGATTCCTGAAAAGCTAAGTACAAAACAAATTGCTATGGTCTATGCCTCGGAAGCCGACCTACTCAATATGGCCCTATTTGGAAGCACTGCCTCAAACTGGCGACTCCAAAACCCAAGCCCAAAAGGCAATATACGCGATTCAGCCACCCTTGAACAACTTGTAGTCCTCTCCAATTTAGAAAGCATTAATGCCGTCTTAATTCGGCAAGGTATAGATCAGACGGAACGGTTAATTCAGCTCAACCAAGTTGCGATAACTCAAATGACCTCATTGGTTAAAAGTTCGAATCTGAAAAAATTGAAGTGAGAAAATTACCTCAAAACATGAATAATTCCCTTCGTATTTACCCTGCGCATTCTACCCTGCTCAAGCACCGTATAGGTGCAGGTATAAAAATAAACCCCATCCGGAACCATCAGTCCCAAATACCTTCCATCCCATCCCGGATTTTTGGGATCATGGGTATAGATATGTTGGCCCCAGCGGTTGTAAATGTTTAAGGATTGAACCTCAAAATTGTTCCCGGCCGGGAAAAAGTAGGGATTATACATATCCCCGTTCGGAGTAAACGTATTGGGGAAATAAATACTGCCTGTACAGGAATCTTCCGGAATAATATGGACCGTGTAGGTGACTTCTTCCTCACAGATCTGGTTGTGAACTTTCAGGATATAAATTCCCGATTTGTTGGTTGTTATTCTAGAGCTGGTATCTCCGTTTGACCACAAGTAGTTCAAGCCGCCAATTCCAGGCCCGAGGACGATCTGGTCTCCTTCACAGAGTGTCGTGTCTAAATCCTTAAACGCCGGCGAAATGAGCCTGTCTATATAAACGGTATCAGCATTTAAACAGGCATTGCCCGACTCAACTCTTAAGCTATATTGCCCTTCCTGGTTCACATACAGGTTTTTTGACTGTGCCCCGGTATTCCAGAGAAAGGACCCTGAATCTGCATTGGGCTGTATCAGGTAATCAATCAGATCGCAAAAGGCCGTATCAGGACCAATATACACCACAGGTTTTGGTGCAAACTGAACATGAATGGTATCGCTAAATGCGCCCAATAGAAAATTGATGGTGGCAGTATAATATCCATTGGACTTTACCCAAATGGAAGCGCCGGTATCCCCTGTACTCCACCAAACCTTTTCATTCGTTTTTAGCCGCAATGGAAGGCTGTCTCCCTGACATAAAAGCGTATCCGGACCGAGATCAAGGTAATAGGAGCTTTGCGGAGCAAAGATGCCGATATTTGGAAACGAAACCCCCGAAAAACTATCAAGTCTGGTTTTAATATGGGAATTTAATGAGTGATAATATTTCTCAAAGCCGCACAGCGCCCCTGGTTGACCTGGATCAAGGATTGCAGAAAGAAAACCCTTGTTTGATCCAGCTTGACTATAAGCACAATAAATTACCCCATCAGGAGCTAATTTAATTTGCCTCATACGTTCGAATCCCATCATCGAATCAGCATACACCAGGTACGCACTTTCTTTCGCTTTAGTTTCATCCCAATTCTCCAGGTCAAATTGAAATATAAATATGGAATCATGGTAGGTATAATTTTTTTCACATTTGAGATAAATGAATCTGGAATCCATTGAAAAAGCAGAAAATACATTCGTTCGTTCAACTATACCTTTAGCTTGAAAAAACGAAGTCAGATCAATAGGCAAAGTTAGTTTGGCTTCGTTACGGTTAACCCGATAAACCCAAGTACCCAGACAAAGGAATTCACCATTCGGAGAAAACTCAATATTCTTTCCAATATTCAATTTAGGAATCCATAACCTGGAGTACAAACTTAAATTGCCGGATTCTAATTTATACAGATCAATTGCGTTGCCAAGTCGATTGAACTGATCCAAGCTTAACGTATCTTCCTTTAAGACAAATGCCAAAACAGGCTGGAGGGCAGAATCCCGAGTCATGGCAACCTGCTGGATATATTTTGTCGCAAAGATTGTTTCTTGCAGGAACTGGATAGAATCTTGAAAAGTCAGTTTTCTAAATAGGGTTCCCTCACTTGGATTTGAAATGCCATAAATTGTATCACTAATATAGTCACGGAAAAGTATCTCCTCATTCAAATGGCCAAGTTGAAAACCAGGGGTGGGTTTAGCTTCTAAAATTCGCCCTACGGAATCGATAATATAATTCCACCAAGACGTATATATCAAAAGGCGTCCTGATGTGGGGTCACTAATTGTGGCAGGTATAAAACTGAAAATACTTGCATTAGAATCCAATGGGTACATAATTAATTCCGTGTTCTCTGAAAACTGAATAACCACCATTGAATCTGGCTGATTACTCTTATTTGTATTAAATATCGGCCAGGCATTATAATCCAATTGCCCCTTCGAAGGAAAAGACACCAATAGCATTAAGGAAAAGAAGATATACAGTCTTTTCATAATAAAGGCGGGTAGTAATAGAGATTACTACCCGCTCAAAAACGTTGCTTACGTAAAGTTAATCCTTTTAAATCAATTTAGGGTAAGGGGCAAGACAGAAGTTTTTCCATCGAATACCACCTGGATCAGGTAATAACCTGGTTCTAAGGATTCTAAATTGATGCTTATTAAGTTAGTACCTGTTTCGGCGTTTGTTTCCTGACTAAAAACCACCTTGCCTGTTAAGTCTAATGCCGCCAGTTTAACCGTTCCTGTTGACACTGAATTAAATTCCAGGGTAACTTTGCCACTTGATGGGTTTGGATACATCGTTATCCCAAGATCATTGAATGTAATGTCATTCAGCCCGTTAGGTCCGTTTTTCCAGCCAGTTTCCCCAGGATTTAAGGTACCATTCGGGAAATTTGATGTGCCATTTCCTGCGGTCGTTGTGCCATTGGGAGCAGGTTCGGCATCTGCCCCAGTGGGTCCTTGATTAATAATATAATTGGTCGACTGGTACACGTGTTCCAGGCATGATCCATTATAACATTTCATGGGTCCTGCCGGGTTAGTCAGATCAATAATATACTCCCAGGAACTTTTATACCACATTAATTCATCACCTGTTGGATCCAGTATTTGATACTCATTATCAAGCGGAATAAAAACCACATCCCCCGGCATCGAAAATGCCCCGGCATACGTAATATTATTACCAATACTTGTAAAAATGGCTTCACAATCTCCCCCATTGTACACATTACAATGATAGTAGGTATAGGAAGTAGAATTACAACTACGCTCAACCCTGGCCACAAGACCCGGATAATAGCCATTATAACTTATTTTTACTTTAGGATCAGGAGTGTCAAAATAAACTACGGACCCCGATACCGAGCTGCTTGTAGCCTGGGCGAGATATTCATACACCTGATCGCAATCACAAATGTGCTCATCCCCACAGGGAGCTATTCCAGTTGTACAGTCGCTAATATCCAAGGTACAGCCAGTAAAATCTATGGCACCCCCTGCCATACATTGCAAGGAGTAAGAAAATCCTCCTGGACCGCCCTTACCACCGGCACCACCATTTACTTCAACATGGCTGGAATTTACCCCGTGAGGAGCAGATTGAGATATCAGCCAAATGTATCCGGCAGATCCGCCATTGCCGGCATCCCCACCACCTGAACCCGAGCCCGGAAACCCGGAGCCCCCAGTTCCTCCGCCACCATTTGCCGTACCTGAAATACAGCTACCCATGCCGCCATTACCTCCCTGGCCGCCATTCCCTCCGTTAAGTCCGGGTTTTCCGTTCTCACCCTGACCTCCGTTCGAATAAAACACTTTTCCCGCGCCTGTGATGGAATATGATCCTGCCTTGATATAGATAATTCCACCCCCTGCTGCTCCCTGACCAACAGCCCCACCTGAATTTCCATGCGTACCCAGTGCTCCGTCGCTGCCCGGATTGGTAGTTGAAGCTCCGCCTCCCGCACCGCCGCCACCTCCGGGACCGCCATCTCCGCCACCTTGCCCGGAAGGGTAATATCCGGCATTACCCATAATAACATTTGTATTTAATGTTGAATTTGCCTGCAATACAGGGGATCCGGTTGTTGATGTTCCACTTAAACCTGAACATGGGATACAATTTTCACCCACTCCTCCGGAATAACCCGGAATTATTGAAGGAACATCCACGCCATCAAAGCACTTGGTATTACATGGCGTGCCACCTCCGCCAGCCCCGGCGTCAGTTCCCGGCCCGGCGACACCACCTGTACCATAATTGGTACTTCGAAAACCCCCATAACCTCCAACTCCCCAGGTTATACTTTCAGGAAGAAATCCCTTTCCGGCAACGGTAATAGCCCCGGAGGATTGTGTAAAATTACGCTGTACCATAAAGCAAACAATACCACCTGTATTACCATCCCAGGCGTGACAAGTCACAATGGCACCACTGAGGCCATAGTCATAATATTCATTAATTTTAATTATCTGAACGCGGGCACTTCCAGCGACAGAATAATTTGCAAAATGGACAAGACCAGGCGTAAAACCAATTGTGTTGAGGAAAACACTTGACACTGTCAATGCCTCATGAGCCCCGATCGTGCCACCTTTCATCTGAACAAGAAGTACCTTATCCCCAACAACAAATGTCCCATGAGAAGTGGTAGGATCAATTGTAACACTACTGGAAGTAAAGGATGCAACCTTTGCCCGATTATTGTCTTCATAAATAATACCCGATGAGCCTCCTCCATTACCATCCGAAGCATTACCATACCCCAATACCTGTGCTTTTACCTGTCCACCGTAAAAGGCAAAGACGGCCAAAGCAATGCCGATTTTAAATAAATTTTTTACTTTCATAATTTTAGTATTTCTGTGTAGATCAAATATGAAATGAGTATTTTACTTAATAAATAGGCATAGTACCGGCATTCGAATAGGCATTCCAATAATCATTGGGGTCAAATCGCCTATTTTCGTTTACGTAGCTCTTGGTATCTTTACAAAAGATCATCCCTGTATCATGCGCATTTTCATCTACGAACCCACCCTTTTGCTTGAAAAATACTTGAAGCTCATTTTAGATGATACGTTTTCTCATGTGAGAATTATTTCTGTTCATTCCATGTCAGGACTTTCAGAAGATGGTTACGGACAAGAAAACGATGTTGTCATTAGCGGATTGACTATAAATGGTGATTGGAATTACCGGGAATGGCTCGAAAGCGGGGTCCATCATACCAGGCAAGTTATTTTTCTGATCGAGAAAATACACGCAACAAAGGCCTTTATCCTGGATGTAAATCAATCCTTAAATATTTCTATCCTGCTAAAAGAAGAAGCGGACACTTCTCATTTAATAGATGCTATAAATGGCACTTTCAGTGGACAAGTGTACAGAAGCCCGATCATAAGAAAAGAAATAACGCGACTGCGTCAGGACCTGCAAAGTTCCAGGCATTTTCTTGACAAACTTTCTGCCCGGGAAATTGAATACCTTAAATTGTATTGTGAGACGCTGTCACCAAGTCAAATTGCAGTTCGAATGCATATTAGCACAAGCACGGTAAATTCATTCCGTGATAAAGTATTATTAAAATTAAACCTTACCAGTGTAAACGAACTTATTCAATTGTGTGCGCATGACGATTTAATGCGTACTTATATTCCAAAACGTGGAATGGCCTGAAATGGAGACCTAATTCAAAAGTGTAATCACCCCCTTATATTCCCTCCTCACTCCATCATCATTAATGAGCTCAACCCGATAGATATACTGTCCATCCATCAGCCCTACCCCCTTGTACTTTCCATCCCAATGTTGATTTTCTCCCCGAAAAACAAGCTGTCCCCAACGGGTATAAATTTCTATTTTATATTCCTGTATTCCCGTTCCTACCGGTCCCCAGCCTTCGTTCAGGCCATTATTATCCGGGCTGAACGCGTTTGGGAAATAATAGTCGAGCAAAGAAACCCGGAGCACGATCGAATCGCGGGTTCGGCAGGACGAATCATCATACACCTCCCAATACCAGGTATACCTTCCGTTTTTATCGGCCTTCCAGGTGGTCTGGTTTCCATTGGCCATCAGGCTGTCGGAATAATACCAATGCATCGAAGCAAACGTATCGGGGTGGCCGCTTAGCAGGATGTCTTCTCCCGGAATGGCGACTTCCGGATCAGCATACAATTTAACAATGGGCTTTTGATGGAGCACCACCTTTACGGTATCCATCAGGGTATCACAATCGTTGCTGATGCGTACCCAATATTCACCGCTCTGCTGAATTTTTATCTCCGCCCCGCTGCTTTCATCCGACCAGAGGTATTTGGCACCTGGATTTCCTGCACTCAGCGTAAGTTCGGGTTTAAGCATACACAAACTGGTGTCGAACAGGACTTCCTGAATTTTACTTCCACAACCACTGCAGATCTGTTTGTAATTCCCCGCAGTCTCGCCCGTAAACAAATAGGGGATAAAGTTTATGGGCATATCCACTACCAGGGAGCCGCCATTATCTTGTTCGGGGACAGGACCTGGTTCCGCACTCTTTTCTGTATAGGCACAATCAAATTCGAGGTCCTGTTTTAAACGCAAAACAAAAAAGCCCTGGCGATTGGCTACACCCAACACATAGAAATTTCCGGATCCATCCACATGGCTGGCGTATTTACACGCGTCATAAATAGCTCCGGTCGGCGCATAGCCAAAAATATTATCGATACGGTGATTGTTCACTAATATTCCGTTTTCGTCCCATTCAGAAATTTTCAAAAAAACCTGGTTACCGGCAAAAGAGGTGCTGCCAACTACGCTATGTTTATTTGGAAGGACCGAACTAAACACAGGCCAGTTCATCCTGACTCCCTGGGTCTGACCCAAATAGTGTCCATTCGGACTAATGCGTATGGAATAAATAAGCGAAGAATCATTGCCACTGCGTGTGATTAAAGCGTTACCGTCAATGGATCCGCTGTTGATGGAATGCGTAAATTGATTGCCAAAACCTTTCGTCCATAATAAACCCCCATTCCTGTTCAGTGCAATAAAAATTCCCGGGGAAAACGGGACATTCATGTTTCCCGATGACGCGATAAGGGTTCCATCAGGAAGCAATACACTTCCGCCCCAAAATGCTGCATTTTTACCAAAAATTTTCGCCCAGATAACGTTCCCGCTTGTGTTCATACTCATAGCAAAGCGATAAATACTATTATCAGGGCGACTTAGTGAACCGAAAACACGAAAACTTCCATCGGTATCCGCCAAAAAGGAATAGATATACAAGGACTCCGAATTATCATGGATCACCGAGCGAACCAAATTCAGATCCGCATCAAATACGAGAAATAGAATTTTATAAACCCCTCCGTTATTATGCTGGGCGATCAGGTAGATCGAATCGCCTTTTACCTGACAGCGCAGGTTCTGAACTGTAAAATCATTGAAGTAGGCTTTGCTATGAAGTATTTTTAAAGATCCTTTCTCCAGCCTGAAACACTGAATGCCTTTCTGAGAAAAATTCGTATAGCGCTCATTGATCACGATAACATCGCCATTGCTGAGCGTAGAAATCGAACCCTGTGCTCCGGTACTTACACTCCCCCCGGTTTCTGCAAAGGTGCGCATCACCGACGTTTGTCCGTGAACAAACCCGGTCAGGATGCAAGCAAGCAGTCCCCAAATAAGCAACACCTTTTTCATTTTAAATACAGACAACAAATATCCTCAAAAGGTTGTACTCCCTGACTTTTAAATTACTTATCCTTACCTTTGCAGTCCTTTTTTGAAATTACCATGATCGAAGTATCCAATGTATCCCTCCGTTTTGGGAAAAGAGTGCTGTTTGAAGATGTGAATGTGAAGTTTGGCCCGGGAAATTGCTATGGCATTATCGGGGCAAACGGTGCGGGAAAATCAACCTTTATCAAGATCCTGGCCGGCGATATCGACCCGACCACAGGGCATATTTTTATTACCCCCGGCGAACGGATGGCGGTTTTAAAACAGAATCACTTTGAATTTGACCACCTGAGCGTTTTGGATACGGTTATATTCGGTCACAAAAAATTATGGGATATCATGAAGGAAAAAGACGCCCTTTACGAAAAGCCTGATTTTAGCGAAGCCGATGGCATGCGGGCATCCCACCTCGAAAGCGAATTTGCAGAAATGCATGGTTGGGAAGCCGAAAGCGATGCTGCCGAGTTACTCAGCGGTATGGGCGTAAAAGAAGACGTGCATTACCGCAAAATGGAAGAACTCAGTGGTAGCGAAAAGGTTAGGGTATTGATCGCCCAGGCCCTCTTTGGTAACCCCGATATCCTCCTTCTCGATGAGCCTACCAACGACCTGGACATCAACTCCATTCGCTGGCTGGAGGACTTCCTCCTGAATTTTAAAAATACCGTGCTGGTTGTTTCCCACGACCGTCACTTTTTGGATACCGTTTGTACCCACGTGGCCGATATCGATTTTGGTAAACTTCAGATCTATACCGGTAACTATACGTTCTGGTACCAGTCCAGCCAGTTGGCCTTACGCCAACGTCAGGACCAGAACAAAAAATCGGAAGAGAAGAAAAAAGAACTTCAGGACTTCATTGCCCGTTTTTCGGCCAACGTGGCCAAATCGCGCCAGGCTACGGCTCGTAAGAAGATGATCGATAAACTCGATATCTCTGAGATCAAACCTTCCAGCAGAAAATATCCTGCGATATTTTTTAGCCAGGAACGGGAAGCCGGCGACCAGATCCTGACTGTAGAAAAACTCTCCCGCACAGTAGAAGGCGAGCTCATTTTCCGCGATATTAATTTTACAGTGAACAAGGGCGATAAAATTGCGATCGTGTCTAAAAATCACGTGGCTGTTACCGAATTGCTGGATACCATTGCAGAAAATAAAAAGCCCGATACCGGTGCCGTTCGCTGGGGAATTACCATCAATAAAGCCTACCTGCCTAATGATAACAGTGCCTATTTTGAAGGCATAGACCTCAACCTGATCGATTGGCTTCGGCAGTTCTCCAAAGAAAAAGACGAAACTTTTATCCGCGGGTTCTTGGGAAGAATGCTCTTCTCCGGGGAAGAATCGCTGAAAAAGGCCAAGGTCCTTTCAGGAGGAGAAAAAGTACGGTNNGGAACCAACCAATCACCTTGACCTCGAATCTATCACCGCCTTTAACAACGGTCTGATCGAATACAAAGGAACCGTCATCTTTACTTCCCATGACCATGAGTTTACCAATACGGTGGCCAACCGTATCATCGAGATCGGACCAAACGGCATGATCGATAAGTTGATGTCGTACGATGACTTCTTAGACAGTGCTGAAGTAAAAGAACAAAGGGACAGTCTCTATATGGCTAAATCAAAATAGAGATGGGGCTTACCCGGCTTTCTGTCAATATCAATAAAATAGCTACCCTGCGTAACTCCCGGGGTGGAAACAATCCCGACCTGATCCTGGCTGCTCAGAATGCCGAGAAATTTGGTGCTCAGGGGATTACCGTTCATCCTCGTCCAGATCAAAGGCATATTCGTTATGCGGATGTGTATGCCCTGAAAAAGGTGCTGACAACCGAATTTAATATCGAGGGAAATCCCATGGAAAAACGGTTTATGGACCTCGTTCTTGAGGTGAAACCCCATCAGGTAACCCTGGTTCCCGATTCCCGGAATAACCTTACCAGCAACCAGGGCTGGGATACCGTGGCACATGCCCATTACCTGAAAGAAATAATCTCTGCCTTCAAAGAAGCCGGCATACGTACCTCCCTGTTTATTGACCCTAAAGTTGACATGGTTCACGGCGCCAGGGAAGTTGATGCCGACCGAATAGAACTCTATACGGAAGCTTATGCAAGCCAGTTTCCAAAAAACCCGAAAGATGCAATTGCCCCCTATCTCGAAGCTGCAGAACATGCGGCAAACATCGGCTTGGGTTTGAATGCCGGTCACGACTTAAGTTTAGAAAACCTGCGCTATTTCCAGGAGTCGATCCCCACTTTGCTTGAAGTGAGTATTGGCCATGCCCTGATCTGTGATGCCCTCTATATCGGATTGGAAGCTTCGATCAAAGCTTATCTGGAATGCCTGCGTTAAGCGCGGGTTTGCAAATAATTGTAATCGTCGAGAATGCCATTCAAAAAGTCAAGATCATGTACCGGACTGTCTATACCCAACCTTCCGGCCAAACGTTTACGGGCATCCTGAGCCATTCTCATCAGCACCATTTCATTTCTGCTTTTCTTTAACTCATACAACAAAAGACCCAGTGTTTCAGCATCGTCGTTCGATAGCTGAACCGCCTCCGGGTAACGCACCTGGTGCGTTTCAGGCACATCGCGAAACAGCGACTCCTCCATGCTATTCTGCTTTTTCACCTTCACAACAGTTGTTCCCGCAGCCACATCACCCAAACGTTGTCCATATTTGCTGCTCACAATGAACAACATGGCCAGCGATCCTTGCAAAAGCACGATCTCCAAAAGGCGCACAAGGGCACGCATGGCATAATTTCCTATAGTCGCCTGTTGTCCGTCCAGCCTCACAACCTGAATGTTCCTGGCTCTTTTTCCTATACTTTGCCCGTTCATCAAAGTTTCCGATAAAAAATGGTAGAGTATGACAGGGAGCATCAGAATGCTTGAAACAACTGCCGCATTCGTACCGCCATCAGCCATAAAGGTTGTAACCAACATCGAAGCGATAAAAACATACGCTACCATGAGCAGGAAGTCTAAAAACCAGGCAAGTAACCTGTCGCCAAGGCTGGCCAGCTCAAAGCTGAGTTCAACCCCGGTACTTGTGCGTATGTGTAAGTTTTCGTCCATCGTCTATTCAATAATACAGCTAAGGCTTATTTATTTCAAATAAATGTGCATTTTTGGAGAAGCGGCAATGAAAGAAGCACGGTTTATCAAATTGAGGAAAAAACGTTGGGAAGAATTGGAAGCAATTGTTCAGAACCGGAGCAAAAAGGAACCCGATGAGCTCGCAGAGATGTATATCGAACTTTCCGATGACCTTGCCTATAGCCAAACCTTTTATCCGAAATCAAAAACCACCTCCTTTTTAAACGAACTCGCCCTCTTTTTTCACCGGCGTATCTACCGGAATAAACGTGAGGACAAAGGAAGGTTTCAGCGTTTCTGGCTGGAGGAGATCCCTGAAACCATGTTCCGGGCACGGTTTGCCATGCTGGCTGCGCTGCTTATTTTTATGGTAGCCATACTCCTTGGCATAATCAGTATGCGTTTTAACCCTGATTTTGCCCGGATCATTCTGGGTGATGCCTATGTTGACCTCACCCTGTCCAATATCAAAAACCAGGACCCTATGGCCATTTATGCCGGCGAAAGGCAGGACCTTATGTTCCTGGAAATCACCCTGAACAATATCAGGGTTTCGTTTTTAGCCTTTTTATTCGGGCTGCTCAGTCCTTTAGGAACTGCCGGATTTTTGCTTAAAAACGGCATTATGCTCGGTTGTTTCCAGTATTTTTTTTATCAGGAAGGTGTTCTCGGACTGTCAGCACAGGCAATCTGGGTGCATGGTACCATTGAAATTACTTCTATTGTAGTGGCCGGAGGAGCGGGCATTTATATGAGCTCCGGATTTTTGTTTCCCGGCACCTTTTCCCGTATCGCACGATTTCGGGATACCGCCAAAGACGGACTGAAAATTATCCTCGGATTGGTGCCCTTCTTTATCATTGCCGGATTTCTTGAAAGTTTTGTTACACGCTTTTATAAAATAAGCGCCATAAGTCTGCCTTGCATTATCCTCTCCCTGGGGTTTGTGTTTTGGTATTTTGTTTACCTCCCCTATATGAAACATCGCTATGAATCACGAACAAGCCAAGCTGGAACTGTATAAAGTAAGAGACATGGGCCAGATGATGGGCTTTGCTGCCAATTTGGTGCGTCGACACTGGAAACATATGTTCCGTACCATTGGCCTGATGAGCCTGCCCCTGATGCTGATGGCCAGCACCTTTTACTATCTTGGTACAGCCGATGGATGGGAAGGGTTTGACCCGGCATTAGGAAACATGCGCCGCAATTCAATTGGCATGAACATGGTTTTTGCCTATATCGGCCTTTACATTACATACGCTACCATTCTCTGGGGAACCGTTTATTATGTGAAGCTGTATGAAGAAAAAGGCCCTGAGAATTTTCAATGGAACGATATCTGGGCCAAGGTATTTGCCCATGGCTGGTGGTTGATTTTGTCCAATATTATGATCTTCATCATTCTTGGCATCGCTGCCGGACTAAGCCTTTTACTGGTTTTTACGGTTATTTTAACACCGGTGACCCTGCTGATCATCATCGCGCTCATTGCATTATCTCAGGTATGGACAGTGATCTACCTCTTTGAGGCCAGGGGACTGTTTTCAGCCCTCGACCGTTCTTTCAAACTCCTGCAAAAACAATGGTTCAAAGCCATCGGCCTGCTGATTTGTTCCTATATGGTTGTTTCAGGCTTCGTTCTGCTTCCCGCCTACCTGGGTCTATTTGGCTCCTTATTGGGAGGAAATGTGGGGATCGAAGATATTTTTTCAGAAGAAAATATTTGGTTCTTTATGCTCATTCAAAATCTTAGCAGTGTACTGAGCTTTTTCACCACATTTTTTATCAGCCTGAGTTTTACTGCCTTTTACCTGAGTAACGTAGAACGTCTGGAAAAAGTGAGTTTGAAAGCCCGTGTTGAAAAACTGTCAGAGGATAGTACGCTCTCCACTTACTCATGAAATACCTGCTTTCCCTGCTTTTGATCCTTTTATTCGCCTCTTCCTCATGGTCAGAGGTTAACCCCGTCAGCTATTACGATTCAGCCTGGGTAAAAGAAAGAAATATTGATACAAATGCACTCAACGAGTATGTNNACGAGTATGCCCGGGATAAAGATTTTCAATACCAAAGGAATTTGATCGAAGGCCCAAACCTGCTGGAGCAGCTTGCTACCTGGCTTTTGCAAAAATTATTCGGAAGCTATAGCGCGGGAGATGTAAAGCTTGTTTACCGGATTTTTCTGATCCTTCTCATTGTCATTGCTGCGAGTGTCCTCATCTTTTACCTTTCGAAAATTAGCCGGTCGCGATTGATCGCTTCAAAAGGACAAGACCTTCCTCAGGTTCAATTTCTGGATTTTGACGGAAGCAGTTCGGATCTCGAAAAACAATGGCTGGAGGCTGAAAGAGAAAAGAACTTTGCCCTTGCCCTTCGCTACTTGTTTATCAAAACCCTTTATTTTCTAAAAGAGGCCAACAGCATTGAATGGAAGAAAGAGAAAACCAACAGCGATTACCTCAACGAATTGAAAGAACGCTGGCAACGGGGTCCCTTCCGGGAGCTGAGTGATCTTTTCGCTTATACCCAATATGGAGGCTATGCCATCAGTGAGGAAGACTACAGATCGGCCAAAACCTTGTATGAACGTCTGTTAACAGGCGAGAAAGGAGAGCAGCCTCATGGCTAGATTAAAATATTATTGGTTCCTGCTTTTTTTACTTTTCCTGTTCGGCTTGAGTTATTATACTCATGAAGAAGATATCGACTGGAGAGAAACGTACTCGCCCGAGGACCGGATCCCCTATGGAACATTTTTACTCTTCGATCAGTTGCCCCGGCTTTTTCCGGAAGATGAAATCACCAGAAATGAACGTCCCTTTAGTGAATGGCTCGGTTCGGAGGGTGTCGGAAAAAACCTGATCATTATCAGCAATGATATCGCGTTTGGTGAGATCGACCAGGAATTGATATTGGAATTCGCTGGCAGGGGAAATCAGGTTTTTATTGCCAATGAATCGCTGACCGACAAATTATTGGAAGACCTGAACCTGACAGATAAAATACTTTTTACCTGGAACCATGACACCAGCACGATCTTCAGACTTGTAAATCCTGCTTATCGGAATGAACAGGTGCGGTTTACAAACCTGCAGGCCAGTGGCACCTTAATACCGGGCGATGATTTTGAAGGACGCATTTTAGGGATCAGCGGGCGTGACAGCCTGGTGAATTTTGTACAGATCCCTTACCACAATGGCAATATATACCTGCATTTAGCCCCAAAGGTCTTTGCGAATATCCATTTTCTGGAAAACCCGCACTATGTAGCCCGCTGCCTATCGTACCTCCCGAGGCAGGAAACGATCTGGGATGACTATTACAAACCTTATTTCCGCTCAGAAGAGAAAGGCGCCTTTCAGTTGATTAAAAAAAACCAGGCGCTCAATTATGCCTGGACCCTTTTGATAACAGGAACAATTCTCGCCCTTTTCTTTTTTGCCAGGCGGCGTCAGCGGGCAATTCCCGTTCTGCCCCAGCCTGAAAATAAAACACTTGAATTTATAGAAACCATCGGTGACCTTTATTTTCAGGAAGGCAACCATATTGATGTCGCTAAAAAGAAGATCCGTTATTTTTATCATAATGTTCAGCTCCTCTTTTTGCTCCATGAACACGAAAGCGACTTTTGGACCAAACTCCAACAGAAGTCAGGAGCAAAAGAAACGACTGTCCATAAACTCAAAGAAATGATACAGGCGATGGATAAATTTACGCAGATCAGTCCGGAATTTCTCGGTCGCCTGAATACCCATTTAGAAGATTTTTACGCACAAACAGGAAAATATCCCTACCATGAATGAATTTGAAAAACGCTTAGACCTGAGTGAATTGCAAGAGCAGATCACCCGCCTGGAAGCACAGATGGCCAGTCATATTCTCGGTCAGAATGAACTCATCACCCAGCTTCTCATTGCCCTGTTTGGCAGGGGTCATGTATTGATAGAAGGAGTTCCGGGAGTGGCAAAAACCATGGCAGCCAAAGCGCTTGCCCGCTGTATTGGCGCCGATTTCAGTCGAATACAGTTTACCCCCGACCTGATGCCCTCCGATGTTTTGGGGACGACCATCTATAACCAAAAAACCCAGGACTTTGAATTGCGGAAAGGCCCTATCTATTCTAACCTGGTCCTGATCGATGAGATCAACCGGGCTCCGGCCAAAACCCAGGCTGCCCTTTTTGAGGTGATGGAAGAGTACCAGGTAAGTGTCGACGGGCACAGCATCGCGCTGCAGGAACCCTTTATGGTTTTGGCTACTCAGAACCCGATCGAACATGAAGGTACATACCGTTTGCCCGAAGCCCAGCTCGATCGTTTTATGATGAAAATTCATGTGGGCTATCCCGATGAAAGTGCGGAGATGAATATTCTGGCCATGCATCAACACGCAACAGGCAAAGACCCTTTGAGCGATATCGAGACAATATTAAGCGGTGCGCAGCTTTTGGATGTGAGAAAACTCATCAGGCAGGTCGAAGCAAAACCTGAATTGTTGGGTTATATCAGTGCCATTATTCGGGGAAGCCGTCAGTTTAACGGGATCTTTATCGGTGCATCACCACGCGCGGGAGTTGCCCTGCTAAACGCATCCAAAGCGCTGGCTGCTATGAATGGACGAGACTTCATTACTCCCGAAGATGTAAAATATTGTGCCTTGCCCGTTTTACGCCACCGCATTTTGCTGAGCCCTGAAAAGGAAATGGAAGGCATACAGCCTGATGAGCTCATTCTAAGTTTACTGAACCAGGTAGAAGTTCCGAGATAGTGATAAATCCACTCAAACAGGCCTACTCCTCGCTGTTTTTAAGCCGCCGTTTTTTTATCGGGATCGGGGTGTTGGTGCTGCTTTTCACTTTGTCGTTCATCCTGCCCTGGTTATTCTTACCCGCCAAGGTCATTTTCTTCCTGTTTTGTTTGATCCCCATCGCTGAGATCGTCTTTTTATTTACCGGGAAGGGGATTAGTGCGGAACGGACCCTGATAAACAAATTCAGCAACGGCGATGAAAACCCGATACGTCTAAGTCTCCATTCGCAGTTTGCCTTTCCCTGTCGTATTGAAGTCTATGATGAATTGCCTCCTGAGTGGCAGGTGCGCAACTTCTATAAGTCGCTTACCCTTAAGCCCGGAGACACACAAACCATCCTCTATACTTACCGTCCCACACGTCGTGGTGCTTATTCATTTGGACATATCCAGGTGCTGGCGAGTATGGGGCCAGGATTGGTACAAAGGAAAATACAAGGGGGATCCCCTCAGGAAATTGTGGTTTATCCTTCTTATCTGTCTATGCTAAAGTATGAATACCTGGCCATCAGCAATACCCTGATCGATTCGGGAATTAAAAAGATCAGGCGCATCGGCCAGCATTCAGAATTTGAAAAGATAAAGGACTATGTTCCCGGCGACGATTTCCGAACCATAAACTGGAAAGCTACTGCCCGGCGTGGTAAGCTCATGGCCAATTTGTTTCAGGATGAACGCTCCCAACAGGTGTATTGCATCATCGATAAAGGCAGGGTGATGAACCAGCCCTTTGAAAATATGACTCTGCTCGATCATGCCATCAATGCTTCACTTGTACTAGCCAATATTGCGATCAAAAAATACGACAAAGCCGGACTCATCACCTTCGATGAGGAGCAGGTGCAAATGTTACCGGCCAGCAGAAAATCGGGACATATGCTCCGGTTTCAGGAAATGCTCTACCGGCAGTCAACACGTTTTCTTGAATCGGATTATGAACGCCTTTTCCTGAAACTTAAACATCAGGTAACCCAGCGTTCCCTGCTTATCCTCTTTACCAATTTTGATACCGTCTCTTCCATGCAGCGTCGCCTGCCTTATATCAAGGCAATGGCAAAAAACCACCTGCTTCTGGTCGTGTTTTTTGAAAATACGGAGACCCTGGAACTCATCCATAAAAAAGCCCGGAATACCCACGATGTCTACCGAAAAATGGTGGCGGAAAAAGTACGTTATGAAAAGGAACAGATCGTGGCGGAACTGAGGAAAAATGGCATTTTGTCTTTGCTTAGCAGCCCCGCTGACCTAACCTTAAACACGATCAACCGCTACCTTGAACTTAAGGCCAGGGGTATGATTTAGTCGTAAAATGTTATAAATTTGATTTAATCACAACTTTATTCTATATGAAAAAACCCTTACTCCTATTAGCTCTTCTGGCTATTTTTTGCTCCGGCAACCTCTTTGCGCAAAGTGATATTTATCTGAAAATCAACCATAAAATGGGAGATTCAGCCTTTGCTTTTAATAAAAATACTGAAACTGCAGATGGTGAGCCCTTTAAATTCAGACGCCTCGAGTATTACATGAGCAGCATTATTTTGATCCATGATGGCGGTCAACAAACAGCGATCGCTGATACCTGGCTGCTGGTCAAAGGAAATATGCCCTTAAATGTCCTTTTGGGAAGCCACACCATTACCAATCTTGAAGAAATTCGCTTTTCCATCGGTGTGCAAGAGGCATACAACCATTTAGATCCCAGCACCTATGCACCCGCTCACCCGTTGGCGCCCAAATCTCCATCCATGCATTGGGGCTGGCAGGCCGGCTACCGGTTTATAGCCTTAGAAGGCAGTGGAGGGACCAACCGCGATCAAAATGTAGAGGTACACAGCCTCGGGGATGTGAATTACCTGCAAATAAAGATCAGTACGGCCGGTGTCAAAGTGGGCAATGATCTTACTATAGAACTGAATGCCGACTATGCACAAGCTTTAAAAGGCATTGAAACTACAGCGGGCGTGGTTACTCATGCCGAAGTCGAGGAAGGTTACGAAATGATCATGAATTTTGCGAACCATGTGTTTACCTCTTCTGAGGGAAACAGCTCTGTGCTTTCCAATCCCGAAATAGCGGAGGAGCAAGCCGTACTTTATCCAAACCCAAGTTCAGGCAGCAGCACCCTGTCATTTAAGGATGAAAATATGCCTTCCTGCATACAGGTATACGACCAACAAGGCAAATGTGTGGCCAGGTATGATCAGGTTAGTGAAGCTATGATCCTCGCCCCGCAAAGTCCTGGTTTTTATGTGATCGCTCTTGAATATGCCGGCAAGGAAACACGTTCGGTAAAATGGGTTGTTACTCCTTAAGCGTTTTCCCCGCCTACGCTGAAGCTTCGGCGGGTAAAAGTTTTCAGTGATGATGAATAAACGGATTGGAATATTGAGTTTTATGCTGGGATTTGCCCTTTTTATCGGCAGTTGTGCGAAGGATGAGCCTTTGAATACAACTCCGGAAAATCCTGCTTATGTACTGGAATATGGGAATTTACCTGCTCCTGAAATTCCCGGAGATAATCCCCTGACCATGGAAGGGGTTAAGCTGGGAAGGATGTTGTTTTATGAAAAGCTTCTCTCCGGTGATGGGACCCAAAGTTGTGCGGGCTGTCACCGGCAGGAGCATGCTTTCACAGACACTTCACGTTTTTCAATTGGTATTGCAGGATTACCCGGTAAACGCCAGGCTATGGCCGTGTTTAACACCCTCTGGCATAAAAATGAATTTTTCTGGGATGGTCGTGCCCACCTCCTTCGGGACCAAGCCCTTAAACCTATACAGGACCCGCTGGAAATGAACGAAACCCTGGCAAATGTAGTTACCAAACTGACTGCTCTGGAAACCTATAAAAGCCAGTTCGAAAAGGCCTTTGGCTCCGAAGAAATAAACCCGCAACGTATTTCTTTGGCTCTTGAGCAGTTTATGAACAGCATTGTTTCAGCTGACAGTAAATACGATCAGTATCTGGCCGGGAAAGCCACGCTCAGCCAGGAAGAGGAACGCGGAAGAGCCTTGTTTTTTGCCGAATACAATCCGTTTTTTCCGGAAATTTCAGGAGCTGATTGTGCGCATTGCCACAGCGGCGGAAATTTCGAGAATAACCAATACATGAACAACGGCCTCGACAGCACATCCGCAATATTGGATATCGGACGTGAAGCGGTGACAGGAAAGCCGGGCGACAAGGGCAAATTCAAGGTTATGAGCCTGCGTAACATTGCTCTAACCCCACCCTATATGCACGATGGTCGCTTCCAGACTCTGGAAGAAGTGATCGACCATTACGACCATGGCATCCGCTATTCGTCCAGCCTTGATCCTGCCCTGCAGTATACAATGAATACCGGCCTGATGCTCGACACCCAGGAAAAGGCCGACCTTCTGGCATTTCTGAAAACCCTGAGTGATTATTCACTCCTCAGCGACCCGCGTTATTCGGATCCAAATTGATGAAAAGGTTGGCGTTTTTCAGCTTTTTTCTGGTTTTCGTTTTGACAACGGGATGCGAAAAAAACGAAACGCCAGGTCTTTCAGAAGGCAACTGGTTTACGCAGTACCCTGCCCATTTTCCGGCACCATTCATCCCGGCCGACAACCAGCCCAATGCAACCCGTATTGAGTTAGGAAAAGCCTTGTTCTATGACCCGATCCTGAGTATTGATTCGAGCATCAGTTGTGCCAGTTGCCATCAGCCCAAACATGCCTTTGCCAGCCTCAAAGCCACCAATCCCGGTGTGTATGGCCGTCAGGGAACCCGAAATGCTCCCGGTCTCTTCAACCTGGCTTACCAACCCCACTACCTGAGAGAAGCATCCCTGCCAACCCTCGAAATGCAGATCCTTGTTCCGATACAGGAGCACAATGAGTTTGCCCATAATATTGTGGATATTGGTGAGCAGCTCGCTCTCATTCCCTATTATGATTCACTGAGCCAACTGGCTTACGGACAAGCTCCCGGCCCCTATTCCATTACCCGTTCCATCGCTGCATTTGAAAGGACTTTAATAAGCGCCAATTCACGCTACGATAAAGTATCGACCGGAAAAAGCAGGTATACCCCACAGGAAGAAGAAGGTTATCGCTTATTCCTTTCTTCAAAAACCAATTGCGTAAAATGCCATGCAGAACCCTTTTTCACCACATTTGAACCCATGAACAATGGTCTTTATTTTTCCTATAAAGACCCGGGCAGGGCACGATTTACCAACTTGCCGACCGATAGTGGCAAGTTTAAAATTCCCAGCTTACGCAATGTAGCACTCACTCCTCCCTACATGCATGACGGTTCCATCACCACACTCGAAGCTGTGATCGATCATTATGCTTCAGGAGGAAAATCGGGACCGAATCAAAGTCCGCTGGTTTCAGGATTTACCCTGAAAGCTGAAGAAAAAGCTGCCCTTATCGCCTTTCTGAAAACGCTGTCTGACCCCACTTTCATTCAAAACCAGAATTACCGGCTCCCGGAATGAGTTTGAAAAACTCCTCCTTTTAACTAACTTGCGTTAGTTTATTCCTTGTCATGATAATAAAATCTTTAGATCCACGAATTTCACGTGCCCAGATCAGCGATGAACCGGGTATGGAACAAGAATTAAAGCCGCTGGAGCACTTCGAAACCTACGAAGTTTTTCACCAGAAGAAAAGAGGCACGCATCACCAGCACGTGGGAACGGTTCACGCACCCAACCCTGAGATGGCATTGCTTTTTGGCAAGGAACAATACGGCCGTCGCGGGGTTTGTGTCAATATCTGGGTGGCACGCACAACGGATATTTTCGCATCTGATTATGATGATGACGATATTTTCAGCACCACGCCCGACAAACAGTACCGGGAAGCATCGCCGTACAAGGTGATGGATAGAATCAATGCCTATAAAGCCAAACAAGGATCTTAAAATGAACGAAAAGTATGCTCAGGCAGTTAAAGAACTGCTGTATAAAATGGCCGACGACCTGCTTATCCTGGGTCACAGAAACTCGGAATGGACGGGTATCGGACCTATGCTTGAAGAGGATATCTCCTTTTCATCCATGGCACAGGACAAGATCGGACAATCCCTGGCCTTGTATCAATTGCTCAACAACCTTGGGGAGGCTGAACCCGATACGGTAGCTTTTACCCGTAACCAACAGCAGTTTCATAATTGTCAATTGGTAGAATACCCGATCGGGGAGTATGATTTTTCGCTGATGCGCCATTTTCTGTTCGATAAT
The DNA here is from genome assembly GCA_003531115.1 of Bacteroidota bacterium. GTDB lineage: Bacteria > Bacteroidota > Bacteroidia > UBA8524 > UBA8524 > UBA8524. Next base: position 28,494 of record DQHT01000074.1, on the reverse strand, counting down.
GCTGAGTTGTTGCGTTATGATATGATGATGGATTCAAGCTACGAACCCCTGGCCAAACTGGCCCGCAAGTTCAAGGGCGAATTAAAGTACCACAAGTTTCATGGCGACACATTTGTGATGCAATTGGGGAAAGGCACGGCAGAGAGTAAAAAACGGATGCAGGACAGCCTCAATTTCTGCTGGAACCTGGCCCTGGGAATTTTTGAAGAATCACCCTACGAATCTACCCTCATCAATGAAGCTATCTGGAAGGGAGAAGCTGCTTTAAAACTTCGCTGGCTGGAGGCAATAGAGCCCATCCTGGCTGAAGCCGGCCTGACTATTCCGGATAGCAACACCTGGAAACCCGTGTATGGTGGTCGTGTCGGTAAACATACCGAAAACCTGCAACCCCTCCTGGAAGAGATGACAGAAGTTTTCCGGGTAGATCCTGGAGCCGAATGGTAGAAGAAAAACAAATATGGAAGGCCCTGGAAGAGGTCATGGACCCCGAGATCCCCACCATTTCGATGGTCGATCTGGGAATCATCACCCAAGTTCAGGTCAATCAGACTGACAATACAGCCTCGGTAACCCTTATTCCCACTTTTAGCGGTTGTCCGGCTCTGCGTGTTATGGAAGACATGGTGCGTGAAAAAGTGTTGTCGCTGGGCATCCAAAAGGTGGACGTGAGCACCAATTTCGACACCGCATGGACCACAGACCGCATCACCGAAAAAGGCCGGAAAGCCCTGCTCCAGCATGGCCTTGCACCTCCTCCTGAACATACAGGCGGATTGATCGAACTGAGTGTGCTTTCCGATGTGGCTTGTCCGTATTGCCAAAGCAAAAACACCCGCCTCACCACCCCTTTCGGACCAACCCTTTGCCGCTCCATGCACTATTGCGATAACTGTTTGCAGGCTTTTGAGCAGTTTAAGCCGGTGGGGTAAAGTGTTCTGTTTTCCCTTTACCTGGCTTCCTTCATGGTGAGTTAGGTCAAACCATGGCGGAGGGGTTATGGGTTTTGGGTTCTGGGTTTTGGGATCCGGGATTAATCCGAGTCACATCGAGCCTGTCGAGATACAGAAGGCAATCGCTTGATTATCCCCCTGAAGCTGTTCGGTGCCCTCACCGAACAGCTCCTACTCAAACGGAACAACCCGGCCACGGAACAACCAAGGGCTTGCTCCTCCGTTCTCGACTGGCCGTGAGGATACTTCTGGCTCTATCAATACGTTTGGCCGCTCGAACTGACCGCCCCTACAAGGTCCCTAACTTCACAAATAATAACTCATAACTCATAACTCATAACTTCCCCCGAATAATCCTAATTTCGCGTGAAATAAGGAATACCATCATGCCCGAATACCAATCCCCCGAAGTAGTCATTTCCCATATTCAATCCGGACAACGGGTCTTCCTGCATGGAAGTGCCGCAACACCCGTTCACCTGATCCATGAACTGATCTCACAAAAAAACCGCCTTAAAAATGTTGAACTGGTCAGCATTACCCTGCAGGGTTTAAAGATCAATGTGGAGGATGTAGCCGGCCATTTTTATATCAATTCCCTCTTTGTGTCGGATACCGTTCGGAGCGTGGTAAATGGCGACTATGGCGATTATATCCCGATATTTCTCAGCGAGATCCCGGGCTTATTCCGAAAAAATATCCTCCCGCTGGATGTGGCTGTTATACACGTTTCCCCACCGGATCAGCACGGCTATTGTTCACTGGGACCCTCTGTTGACGTTGCCAGGGCAGCCATGGAAAAGGCCAAAATTATTCTCGCTCAGGTCAACCCGAATATTCCCCGTACCCATGGTGATTCTTTCGTTCGGTTTGACTCCTTTACTGCTGCCTGCTGGGTGGATGAACCTTTACCTTTTATCAGCTATTCCTCCGGTAATAATGAGGTGAACGAAGCAATAGGAAAAAGGGTGGCTGAACTGGTAGAGGACGGCGCTACCCTGCAATTGGGCATCGGCACTATTCCGGATGCGGTACTTAAAAACCTGACTTCTCATAAAAACCTGGGCCTCCATACCGAAATGTTCTCCGATGGGGTAGTTCCCCTGATCAAATCGGGCATCATCACCAACAGCCACAAAAAAATTATCCCGGGCTACTCTGTTGCTTCATTTGCCCTGGGAAGCACAGATCTTTACCATTTTATAGATGATAATCCCACCTTCCGTTTTATGGATGTGGCCTATGTTAATGATCCGCGGGTCATCTCCCTTAACCACAAAGTAACGGCTATCAATAGCGCTATAGAGGTTGACATAACCGGGCAGGTTTGTTCCGATTCTTTGGGATCCTTTCAGTATTCGGGTATTGGCGGACAAATGGACTTTATCCGGGGGGCTGCCCTCTCTGAAGGCGGAAAACCAATAATCGCGCTGCCTTCAACAACCTCCAGGGGTGAATCCAAGATCGTACCCTTCCTTAAAAAAGGAGCCGGCGTGGTAACCACCAGGGGACATATTCACTGGGTCGTAACGGAATACGGGGCTGTAAATTTGGTAGGCTTAAATATGGAACAAAGGGCAAAAGCACTGATCAGTATAGCACACCCTGACCACAGGGAAGCGATCGAAAGGGAAGCCTATACCCGCTTCCATGTGAAATAAAAACAGCTCTCTCCGGCCGGGGTCTCTTTGATGTACGTTCCTTCCTTTTCATACGATAACAGGGTTTAGGCATAAAGTGACCACCAGCCAGAGCAAGAGCAATTTTTTGCTTTCCTCAGCTTTAAAATAGCTTCAGTAAAATCTTGGTAGTTAATGCATTAAGACCACAATAGGATTTATATCATCCGTGTTAATGTGTTTGAAGGGTAGAGTACAAGCAGACTTAAAATGTTGCCTGAATGAATAATTTTTTTCAAAATTTAAATGTTGTGGCCTTGTCGCCCAACAGATTCCTCAAATTTCTCAGCTCCTGTTCTTTCCTTTTACGCAGCATTTCCCGGTATAACACGGCCTCATCGCAGTTGAGGAAGCCTTTTGCAGGCTCGTGCATTTCAAAAACCCATTGAAAGGCCTCAAAGGATACACGACTTAAATTTCGTGGTGCTGCGGGAGAAAAAATGACGAAACTCACATACAAATGCTCCGGCATACTATCCATACCCATACTTTGAAGCAGGCTAAAATCGGGAGGAGGGGCCACACAAGGGGCGCATTTATCCCCGCCTTTTAAGCCTATATCCCAACTATAAACCAGGACCGATTCGGGCGCTTCCTGCCAATGTCGGATCAGGGTATCCTGAAAAGGCCTGCGTTGTCGCATCACTTCAGGAGGTAGAAGGATCGTACCTGGCTCCTTCTTCCAGTCCTGCGCCAACAAGCGCCCCTTCTCATCCATCGAAAACAGGTGCACGCTCAAAGGAACAAGCGTTCCATTTTTTCGATGGAAACAATGAGGTACTACGGATCTTTCCTGATCGAATAACAAAACCCGTTTTCCCTTGATCGCATCCTCATTCAAACGAATTTCGATAACAAATTGCCCCGTCTGTAGCCAGGCTGAAAATGCTTGTAATTCCTGCCCGGCAAGATATCGGATGCTCAGTTCGGTGGATTGTCCCCGGGCTGCAACTTCCCTCTTCAGCGGGCTCCCTGGTATACCAAGTATTTCGCCCGATCCTCGAGCATGGTCCTGTGTCGAATCGGAATCGGTCATGAGTGTTCTTTCCAGGCAATCAAAGCTGTCGTATTCCAGGGTAAAACGCGGCATGGCATAATCGAATAAGCCGCCCAGACTTTTGCCCAGCAGTTCCTGCCACTGGTCCAGACCAGAAAAATCAGATACGATCAGGTAAACCGACTCCCCGGGAGCCAGTGTGGCCAGGTCGAGGGTCCATTGTTTTGAATCCCCATTTTCATAGAGACCCATATAAACAGTATTTTGAGCGAAAACGCGGGAATTCCCTGAAGAAAGCAGCAACAGTGAACATAGAAGTGCCTTCCAACTGAAACGGTATACCATACTCTCGTTCATACCCTCAGCCCTATAAAAGTAAAAGGCGACCTAAGTCGCCTTCAATTTAATGGTGTACGACAAAACGATCCCGGTACGATTGGGCCTCGCCTTCCCACTGAATGCTGTAAATTCCCGGGGCCCACTCGCTGACATCAAGAAGCAATTGATCACTGCTTTCGAATGCCTGCAATATAAGTTTCCCGTCGCTGCCGTAAACTTTGTATTCTCCAATGGGCGCGCTAGCCGATAAACTAAGCTGCTTGTTAGCCGGGTTAGGATACAAGGTATAGCCTCCCATTCCGGGAGCGCTCAGATCTGTAAAAAGCACAACCACCGATTCTCTTCCCCAGGTTGAACATCCTGTAACGGGATTGGTAAGCATGATCTCGTAAGTTCCTGAGCTAAGTGCAGTATGCTCAAAACCCGTGTCGCCGTCAATGGCAATACCATTGCGGTACCACTGGTATTTTACCCCACTTTGCATGGCGATATACAAACGTGAACCACTCTTAAAGATCAAGGGTGCAACCGGGGCATCCATCACTACGATAGAAATGCTCGCCGTATTGAGGCATCCAATAGCATCTTTTCCTTCTACCATGTACGTTACATTCGCACTCGGGCTGGCGGTAATGGTTTTGCCCGTAGTGGAACTAATAGCGATCAGGGGAGACCAGGTATAGGTATTCGCACCATCACCCGTGAGACTCAGGCTCTCACCTTTACAAATAACGGTATCAGAAGCAGAAACCTTAACCTCCGGGAGTCCGTTTATGTTTACCTTGTTTGTCCAGTACAGCGAATCCTTCCCAAATTCATTCTCAACCACCAGGATAACATCATAGTTTCCAACTGAATCATAGCTTACCTGTTCATTTGGATCATAAGACTCTGAAGGCACACCCCCCGGAAAATACCAGTGGTAGTTAACCGGAAAATTCTGGGAGTTGTCTTCAAAATCAACGGTAACCGGTCCGCAGGCATTTACCGTTGCCGTGCTGCTCGCAGCCAAAGCTCCGTTGGTATTAAAGGCAGCACAGTTTCCGTCAACAAGAATATTGTCGATATACAGGTTATTGCCATTGCTCCTGCCTTTGTGAACAATGCGCAGGATCACGGAAGGTGCCCTGTTGTATTTTTTCAAGGGTATTTCCAGGCACAGGCCCTGTTTTTTGCACCACTGAGCCTCACTAACAGGCACAAAAGCACTGCTGCTTGTTCCTGAAACAAATAAGCTGGCACTCAAACCTTCTTTATAAACCTGGTCGAAGTTGGCCCCTCCATCTGTTGAAACTTCAATAAACAAAGAATCCAGGGCAGAAGAAGAGCGACGTGCATAAGCAAAATCAAAGGTCAATATGGCATTTCCATAATCGCTAAAATCCAGAGAGGCACTTGTTAATGTGCTCACCAGGTTATTCAATCCGGAATTGTATGCATTCAATTTAACAGCCCGATTCGTGTCGTTGCCGTTGATAACGGCATAATCCTGCCAGCCATAGATCCCGTTTTGATTGGAAACGGTCCAGATAGATCCGGATAAACCTGTTTCAAAACCAGTAGAAAGTGCGCGGGCACGGCCCATATCGGAAAAGGTGATCCCGTTAATGACACTGTCTTTGTCTTGTCCAAATTGGTTAAACGCTGTCAGGTAAAAAGAACGCGCTCCATTTCCGTTGAATAAAACTTCCGGTTCTGCTTCTGTACTGGTAGCCGGAATACCTCCCGGAAACTCCCAAAAGAAACTGTCGATAAGCCCCTTATTCGATACTGCAGAAAATCGGACCAGTGAACCCGGACAAAACACCGATTCGGTAAGCGTGAACTGAATATCAGGCGGGACATTTTTTAAATTATCTACACATTGCAGCGCCTTCTCTGCATTGATACGCCCGGAACCGAGCTTACCAATATAGCTTGAGTTTTGTGCGTCAATATTATCCGTAGTACTGATCAAACAGTTTTTAAGGTCGCTGACCTCGATGCCATACATATGCCCCTTCATCAATCCCAATAATCCGGCTACCAACGGAGTAGCCATGGATGTTCCGGATTGAGATCCATAGGAATTGTTGGTCATCGTACTATTGATATAATTGCCCGGGGCACTTATCACCGTAGTAGAATGGTAGTTGGAATAGGTAGAACGTGTGTCATTATTGGCCGTGGCTGCTACTGATATAACTCCGGTATAACTGGCCGGGTATTGAAGCATTTCGGTATTGTCATTTCCCATGGCCGCAACCACAAGGGCATCATTAGTGAGGGCGTAATTGACAACCTGTTGTCCGGTCGTTCCTCCCCAGGAACTTCCCCAGGAACAGGAAATAATGTCCGATCCTGCAGCAACGGCATACGTGATTCCCTCATATCCGCGGGGAATGGAGGTAACGCTGCTTTGGTTTGGGGTGGTACATTTAACAGGAACAATGCTGATATTAAACCCGATCGAAGCAACTCCGGTATTGTTATCGGTGGTTGAACCTGCAATCCCTGCAGTATGCGTTCCATGGGTAAAATTGTTGTTATTCGGCATGGGGTTATTGTCCAGTCCGCCTACATCATACCCATTCACATCATCCACATAACCATTCTGATCGTCGTCCACCCCGTTGTTCGGAATTTCTCCGGGGTTCACCCAGATATTATTAACCAGGTCGGGATGGTTGATCTGAACAGCATCATCAACAATAGCCACTTTCACAAGTTTATTTCCCTGGCTGAATTCCCAGGCAGCCTGGGCTTTGATCTTATACAGATGCCACTGATTGTTGTTGCTGTTCGCGCCCAGGTCATTCGGGGTATAAGAAAGATAATGGATGGGAACACGCTCTGCGTAAAGGGTAGCAGGATGCTCGTTGAAAGCTTTGGCAAGTTGATCCAGCTTGTCTTTTTCAATAAAAGATACCCGAAGTACCCATTGAAGATCCAGCCCTTTCGCCGAATAAAATGGGGCTTCCAGAACTCCTACCTGCTCATCGGCANNCGGCAATGATCGTTGAAAACTGAGTAAGGAATGCCTGCCGGTTTACTCTTCCGCTTTCCGTGACTATAGCCACGGCCGCCTCTTTCGTGAGACCAATATAAAGTTCGTCTTCTGAAAAAACAGGGCGTGTCTCATCCTGGGCCACGAGGGTCAGGGAGAAACAAAAGACCCACAGGGGGAGGAGAATTTTCTTCATTAAAAATAGGTACTACTTATAATAGGACAAAAATAACACCTATAAGTTGCGTATCCAATTCTTAAAGTTTTCGTTTTTTGGTAATCAGCCGTTTATAATAAGATAAACGTGCCCATTCGGTAAAAAAATTCGTCTCCTCAAGGAGCAAATGGATCAGGCTTCTGAACTTTTTGCTGCCCGTTGTCAGATTAATAAGGAAGTTTAATGTTCCTCTATAGCGAAATGATTTTTGTAAGAAGCGACTGATCCGCAACTCATCACCGATCATCGAATAGAGCTTTTCATCATATGCTTTTAAAAAACCCGCATCAAAACGATTGGCCTCCAGGGCTAAAAGTGCATGCTTTCCTGCAAACCTTCCGCTGCGTAGGGCATTGCCTATCCCTTCTCCGGAAAGCGGGTCCACGATACGGGCAGCGTCGCCGGCCAGTAAATAGTTTTTTCCGGAAAGGGCATAACGCCGCGAACCGATCGGGATTCCAAATCCCTTGGCTGTTTCAAGTGGACGTGCATTGGCAAAGCGGGGCGCCAGTTCAGGATGCGTAGCCAACTGATGTTCGAGTACCTTTTTCAGGTTTACTTTGCGTTTGCTCACATCGGAAGAGAGCATCCCTATGCCCACGTTTGCCCGATTATTTGCCATAGGGAATACCCAGAGATACCCGGGCAGGATCTCGTTCATAAAATGAAGTTCAATAAGGGAACGTCCTTCGGGCCAGTCGACATTTTCAAAATATTGCCGCATGGCAGCACAATGGTGTTTGCGGTCGATGGATTGCCGGCCGCCTAAAAGTTTCGCCACGATGGAATGGTTCCCGTCGGCACCAATAAGGATACGCGTGCTAAAAAAGCCTTTGCTTGTTTCGATACGTAAAAATTGACCAACATGACGAATAGCCAGGATCTCCGTATCTTCAAAAACCTGAATTTCAGGGTGGCTTTTTACTTCATCCATCATCAGGGCATCCAGGTCAAGGCGGGAAACAACGTATCCTTTTTCCATTTGCCTGCCATTCAACTTAATATCAAGCTGTTTTTTGTTGGGGGCAATGGTACGAAGTCCGTCTATTTCCTGTTTGGCTTCCAGGGCAGCAAAGCGTTCAGCAAGCGAGGGAAGGATCCGGGCAAACTGCTGAATAACATCCGGACTCAATGCATCTCCACATATTTTGTCTCTGGGAAAAGTAGCTTTGTCCATCAAAGCCACTTTATACTTTTTATTCAGGGTTTCGAGTGCCGCTGCTGTACCTGCCGGACCAGCTCCGACGATAATGATGTCCCATTCCGGGGAATCATCCCTTGCTTCTTTCATATTCGGTGTCAAATATAGCATTTTGCTACAATCCATTACCTTTGGCAACAGGCAATGAACCCTTCTCCAATCCAATTCTTTCTCTGGTTACGCTGGTCCAATTTGTTGATCGTTAGTTTAACCCTCGCAGTGCTGCGCTATGGACTAATCGCCCCTGCACTGGCGCAAGAAGGCCTTTTGCTTTCTATGGATTCGCTTTCTTTTGTACTCCTTACCCTGTATACCCTTATCGTCACATTTTCCGGCTATGTGATCAATGATATTTATGACCAAAAAACGGATGCCCAAAACAAACCCCGTAAACAGGCTATTGGCGTTTGGATCACGGAAATGCGGGCCAAAGCGATCTACCTTGTTTTGTTGCTTGTAGGTTTCCTGCTTGCCACTTACCTCGATTGGAATACGGACGCTACTACCTATTGGATATGGATCTATCTGCTGATGGTATTTTTGCTCCGGCTTTATTCCCGGAACTTAAAGGGAAGTGTGCTTTGGGGGAATGTATTGGTTTCGCTTTTATGTGCTGCTGTAATATGGATCGTTCCATTGGCCGAAAAAGAAGCGCTGCTGATGCTTGAAGATAAGCGGCCGTTGATGTTTACCCTGATTTTTTATACGGCCTTTGCCGCGTTAAGTAATTTGCTCAGGGAAATTATCAAGGATGCCCAGGATGTGGAAGGCGACACGAAAAGTGGCATGAAAACCCTGGCTGTGGTTTATGGACCGGTTGCAAGTAAAAAAGTAGCTCTGGCCGTAGCATTCGTCTTATTAGCCTGTATGTTTGTCTTCTTAATTATGGATGGACGTGATGGAGTCAAATTGAGCGGATTTGCGGTGCTCACCCTGCCCTTTCTTTTCCTCATCCATTTCGGACTACTAAAAAATTCAGAACAGATTAATTGGAAAAGTTTGAGCCGTATGGCCAAGCTGCTGATGCTAGGCGGGCTACTGGGTCTACTATTTCTTCTGTGAGCTTACCTTATTGTAGATCTCCAGGATCAACCCTTCTTTCAATCCGGCCTGTGGGGTAATAATTTCTGATACATGGGCCCATTGCATGATCTTCAGGTAAATGAGGGCGGCATGTTCGATCACATCGGCGCGGTCGGGGTTAAGCCGTAAACGATAAATGCGCTCTTTGATCGGGAGGGCCTCAATTTTCGAAAGTAAGTTTTGCAGTTGGGTGATGGACATATACTCCGCTTTCTGCTGGGAACCACTCATCCGATACAGTTTGCTAATATTACCTCCTGTACCCAATGCCCTGATCTTTTTAAACGGACTGGCCTGTTTACTCACCCATTTCTCCATTTCTTCCCAAATCTCCATTTTTACCTGTCCATCCATCAATCGAACCGTACCGAGGGGAAAGGAGCGTGATTCGCGGGGAACACCGTTATGGATGAAGGTAATTTCCGTACTTCCGCCACCCACATCGATCAGGATAAAGTTTCCCTTGCTCTTGATGGATTCCATAACCGATTGCAGGATCAAACGCGATTCTTCTTCCCCACTGATGATATTGATCTTCAGGTCAAATTTCTTCCTGACGGTGTCTGTGATGCTTTTCCCATTTTGGGCTTCACGCATGGCGCTGGTCGCACAGGCCAGATAATGCTGTACCCCGTGAATATCCATGATCAGCTTAAAAGCCTGCATAGACATGATAAACAATTTCTTTTTTTCGCTTTCGATTTTGCCCTGGGTGAACACATCATCGCCAAGGCGTAAGGGGATCCGGATAAATTCAACTTTTTTAAAGTCAACCGTCTTCTTCCCCGGAAATACCCGAACGATCATTAAACGAATGGCGTTTGACCCTATATCAATGGCGGCTAGCTTCAAAGAATTAATTTCCCGCTAAATTAGCTGAAAATCGGGGCTGTTTTTGAGATAAATTTCCACAGGGGTGGAAAATCGGGAGGGGATTAAATACGAAAAGCGGGTCGTTGCCAACCCGCCTTCGCTCAACTATGAACCAAAAATTACTAATCCTGTTCAAATATAGCGAAAAAATGTGCCAATTCCATAAAATGCCCGTAAACAGGGAAAATATGGCCTTTCTACTCTGTTCGTTTTTTGCAATACCCTCTCATTATGGGAGGGTTTTTTCCCAATTATGGAAAAAGTCTGCCGTACATCCGCGGGAATGGAATGGTTTCGCGCACATGGGGCAACTTGCATATCCAGGCTACCATACGCTCCAGTCCCAATCCGAAACCGCTGTGGGTAACTGATCCATAACGACGCAGGTCCAGGTACCATTCAAACTCATGCATAGGGAGCTCGTGTTCAATAATTTTATTCTTTACTTTTTCCAGGTCGGTCTCCCTCTCTCCTCCACCAACAATTTCGCCATAACCTTCGGGCGCGAGTACATCAACCCCCCGGGCAAAAGCTTCATTTTCAGGGTCACGTTTTAAATAAAAGGCTTTAACAGCGTGAGGCCAGTTATATACCATGATCGGCACCTCGAACATACGGGTCAATACCGTTTCATCCGAACCGCCAAAATCATTTCCATATTCAAAGCTTCTTGCTGATTCAAGCCATTGGGGAATATTGCGCGAATCCTCTTCAAGATCCCTCAGCTCCCCTTTAAGTTCATCGATCTTTTTCTGATTGAAAGCAATTTCGCCCTTTTTCATTCCGGGAGTGGTGATACGCTGCTCTCTGTCGGCGATCTCCTTTTTTACTTCCTCAATCCGGGCATGAACCCGGGCTAAGTCACCTTCCAGGGTTTTGATGGCATTTTTCCCGTCAACATCCTGTTCTCCTTTTATAATACGTACCGCTTCATCATACGTAAGCCGCGGAAATGGGGCGCTTACCTTTTTCAGCATTTCCACATCACGACCAATGATCGCCAGTTCCTTTTCACAACGGCTCACGATTTCCTGAGTGATAAAACGAAGGAACTCTTCAATAAGATCCATATTATCAAAAAGATCATAAAAAGCCATTTCGGGCTCTATCATCCAAAACTCAGAAAGATGGCGGCGGGTCTTTGATTTTTCAGCCCGGAAAGTAGGCCCGAAAGTATAGATCCTGCCCAGAGCCATGGCCATCGCCTCTCCGTATAATTGTCCGGATTGCGACAAATACGCTTGCTCCCCGTAAAATTCTGTTTCAAATAAATTCGTGGTTCCTTCGCAGGCGTTGCCTGTAAAAAGCGGCGCATCCATTTGTACAAACTCCCGCTCCTGAAAAAAACGATGGATGGCGAAACTGATCTCATTCCGGATACGCATGATGGCCCATTGACGTTGACTTCTCAGCCAAAGGTGACGGTGATCCATCAAAAAATCTACCCCATGTTCTTTTTTGGCTATCGGATAATTTTCTGTGTATTGATAGACTTCCAAAGAGGACACATGCACTTCGAACCCTCCGATCTGCCGCTCATCTTTAACGACATTTCCACTCAGGCTCAGCGAACTTTCGCTACCCAAACGCCGTGCATTTTCGAACATTTCATCCCCTACCTTATTCAGATCGACGATACATTGGCACATGCCTGTACCATCTCTCAGAATAAGAAAAACCAATCCTTTGCTTTCGCGACTATTTGCCACCCAGCCTTTTAACGTTATTTCCTGCCCTTCTAATTGGGATAAATCTTTAATATACATCTGCTATATTGTGTTCTATCAAAAAATCTTGGCAAAAATAGACTTATTTTTGGAGCATTTAAGAGGCCCAAAGGCATGCTGAAACAGAATCTCAGTCAAAAACTATTACAAAAACTGTCACCACAGCAGATCCAGTTCATCAAACTGCTGCAGCTGACCACTCAAGATCTTGAGCAAAGAGTAGAGCAGGAACTTATAGATAACCCCGCACTTGAACCCGGAAAGGACGATGAGGCCGAATTCCAGAACGAGGAAACGGATGTCAAAGACGAGGTAGAAGACCTGGATGACGATATCTACGAAGGCGATGATGTATACGACATCTCTGAATATACTGACGGAGCAGATGATTCCGACGGGTTTCACCTGTATGAGGATGGAGGAGATGAAGAAAAGAAGGAGATGCCGATCGCCATGGCTTCCACTTTTTATGAAAATTTGCTCGAACAGATCCTGGCCATTGTCAACGATGAACATGAAAAGGCTCTTGCCGAACAACTGGTGGGCAGCATTGACGAAGACGGCTATCTGCGCCGGCCTCTGGCGGCCATCGTCAACGATCTCGCTTTTTCACAAAACGTAAGCACCACCATTCCCGAACTGGAAAAAATTCTGGAAAAAATACAACGCCTCGACCCTCCGGGAATCGGGGCCCGTGATCTGCAGGAATGCCTGATCCTTCAGTTAAAAAGAAAAGACCGGGAAGTGCACCCGGAGGTTGATCTCGCCATGCGGCTTATCCGTGATTATATGGATGATTTCACCAAAAAACATTATGAAAAGCTCATGCGTTCCCTAAAAGTGGGGGAAGAGGAATTGCGTGACGCGATCCAACTCATCACCAAACTGAACCCCAAACCGGGAGAAACATCTACTTCAATGAAAGGACAATATATTGTTCCCGACTTCATTTTAGTGGAAACCGATGAAGGCCTGGAAGTAACGCTGAATTCGCGTAATGCTCCCGAATTGAAGATCAGCCGTTCGTACATGGATACGCTGAAAACATACGAAAAGTCGGATAAACAGAACAAAGACCTCAAGGAAACCGTTCAGTTTATTAAACAAAAGCTCGATGGGGCGAAGTGGTTTATTGATTCCATCAAACAAAGGCAAAATACGCTGCTCACTACCATGCGGGCGATATTAAAATACCAGAGAGAATTTTTTGAAGACGGGGATGAAACCAAACTCAAGCCCATGATCCTCAAAGACATCGCTGATGAGGTAGGCCTTGATGTATCAACGATCTCCCGGGTGGCTAACAGCAAATATGTACAAACGGATTTTGGTATCATCGCCCTGAAATTTTTCTTTTCGGAAGGGATAACCACGGCCGATGGCGAAGAAGTTTCGAACAAAGAAGTCAAAAAGATCCTGAAAGATGCCATAGAAGCCGAAGACAAGTCGCGGCCTCTGCCCGATGAACGTTTAATGGAGATCCTGAAGGAAAAGGGCTATAATATTGCCCGGCGAACGGTTGCGAAATACCGCGAACAACTCAATATACCCGTAGCGCGCTTGCGAAAACAACTTTAGAAGTGAAGCAAATTGCCCTGATCTTAAGTGTAGTTTTTCATCCGCTCCTGCTGATCACCCTGGGAACTTATTTTATCCTGGAATTTGACCGGATCTACCATGTGGCGCTTGACACCAGAACGCTGCTCACCTACCTGCTTATCATCCTCATGGGAACCTTTGTTTTCCCGGCAAATACGATCTTCCTGCTGCAGAAACTTCTCAGAAAAGACATCAGCGTTTATATGCAGGAAAAAGAAGACCGGCGTTTGCCTCTTTTGGTTGCGGCCATTTTTGTATTGCTGACTTTTTACATGTTCAGCTACAAGCTTGGTTACCGGGCACCTCACCTTATCCGCGGTTATTTATTGGGAACTTCTTCGGCAATAATTCTCGCTTCCATTGTCAATGTTCGCTATAAGATAAGTTTGCATGGCATCGGCCTGGGGGGCGTTTTGGGCGTATTGTTCTTTTTGCAGGAAAGCGCCTATACCGATCTGCGTTGGATAATAGCCGGCTGGTTCCTTATTTCCGGGATTGTATGCTGGGCCAGACTTTACCTTGAATCGCATTCCCCCGGTCAAATTTATTCCGGATTTTTAACCGGCTTTTTTATGATCTATCTAATCATACGCATATGAATTTTGAATGTATCTCCTACACGCTTAAAAACGGCATTGCTACCATCACCCTGAACAGGCCTGATGTTTTTAATGCCTTTAATGATACCCAGAGTTATGAATTGCAAGACGCTCTCAAACAGGCAAAAAAAGACGACTCCGTTCGGGTTGTTGTGCTCACTGGTGCCGGCAAAGCATTTTGTTCCGGACAAGACCTCAAAGCCATTGCCTCATCAGAAAACCGTTCATTAAGCGAATCCTTATATAAAAGGTATAACCCCATTATTGCCGCCATGCGCGAGCTGCCCAAACCGATCATATGTCGCCTGAACGGGGTGGCGGCCGGTGCGGGCTGTTCTCTGGCATTGGCATCCGATATCATCATTGCCTCAGAAAACGCATCGCTGATTGAAGTGTTTATCAATGTGGGACTTGTACTGGATTCAGGTTCCTCCTACTTTTTACCCCGTGTAGTGGGATCAGCGCGTGCCTTCGAAATGGCAACCATGGGCACAAAAGTAAAAGCCCAACAAGCTTTCGAATGGGGTATGGTCAATAAGGTGGTTCCCGCCGAAGAGCTCGACACTGCCGTAGCCGAATATGCCGCTTATTATGCCCAGGCTCCTACCAAGGCTATCGCCATGATGAAAAAGATGCTGAATAAATCCTTCCATTCCGACCTGAATACCATGTTGGAATATGAGGCCTTTTGTCAGGAACTCGCCGGCCGCAGTGAGGATTATAAGGAAGGGGTTAAGGCTTTTAATGAGAAACGCAAACCGGTTTTTGAGGGAAAATAGGATTTCGGGTTATGGGTTTGGGGTTATAGTAAAGGTGCCATGACCCGAAACCCATGACCCATAACCAAGATGAACCTTAATCCTCAGATTCTTCCTCTAAAATCCGGTAAGCCGGAGTACTCGTATCATCAATCTGCCCACTCTTCACCGACCAGATAAACGCGATCAGGAAACCAAGGGCCAGCAACAAACTACATCCTATCAATATAAAAATAATGGTCATTGGATCCCCTCCTTTTTGGCAAAATAACGAATTCCCAGGGTATTGATACTAAACACCGTGATCGAACTAATTGGCATGAGTAAAGCCGCTACCAAAGGTTGCAATTCTCCACGCACAGCGAAAGTCATCCAGGTAAGGTTATAGATCAGCGAAAAGATAAAACTGAACTTGACCGTTTTTAAGGTGTTCCGGCAAAAGCGTAAAAATTTGGGCAGGGTATGTATGGACTTACCCACCAGAATCACATCGCAGGCCGGTGTGAAGGCATGCACATTTTCGGTGATCGCCACGCCAAGCCAGGCTTCTTTTAGGGCACCGGCATCATTCAATCCATCGCCCACCATCATCGGAAAAGTTCCATCGTTCCGTTTTTCCCGTAAAGCGTTGAGCTTATCTCCCGGACTGCATTCAAAATGGAGCTGGTTTTCAGGGAACCACTTTTGCAGGATCATTTCACTGGTCGGACGATCCCCGCTGTATAAGGAACGGGGAAGGTTCCAGTCGGAAAACAGGGTGTCAAGATCCTTGCGGAACTGCCAGTTTATAGCAAAATGTGCCTGAAGATTTCCGTTCTTAGCTATACAAACGGTCGATTCTCCGCTTGATTCGGCGCTTCCCAGAATCCATTTTTCGGAACCAAGTTGCCAGCGATCTCCCTCAAGCAGTGCTTCTATCCCCTTTCCCGGAATCTCAGTAAATGTAACACCTTCCAGCTTTGGTGCTGTACCTAAGTACCGCTGCATCATCATAGAAACCGGGTGCGACGACTGCGCAAAGAGTCCGGCTACCCGGGAACGATCTTCACGGCTTAGTTGATTTTTCAGCTCACGGATCAGGGCCGAGCCTTCGGTGAGGGTTCCTGTTTTGTCGAACACCACCTCATCTACCCGAGCTGCTTTTTCTACCGTATCCGGATTTTTCAGATAAATTCCTTTTTTGGCCAACCAGCGCATAGCATTTCCAAAAGCAAAAGGAGCTGCTACCACCAACACACAGGGACAAGCTACGATGAGAACGGCTGTGAATGCTGAAAAAGCTTTGTAGGGATCAATGGGTAACCAATAGATCAGGGTTGCCAGGGCGATCAGGACCAAAGCCAGGGTAAAATACTTTCCCACCTGATCGGAGAAAGTTTTGATCTTTTCTTCTCCCTCCTTTTTTTCTTGTTGGTTCCAGAGCGCACTCAGGTAACTTTCTGAAACAGGTCGGGCCACCCGAAGAAAAATGGCTCCGCCAAGTTGCCTGCCCCCGGAATGGATCGTTCTCCCCTCATCGATCTTTTCAATTTCACTCTCTCCATTCACAAAACTGTAGTCGATATAAGCATCTCCTGAGATCAGAAGGCAATCGGCAGGAATCAGCTCCTGGTTTCTGACACGGATCACCTGACCCACTTTTAACTGCGACAAGGAAATATAATTCGCATCCGTCTCGGCCGTTTCATCTTGGATAAGCTCCACAGCCAAGGGGAAATATGAGCGAAAATCACGGTCAAAGGAAAGGGAATCATAGGCACGATCCTGCAACCAACGACCAATAAGCAGGAAAAATACCAGCGCAGAAAGCGAATCAAAAAAGCCGGGACCCCAATGAAAGATAACTTCCAGAACACTTCGAACAAATAAGGTGGCAATGCCCAATGCGAGGGGAAAGTCAATATTCAGATTTTTATAGCGAAGTCCTTTCCAAGCCTGCACAAAAAAGGGTTGCGCCGAAAAGAAGACGACAGGCAATGAAAGACTAACATTCAGCCATTTGAATACTTCGGCAAAACTGTCGTGCGATTGCGGGTCCATGCCCAGGTATTCCGGAAAGCTGAACAGCATGATGTTTCCGGCGCAAAAACCGGCAACTCCCAGGCGATTCAACAGGGAACGGTAATTCTTTTTCTCCTCCCGTCCGGCATTCAGGGCCGGTTCATACCCGAGGGCACTGAGTTTTTCAACAAGTTGCCTCAGGGTAACTTCTTCGGGATTAAACTGGATGGCGACTTCCTTGCGGTCGAAATTTACACGGCTTTCCAAAACTCCCGGCAGGAGCTTGTAGAGACGTTCAAGAAGCCAGATACAACTGGCACAATGCATTTCAGGGATAAAAAACTGAACCCGGGCTCTTTGTTCTTTTTTGAATTGGTAAAGCGGTTCACTAAGTTCCGGGTTATCCAGAAAGGCATATTTGCCCGGAGCCAGGGGTTTATCCATTTTTAAGCCCGCGTTCGCATCCATTTCATAATAACGGCAAAGGGAATTTTCCTGCAGGATCTGAAAAACGGTTTTACAGCCTTCACAGCAAAAAATATGGTCTTCTATATGGATAGCCGCGTTCTGACAGGTATCTCCGCAATGATAACAAAGAAGGGTTTCAAGCGTTTTACTCATAACAAAAACAGGGAGCTGGGTCGTTCCCGGTGTTCGGAATAGTGGGCAAACTGATCCAGGTTCTTATGCCTGTCGCCTCCACATATCAACAAAGGACTGCTGCTTTCATCCAATAATTTTTCAATACCCGCATCAAAATCCTCTTCAAAAAAGCGGGAAATGGCAAAATGACGCTTATGAAGGCGGAGGTAATCGTACACGCAGTTCTCCAGGTTTAGTGCCTTATCATTCACTTTAACAACCAGGTTTAAGGCTGAATTTTCAAAATGAGGATGGAAAAGGTAGGCAAAATGTTTGATCGAATCGAAGGATGGACCTGTTCCATTATAACTCAGGTAAATTTCATCAAAACGTTCCTGGTTATCATCCATCAAAAAAATAGGACAATGCACTTCCTCTAATATCTTGGCAACATGGGGCATCTGTACAAATTCATCGTACAAGGTGCGGTGTACAACCAAAAGGTCAAGAAAGGAACTGCTTTCTAACCATTTGGCTTCCGAGCGTCTTTTCAGGGCGCCACTAAGAAGGAGTTTTTTTGATAGATTCGGTTCCTGCAGGGTATTCCATCCCAGGTCATAAAATTTAAAGGGCCAACCCGTGTCTGTTGCGTCAGGCTGATAAATAGCCAGCACCAATTTATCGCGCACTGAAAAAAAGTTAAGCAGCGATCTGATCTGCTCGCTAACGTCTTCAAGGTCTTTGATCAATAGTAAAACTTTTCTGTTCACGGCTCGAAATTGAACTCAAAAATAACGAGGGGTGCGCAGCTATCGTATGATGACCGTCAGCGGGAAATATGATTTTTATCAGGAACAGAGCTGTTAAGCCATGCTCGCGATCTTTTCCAGTTTCTGGATATTAAGCAATTTGATCCTTTTGCCCTGCAATTCGATCAGGCCTTCTTTATTGAATTCAGAAAGGAGGCGAATGAGGGTTTCTGTGGCAGTGCCCACAATATTGGCGATATCCTCGCGGGGTAAAGCAATATGGATCATCTCTTCCTCTTCATTGTGTTTGCCCGAATCTTTAAAGGTGTCGTGGAGAACAATAAGCGTTTCGGCCAGGCGTTCACGAACGCTTTTATGAGCTAAACTGGCAATTTTTTCATCGGCTATGCCCAATTCATGGCAGAGTGATTTCATCATTTCCAGGTTGATCCTCGGGTTCTGGGCCAAAACATCCAGGAAAGTATCCCTGGGGATAAAACAGGCTACCGAATCCTCAACACATTCAGCCGATGCCACAAAAGGTTCTTCTGAAATCAGCGCCCGATAGCCCAGAAATTCCCCCCGCTGGGAAAAGCGGATGATCTGTTCCCGTCCGTCTTCGCTACTTTTTACCAGTTTTACCACCCCCGCACTCAGACAATATATTCCCTGAGCCAGGTTGTCTTCGTAAAAAATAACCTGTCCTTTTTTATAATGGACACAACTTTTCACTTTATTGATCTTTTCTACCTGTTCGGGAGTGCAGTGTTTCAGAAAAGAAATGCTTCGGGCGTCGCAGCTGGCGCAATCCAGGTGTACTTTTTGCATATCGAGAGTAATAGGTTTTCTCAGATTACGAATATCGCCTTTTATATCCATCAATGAAAATTCCTCTTTATTTGAAATATTTGAATTATCCGAATTAATGCAGTAAATTCGCATCGGTTTTCCAATTCCCACAGTCAGTCTCTCCGGTTGGCTTGGATTGATTTCCTTACCGGTTTAGCCAGTTAAAATCTCAAAATTTCCCAATAAAAGCATTAACACACATTAGATGTACGACATTCTCACTTTGAATGACATGCTCGTGTCCGAACTTCGTGATTTGGCCGAGAAAATCAACCTTGACGATTACAAGGACCTCAAAAAACAAGATCTTATTTACAAAATTTTAGAACACCAGGCCGTTACGACCAAGGCTCCTGATCCGGAACTCCGCAAAGAACGCCGTCCGCGGCCGGAGGCAAAACCCGACAAAAAGCCACGTCATGTAGCTGAAGCCAAGGAAGAAAAAGCAACTGTTCAGGAAGAAAAACCTGCAGCCGACAAAAAAGGTCGCGGTCGCCGTAAGCCTGAAGCTGAAAAGGAGACTACCGATACGCTTGCTCCATTACCTGTAGCTGAAGAAGTTGCGCAAGGAACTGAAGTTGTGAGCGAAGCTCCGAAAAATGAAGAACGCAGAGACAAACGCGACCGTCGCGACCGGAATGATCGCCGTGACCGTAATGAACCTCGCGAACCACGCAATGAAAATCGCGAACCACGCCTGGAAGGCGACCCACGTGAAGAGCGCAAAAATGAACCCCGCGAAGACCGGAGGAATGAAAATCGTGAACCACGCCCGGAACGGGAACCTCGTCCTGATCGTGAACCAAGAGAAGAGCGTCGTGATAACAAACCCCGTGAAGAACGCGACCAGCGCAGTATTGAAGCTGCCCTGGCCTATGCCGAACTTGAAGGGATCGTGAGCAATATCGGTGTACTTGAAATTATCCAGGACGGCTACGGCTTCCTGCGTTCAAGCGACTACAGTTACATGCCTTCTCCGGATGATGTGTATGTTGCACCGCAGCAGATAAAAGTATTTGGACTCAAAACGGGTGATACCGTAAAAGGAACCATTCGTCCTCCTAAAGAAGGAGAAAAATATTTTGCCCTGATCAAGGTAGAGAGCATCAACGGAAAAGATCCTGCAGAGGTGAGAGACCGTGTATCCTTCGAACACCTTACCCCACTGTTCCCGGATGAAAAATTCAATCTGTTCGATGGAGCTACCAATTATTCTACCCGTGTTATTGACCTGATCTCCCCGATCGGAAAAGGACAACGCGGACTGATCGTGGCACAGCCAAAAACAGGTAAGACCACCCTGTTAAAAGACGTGGCCAATGCCATTGCAGCCAATCATCCCGAGGCGTACCTGATCATTTTATTGATCGACGAGCGTCCGGAAGAGGTTACCGATATGGCCCGCCACGTAAAGGCAGAAGTTATCGCCTCTACGTTTGATGAGCCTGCCGATAAACATGTAAAACTTGCCAATATTGTTCTGGAAAAAGCAAAACGTTTGGTTGAATGTGGACATGATGTTGTGATCCTGCTTGACTCGATCACCCGTTTAGCCCGTGCCTACAATACCGTTCAGCCTGCTTCTGGAAAGATCCTTTCCGGTGGTGTAGACGCGAATGCTTTGCATAAACCGAAACGTTTCTTTGGTGCAGCCCGTAAAATTGAAAATGGCGGGTCACTGACCATCATTGCTACGGCGCTGATCGATACCGGTTCTAAAATGGACGAGGTGATCTTCGAAGAGTTTAAAGGTACCGGTAATATGGAACTCCAGCTCGACCGGAAATTATCAAACAAACGGATCTACCCTGCTATCGACGTGCTTGCTTCAAGTACCCGTAGAGAGGATCTGTTGATGGATAAAGCCATCCTCCAAAAGGTATGGGTGTTGAGAAACCACCTTGCCGACATGAACCCCGAAGAGGCTATGAATACCCTGTTAAAATACATGCAGGGAACCCGCAGCCAGGAAGAATTTATCGTGGCGATGAACGGGTAATTCCTTCTATAATCTTTTTGAAATCCCGGCTTAGGTCGGGATTTTTTTTGCTTGTCTTTTAACATGGACCGTAACAAATCCTTGAAGGGTATACTATTGAATGATAATCCATTACCTTAGTACACCAACTCCACTCCTATGAAAAAGTATGTGCTCAGTAGCCTGGTACTTTTTACCTTTTTTAGTGCCCTGGCCCAGGAAAACAATACGCTTCAGGTTTATACCCGCAACGAAGAAACAGCCAATGCCACCGCCTATTATTATACGCGGATTACCAAAGAACTTGATCGGCTTACCCTCGAAAACAAAGTAATGGTATACCGCGATGAGGAAATGAAACAGGCCGTTGATCCTGCTCAGTATAAAGCGGAAACCAAAATCACCTACAACTGGCAAGTCATTAATCCGGAAACGCCGGAAGACCCCTATAACCTGGTCGATACCTTTGTAGAAAGAAATATGGCTATTCGTTCAGCCTCATCCTTGAGATGGAAAGAACAGGTACTGGAGATCAAAACCAACAATAACAGGGGTGAGGTGGTTTATTATCTCGAATTGAGGGAAATTGAAAAACAAAATATAGGGCGGGGCTATACCCTGCTCAAATATTTCAGCTTCAATTTTGGCGAAGTGAATCCAATGACCATTCTGGAGCACAGCGGTGAGTTATTGCATATGCTGAGTGCTAAATTGTACGAGAACCCGGGCATTACCCCGTATAAAGAATCTGGCCTGTATACCAAATTGAAAACTGAAGACCTGAAAAGGACCCAAATCTATCACCAGGGAGAGGTAATGGAAATGGTGGTCAGCACCTTTCCTGCAAACTCCGATTCAATAAACGGAATAGTACTCTCGTACGAGTACGAGGCAAACGAAGAGGAGATAGAAATGGAAGTGGTTTCTATAGCTCCAACTTATAAATTAGGTAAGCTTAATGCATATAAACCCTGGTACTGGGCTTCCGAATCGGAGGTAGAAGAGGTTTATACCGATGAAGAGTGGAACAGCTTATTGGCCATTCAATCTTACAGCATCCGGAAAAAGGTGTTTGCTAATTTTGAGTATTTGGAGGAGTGATTTCTCCCAAACAAAATTTTGGAGCTGTTTTATATGTTTACTTACCTTCCACTTTAGGAATCTAAACCTATGAAGCAGCTTCTTTTATTTTTGTCCCTTTGCGGGATAACCAATGCCCTCCCTGCCCAAAACAACCCGGTAGAATACAGACCCGACCATGAGGCCTATAATTCAATACAAGGGATCTATGAAAAATACATTCAGACACTCAATGAGCAAATTGTCTCCGGCGAGATAAAGGTTTTTGACGCAAAAAACCTGAAGAAACCAGTGGATGTTATGGAAGTGCAAGGGATGGATTGGGTCGGAATTCGTTTTGACAAAAAGTACCTGACGATTCTGGTCACGGATGATAAAACCGTTTACGTTAAAAAAGGAGATCTCGACAAACTGGAAGCCACCTCGACCTTGGTGCTCTTTTATATTCAGGAAAAAGCCAGCCTGAAATGGGTCACGTATCAAACCATTGAAAATAACGTTTATAAGGTGTATGATAAACTTCAGGAGCGAATCTATATGGGAATTATGGAAGGAGATTTAACCGTGAACAGGACAGATAGCTTAACAGTAAAAATGCCTGTAAGCACCTTTGACACAGCCTTTGACCAGGAACGTGTAGAATGGGACGAGACAATCGGAGACTCTTTAAATTATGGAAATGAAGAATTTACTCCTGAAAGGATCATTGGTACCTGCCGGGTTGAACATTCAGGGATTTTGTACGGCATCACTTACACTCCTCTTAACGAACCCGATCAAAATTTTGCGCCCATGTGCTGGATACTAGCCGATAACCTTAAAGCGTTTTTAGATGAAGAGGAATGGCTGTTTTTTGAGGCGATTTGGTTGTAGGGTTTATTAACTTGCCGCATTAATACCTTCCTCGTGAAAAAAATTCTGTCCCTTCTCTTTTTGTCGGCTGGTTGGTTTTCGATAAATCCCAGTATGGCCCAGCTGTATTGCAGTGCCCCCGACTTTATGGCAGCGCAGGCCTATAAGGCTGTGTACTACGATTATATCACTGACCTTTCTTCCAAAGTATTTTCCGGAGAGGTAGAAGTATATACCGACCCAAGTCTTGGCAACCTGTTGCCAACAGCAGATCGGGGCGGATATCTCACTGAAACGTATGAGATCGAAGACATGGACCCCAATACCGGAGATTTTATCTTATTGGAGGTACGCGATACGCTAAGAGGAAACAACTGGAGTGGAATCCATTTCGACCTGAACTATATTTATATCAAGGTCAACGACATAAAATCGCTCTACATTCCCAACAAGGAAAAAGGCAAACTCAACAAGCCTTATAACCAACTGCTCGAAAAGCTGCAAAGTGAGGCGCATCTGGACCTGATCAATTTTGTCAATATCGGGGATCAGGGACATCTTGTTTACGACGCCTTGCAAAAAAGGATCTTTGACGGGGTCCAGGGCGGGAAAATTCCTATTTATCGGGTCGACAGCGTAAACCTGACCATGCCCCTTAGCTATTTTAATACAGCCTATATCGTTAGCGATACCGTTCTTGTCGAAAGTGAATATGGAGAAGCAACCGTGCAGGTGTATCATTCCGAACTCAACGCCGGCTCCGTAACGGGCGGCGGGATCCGGGGATCCTTTGTGAAAACCAGTGATGGATGGCATTTTGAATGTGCCTATTACAGCATTAACTACAGTCCGGTCTTTTCAGGGATCGAATTCCCGCCCCAACCCATGTGTTGGATCAAAAGAGATGACCTGAAATCTTTTTTAAGCGCCCAAGACTGGCTGTTTCTGCAGGAACTTTGGGGATTTACCCTCAGTGAAAAACTAAAGCGACCCTTAAATTCGTCAGATTTTTAGACTTATCTAAATTTCTTTTTCGTTTATTCTAATTTAAGTTTTAGATTTGCCTCATGATAAAGATGAGGGTGCTGGGTTTGCTGCTTTCTGTCCTGTTGTGTATGACAGAAATATTCGGGCAAAACGCCGGTATATATGGAAAAATAAGCGATAAAGATGGTGGACTTGCCTATGCCACGATCGGCATTACAAAATTGGGAAAGGGCACTGCTGCCAATGATTCAGGGAATTATATCCTCTCGGATATTCCCCCCGGCAAACACGAAATACGTTTTTCCATGGTGGGGTATCAGGACAAAACCCTGCATATAAACCTGTCGGCCGGACAAAATAAAAAGCTGGACATTACCCTGGAAGAAGCTGCTCTTGTGGGGGATGATATCGTCATATCCGGAACCCTGAGTCCGGTGAGCCGGGACAAAAGTCCGGTGGCCATTGAGGTTTACCGCCCTGCCTTTTTCCTCAAAAATCCCACGCCCAACCTTTTTGAAGCTTTACAATCGGTCAATGGGGTTCGCCCTCAGATCAATTGCAGCATTTGTAATACCGGCGATATCCACCTAAACGGTCTTGAAGGTCCCTATACCATGGTAACCATCGATGGGATGCCCATTGTTAGCGGACTGGGAACTGTATATGGATTAAGCGGCATACCCAACGCGTTGGTCGACCGCATCGAAATTATCAAAGGACCTGCCTCAACGCTTTATGGTTCGGAGGCAGTGGGTGGATTGATCAATGTGGTGACCAAAGACCCCACCAATGCCCCCCGTTTTGCAGCAGATTATTTTGTAACCGGATGGGAAGAACATAACCTGGACCTGGGAACCAGCTATGGAAATAAAAAAGTTAAACATCTATTAGGACTAAACCTTTTCCGATACGCTACCCCCATAGACCATAACGGCGACGGGTTTACCGACCTGGCTCTTTCTACACGGGCGTCCCTTTTCCATAAAAGCAGCTGGAAAACGAAAGCAGGGCAAGCCCAATTTGCCGTTCGGGGAGTTTTTGAGGAACGCTGGGGGGGGCAGCTTAACTGGACTCCCGACTGGGCAGGAAGCGATTCGGTTTATGGGGAGACGATCACGACCAAAAGAAGTGAGATCCTCGGAGCTTTACCGTTTCGTATTGGCAAAGACACCCTGATCTATCAGGTATCGGCCAGCTGGCATTATCAGGACTCCTGGTATGGAACAACTCCTTATATTGGAGACCAGCGTATTGTCTTCCAACAATTGCTCTGGCATAAGCCGATCACTGCCAAACACCGTCTTCTATCAGGCCTCGCTACCCGTTATACCTGGTACGATGACAATACCCCGGCAACAGAAGCTATTACATCAGGACCAGCCAAAACCAATCCATCCCGCATCTTTTTGCCCGGAGTTTTTGTTCAGCATTCCTGGTTTATTGATGCGACTAAGGAGCTTTTGACAGGCTTAAGGTATGATTACAATAGCTTGCACGGTTCCATCCTTTCACCACGGGTAAATTACAAATGGGATATCAAAAAGATCGGAACCTTTCGGCTTGGAGCAGGAAACGGCTACCGGGTT
Organism: Bacteroidota bacterium; assembly: GCA_003531115.1. Taxonomy (GTDB): domain Bacteria; phylum Bacteroidota; class Bacteroidia; order UBA8524; family UBA8524; genus UBA8524. Next base: position 2,819 of record DQHT01000074.1, on the reverse strand, counting down.
GCCAATATCTTCACCGAAGAACATGCCGCCCTCACCGGAGCAAGAAAGGTCGTATTTGCCAATGAATTAAAACCGGAGCGAAGCTGGAATATGAATCTTCAGTGGAGGCGTTTTTTCAGTCTTAAAAAAGGGTTTATCCAGACTGAGGCTGCCCTCTTTTATACCTACTTCCACAATAAGATCATTCCTGATTATCTGAGCAATCCAAGCGAGATACGTTATGATAACCTGGCCGGACACGCTGTTTCGCAGGGAATTCAGGGAAATTTAGAATGGATACCCAGCTCCAAACTCCGTTCTCAACTTGGGTTTACCTGGATGCATAACTATACCGTTTATCCCGGTCCCAATGGTGAAGAGATTAAAGCTACCCAGTTACTTACTGAACGATTTTCAGCCACCTGGTCGGTCAGCTACCAGATTCCTTTTGGTGCCCTGAGTATTGATTATACCGGAAACCTTTATTCTCCCATGCACCTTCCTGTTCAGTCGGCGTCGGATCCAAGGGAACCCATGTCGCCCTGGTATTCCATCCAAAACCTGCAGCTCACCAAAGAAATTCCCTTTGGATTCAGCCTGTATGCCGGCGTCAAAAACCTCCTGAACTTCACTCCTGCTGCCAATTCCATAGCCCGTGCCAACGATCCGTTTAATAAACAGGTAGAATATGACCCACAAGGCATCCCGCTTCCAACGGCCAACAATCCGAATGCTTTAATTTTCGATCCCTCTTATGTGTACACTTCCTTTCAGGGGAGAAGGTATTTTATCGGACTTCGCTGGAAATGGGCATAAAAAAACCCCGGCGTTTACCGGGGTCCTTTAAATTTTTATTCGAACCTAAGCGGTAGCTGTACTCTTTACCTTGTTCATCATCCACTCGGAAGTAACCGATTTTGGTCTTTCCAAAGGATAACCCAGGGCACGGTCCCATATTTGTTGAGCCAATACGCCTAATGAACGTGACACCCCGAACAAAACGGTGTAGTAGTCGTACTCATTCATGCCATAATGAACCAGCAGGGAGCCGGAATGGGCATCCACATTTGGCCACGGGTTTTTCACTTTACCCAGCGACTCAAGGATACCCGGAACCACATCATATACGTTCCATACCGTTTCGATGGTATCATCCTGCTCAATATTACGTTTAGCAAATTCCATCTGGGCGGTAAAGCGCGGATCGGTTTTACGCAATACAGCGTGACCGTAACCCGGCACAACTTTTCCTTCTTCCAGTGTTTTATGAACGTAAACAGCGATCTGTTCTTTGCTTGGTTTTGTAGTGCCAAGTGATTCCTGCATCTCGAAGATCCATTTGATCACCTCCTGATTGGCAAGTCCGTGTAAAGGACCGGCAAGTCCGTTCATGGCAGCGGCAAATGACATATACGGGTCGCTCAATGCAGAACCCACAAGATGGGTAGCATGGGCAGAAACGTTGCCTCCTTCATGATCGGCATGGATGGTCATATAAAGGCGCATGAGCCGCTTAAATCCTTCCACTTCTCCAAACCCAAGCATATGACCAAAATTGGCAGCCCAGTCAAGTTTTGGATTGGGTTCAATATGTTCGTCGTTTTTATAGGTGCGGCGATAGATATAGGCAGCAACACGTGGTAACCTTCCAATGAGGTTCATAACATCTTCATACACATAACTCCAATGGTCGGATTTGTTGATCCCCTTATTGTAAGCTGCTGCAAATACTGATTCGGTTTGAAGTGCGTTGATGGCTACAGTAAACTGGGTCATGGGATGTGTTGTTTTCGGCAAAGCGTCTAACACTTTGAACACATGGTTCGGCACATTGCTGCGGCGCGCCCATTCGTTGGAAATGTCACGAACATCGGCCTCGGTCGGCAACTCACCTATCAGCATCAAATAAAATAAACCTTCAGGAAGAGGCTCAACGCCACCAACTGCTTTAGGGAGCTTATCCCTTAATTCAGGGATCGTATAGCCTCTGAAACGGATACCTTCTTCTGCATCAAGCAGCGACGTTTCCGTTATGAGCCCAATGATGCCCTTCATTCCGCTGTAAACCTGTTCCAGGGTGTACTGCCCCAATACCACATTGCCATGTTCTTTGATCAACTTTTTTGTTGAAACAGCCAATGGTGCGGCAACCTCTGCAAATTTTTCCTTTAATTTATCCATTTCCGTAGTCTTGCGCTTTTCTAGAAAAACAACGCCGCAAAGGTAATATTTGTTCGGCGTATTGGATGAATAAACCCTTGATTTTTAAATGTACATGGAAAAAATCCCGTTCAATTCCGTTTGGAATTTTTATAGCTATCAATCACTACGCTTTCTCTAGTAATTATTCGCAAAGCCTGAAAATTTAATCCGGCAAGGGGGATTTATAGAATTTAATAAATTTTTTTAAAAATTATAGACGAATTCCTGACGAAATATTTTTATACTGAAAAAATTTGCACCAAATTTGCACGACTACTATCCTGCATTTAATCCTGTGAAATCAACGAACAAGATTTACAAATCCAGCAACAATAAATTTGGCACTTGTCCGAAATGTGGACACCGAAACGGGCTCAATCCTTTTCGCTTTGGAGGGCTCAGCCAGGCTACTTATGAGATGACCGGTCACCGTGTTATCCATCATAAGTGCAAAAAATGCCAATGGCAGGGTTATGTTATGGTCAATTCTGAACTCCCCTGGGTGAACAAGTTTACCCATGCCGCCTTTTATCTTTTTTGGGTAACAATACTGGTTATCGTACCTGCGGCGTTATTTATTCGTTTTTTCTAGGAAGAACTTTCCAATCCCGGGAAATAGAGTAGGAAGATAGCGAAAA
>DQHT01000059.1 GCA_003531115.1 Bacteroidota bacterium | reverse complement strand
TTCCGCCTTCTATTGTGTTGATATTATTTACATAGGAGTGTAGATTTTCAGCGTAACCTGAGTTGTATTGAAACGCTGCCTCAACAGGAACACCACCACGTTCGCCGTCTACATAAATGGGCTCGGAAATCAGAACCTCACGTGTCCCGTCAATATACTGAACAAATTCTTTTAGTCCGCCTTCTGAATAATAAGACTCTACCTTAAAATTACCGGCATCATCTGTTTCACGCTCATCGGTAAGGGTTAGCCTGATTCCTTTATTCAGGTAAGCCAGCTCGCGCATCCTCTTTTGAAGGGTCTCAAAGCGGTATACGGAAACGGTAAAGATGGTATCGTCAGGAAGGAAATTAACGATGGTTCCCCGCTTGGTGGTTTCACCGATCACNNGATACACCAACACCGTGCAATCCACCGGATACCTTATAGGTGTCTTTATCGAATTTACCCCCCGCATGCAACACGGTCATAACCACCTCTAAGGCAGAACGTCCTTCTTTTGCATGGATGCCGGTAGGAATTCCACGTCCGTCATCTTCCACGGTAATGGAATTGTCGGGATGGATCACCACCGTAATATTTTTACAATGACCGGCCAACGCCTCGTCGATGGAGTTGTCAATTACTTCATACACCAAATGGTGCAAGCCGCGTTCGCCCGTGTCTCCAATATACATGGATGGACGTTTTCTTACCGCCTCTAAACCCTCAAGAATTTGAATATTATCCGCCCCGTAATCCGAGCGGCTCAGTTGATCTGGATCCGTCATTTCTTACTTCTGTTATTAAAGAGGTAAAATTAGCGAAAAACCGCATTAAATCTATGCGTTTGGGGGATTTGTACGGCTTATTTTTCCACAAAAAAAAGTGGATTAGTTGCCTGGATTTTTGATTCCTCTGACTTAAAAATCGGGCCTGTCTAATCGCAGTTCCCAGGGAGTCCCGTCAACAGGGTGTTTAAAGGCGATGGATGCCGAACAAAGACACATTCGGCTGCCTTCTTTTCCTCCATAACGGGTATCCCCTGAAATAGGTATCCCGACCGAGGCCAGATGAATGCGTACCTGATGGGTTCTTCCGAATTCGGTACGACAGTGGTAGATATTCAGATTGCCCTGCTTTTCCACCCATTCATAATGAGTGACAGCAGGCTTCCCGTTTTTATCAATACGAATATCAAAACTATGTTTACCGTCGCGTTTTAAAGGTGCATCGATGGTTCCCTGAAGGGCAGGGGCCATCATTTCACTGCCGGCAAAATAGCTCCGTTTAATTTCTCCCCGGAGCATCTGCGCGCTCAAATTTTGATAGGCTTCTTTGGTCTTTGCACAGAGCATCAACCCCGAAGTTCCCCGGTCGAGGCGATGCACCAATCCGTTCGGTAAGCCTTCTATTCCTTTTTCTGCATAGTACCATGCCAGGGCATTCAATAAAGTGCCGTGGTATACGCCTAAACCGGCATGACAGGGCATTCCGCTTTGTTTATGGAGGATAAGGATGGAGGCATCTTCATAAACGATTTCCAGGGGCAATTTCTCCGGGAACACTTTCGCCCTTTGAAAATGGGTGGTGTCCACTTCTACTTCATCTCCTTTAAAGAGCACATGGTCTTCTTTCACCACCACCTTATTCACCTGAATCAATCCTTTGAAAAAAGCCACTTCAAGGCGCTGCGGACTCATATTCAAAATACGCCCGCTCAGAAAATCAAGCGCCGTTTTTCCCTGTGCGGCATTACTTATACGAAAGCGGGTGATGTTTATCTCCACGGTTGGGAAAGTATAGATTCCGCGACTTTAATGGTACCGGTTTCCCAATTATTGAAATTGCGCAAAGGCTCTTCCATATAATGATGCAAGGGAGCCAGCGCCGATTTGGAAAACAGTCCCGATTGCTCAACCAGCTTCTGGGCGACATTGTATTGTGGCAACATCTTACCATCATCGATCTTGATGCAGGCACCAAAAATTTCTTTATGGAAAGCCAGTGAATAGATGCCTTCTGCGCCCGTTTTACCGATCAATTCATCGGCACAAGTTTGAATGAGATCACTGCAATAACGACCGCTGCCGGCAATCATAAACGGGAATTCCCTTGCGGCCTGTACTACCTGATTGCTGGCTTTTCGCAAGGCGGTATCACCAAAATCAGGATCGACCAAGCGCATGTAAGCAAGGGCCTGGTTATAAACAGGGATCGCATAGATCGGGGCGGAACATCCATCCAATGCCACCTGCATGGCAGCTTCATCCATCGAATGAAAATGGGAAGCTATGCGACGAATTTCTTTTTGTGTAGGATGATGGGCTTCCAGGTAGCTTTTTACATCAGCGCCTAAAAACACGGAATAAGCCAAAAATCCCGCATGTTTTCCTGAACAGTTGTTATGGATGGCACCGGGTTTTTCCCCTTTGGCAATCAGGCGGTTGGCGCTGCGTTTGTCGCTGGGGTACTGGGCCCCGCAAAGGAGATCACTGCTGTTTAATCCGATCTTGTTCAGGATAGCATTGACCACTTCAACATGTTTCTCTTCTCCGTTATGCGAACCGCACATGATGGCAATTTCTTCCATACTAAATCCAAAAGCCTCTGCGGCACCCGACATCAGCATGGGGATCTGCTGAAAAAATTTAAGGGCAGAGCGGGGATAACACAGCTGATGAATGTTTCCTTCGCTATAGACCACATTTTCGTCACGATCCACGATGCATACCACCCCGCGGTGAAAGCTCTCCAATACTTCACCCCGGTAAATTTCAACGAGTATGGGGTTCATGCTTTCTGATTCCTTTCTTCCAAAAAGATGCACATTTTTTCGAGGGCACGTTTGCGGTGACTGATGGCATTTTTTTCTGAAGGGCTCATTTCTGCGAAACTGCTGCTAAAGCCATCCGGGATAAAGATCGGGTCATAACCAAACCCACCATCACCCCGCCGTTTTTCACTGATCCTCCCTTCCACACTTCCTTCAAAGAGGTATTCCTTCCCTTCGAGGATCAGGGCAATGGCCGTAACAAAACGTGCCTTACGGTTTGAATTCCCTTTCAGCGCATGGAGCAACTTGTCCATATTTTTATCAGCATTCCCTTCCTCACCGGCATAACGCGCCGAATAAACGCCGGGCTCCCCGTTTAATGCTTCAACCTCCAGTCCGGTGTCGTCCGCAAAACAGGAGAACGAGCTGTTCTGTGCCACATGACGGGCCTTAAGCAGGGCATTTCCTGAAAGTGTCGTCGCTGTTTCCGGAATTTCTTCCTCACATCCGGCATCATTTAGGTTGAGTAAAAGGATGTTTTCGGGTAAAATTGCCTCAGCTTCTCTCAGCTTATTTTTATTGTTAGTGGCAAAAACGAGCTCCATCATACAAGAATTTGACTTTTTATGAATTGCCAAAGGTCGCCTTTTGCTTCTTTACTCAGATAGGTTGCGGCTTCATTCAGTTTGTAAACGGTTTTTCCGAAAAGCAGCCCTGAGCCAAATACCGGAAGGGCATCGAGTTGGGCTATCCCCGTTTTTCCCCAGACCAGCACTTTTTTGGCCGGGAATGCCGCAAAAATGGACTCCGGTGTCATATCGGGATTTCTCTGAAGGTTAAGCAGGCACACTTCATCCAATTTTAAATTCATGGCACGTTCATTTTGGATAAGCCCGGATACCATTGTGCCCCAGTCGCCAGCGAGGATCGGTTCCGAATTGTGGGAAAAAATCATCAATAAAGTAGCGTTTTTCCCTCCTTCAAATACAGGTATGGCAGGGTTTTCGAGGGGTAATTGAGTGCCGTAGAGGGTGTCTTCCTTAAAAAATAAGCGGAGTGCAGCGTCGTCAGGCTTTAAATTATTGAATTCGTTCATTGGAAATTAGTACCCTTGGTGGTGAAAAGTTAAATTCGTGGCAAAATTATGGAAATGACATTGGATATCGCTGTTGAAACTTCTTCAACTTCCCGGATTGCTGAAGTAGACTTCAACAACATTCAGTTCGGTCGGGTTTTTTCTGACCACCAATTTATCGTTGACTTTGATGGGGAACATTGGATTAACCCCCGCGTGGTTCCCTATGGGAAGATAGCCATGAGTCCGGCGATTTCCGCTATCCATTATGGTCAGTCCATTTTTGAAGGAATGAAAGCTTTCAAGGACAAAGAGGGAAACCCTCAGCTTTTTCGTCCGCTTGATAACTGGAAGCGTCTAAACCGAAGTGCGCAGCGAATGGGCATGCAGGAGATACCTGAAGAATTTTTTATGGAAGGTTTACGTGCCTTGCTTACTGTTGACTCAGACTGGATACCCACCTCAGCAGGAAGCGCCTTATACCTGCGTCCATGCATGTTTGCCACTGATGATTTTATTGGCGTACGCCCTTCTTCAACCTATACCTTTGTTATTTTTAGCTGTCCGGTAGGCGCTTATTACAGCCAGCCTCTTAAAGTAAAAGCTGAAACCCATTATATCCGGGCTGCAGAGGGTGGCACCGGTAATGCCAAATGTGCCGGAAATTATGGTTCGGTAATGTTACCCACCCGCATTGCACAGGAAGAAGGCTTTAACCAGGTGATGTGGCTGGATGCCGACAAACATGAAATGATCGAAGAAACCGGTACTACCAACCTGTTTATTCGTATTGACGATACCCTCATTACTCCTTCGACCAGCCGCGGCACCATCCTGGAAGGGATCACCCGCGATTCGGTTCTCACTCTGGCAAAAAGCTGGAACTGGAAAATAGAAATACGCGACATCGGTATCCACGAATTGTTCGAAGCATACCGTGCCGGAACCCTTAAAGAAGTTTTTGCGGCAGGTACGGCAGCCACCATCGCTCAGATTGAAGTGATCCATTACGAAGGGGAAGAAATTCGTTTGGGGGGACTTGCCACCTGGGAATGGAGCCATTTATTAAAAAATACGCTGGAACAGATCAAAATTGGCCAGATCGCTGACGATTTTGACTGGATGACCAGGATCTAGCCTACACCATGCCGGTAAATCTGGAAAAAAGCTGGCTTGCCATTCTCCGATCTGAATTTGAGTCAGAATACTTTTTAAAATTAAAAACATTTCTCGAGGCTGAAAAGCGGGGGGGGAAACCGATCTATCCTCCTGGACCTCTGATTTTTGCAGCGCTGGATACAACCCCTTTCCCTGAGGTTAAAGTTGTTGTTCTGGGCCAGGACCCTTACCACGGGCCAAATCAGGCTCACGGCCTCTGTTTTTCTGTGAATGAAGGCATTCCGCATCCTCCTTCCCTGCAAAATATTTTTAAAGAACTGAATGCTGATCTGGGAATACCCTATCCAAAAGGAGGCAATCTGCTTCCCTGGGCCCGGCAGGGAGTTTTGTTGCTTAACGCGACTCTCACTGTGAGGCAGGGTGAAGCCGGCTCACATCAGGGAAGAGGCTGGGAGACATTCACGGACCAGGTCATCTATCACCTCAACGAGGAAAGGGAAGGACTGGTCTTTATGCTCTGGGGTTCATATGCGAAAGGAAAGGGAAAACATATCGACCGTAACAAACATTTGGTACTCGAATCCGGACATCCATCACCCCTCAGTGCCAACCGCGGGCATTGGTTCGGGAATAAACATTTCTCCAGGGCGAATGCATATCTCCTCTCCCGGGGACACACGCCTATTGACTGGATGCTCTAACACGACCAAGAGGCAGTTTTGTATTCGACAGCAAACAAAACCGCGCCTTTACTCTGGCATAAGCAATAAGCCGGGCATACTCCAACCTCAACGCGTCCCCCCGCGAACTTATTCGTGGGTCAGCAAAGAAAAAGCCCCGAACTGACGTCCGGGGCTCCATTCAAAATATCGATTTACGACTAACGTACTGCGTTTTGGAATTCTGCACGGTCTCTGATCCTTCTGAATTCGAGGTCAGTTTTTGCAGTTTCACGCATGGAGCTGTCCAACTGGATGGAACGGGTCAGGTTTGAAGTGGCCATTTCCAGGTTGTTGGTACGGGCGCCTAATACGGCGTAGAGGTAGTAGTAGTTTGCGTTACGGTCTTCCAGTTTGATGCAGTCGAGTGCTTCTTTGGCTTTTCCATAATCGGCTTTCATCAGGAATGAAAGTGCTGTATTAAACTGGCAGAATGCGTCACCTTTAAGGTTTTCAACAGCCAGATCATAATGACCCTGACGGTATTCGAGCATTCCAACGTTGTTGTCTACATTCACGCCTTTGTCTTTTGCCTGTTTGTAGTAGTCGGCTGCTTTGGCGTAATTTCCGGCCATGGCACTTGCAACACCCAGGTTGTTCAATACAATGGCATTATTCGGGCTCAGGCTGTTGGCTTTTTCAAGCAAAGGAAGCGCTGTAGCATGATCGCCTTCGTTGAGGTAAACTACACCCATATTGTTGTATGCTCTCCAATCGTTGGCATCACGGTTTTTAACTTCTTCATAAACACGAAGCTGATCTTTAGGATCTTCCATGATACGGGCCAATTGAAGCAGTTCAACTACTTCAAGGTCTTTCAGATTATTGGAGTAAGTCAATAACTCCTCATTTGTTTTTAATGGCTGTTGTCTGTTGAAGCTCACCGTAGCACGACGCAACAAAGGCAACATGTTATCTTTCATTTTATTGTAAGATTTGGCATGTTTGGCTTTGATTTCGGCCTCTTTTGCATCATCAGGCATGTTGCTGTTCATAATGGCCAGGATCTGGTCTTTATCTTCAAGGTCAGAAGCAGCAACGAGTTGTTTCCAACCGGCCCAATCTTCTTTCATGGTTGAATTCAGCGAATAGGCCGAGTCGTTTACCTCATCAAAACCAAGTTTTTTCAACTCTTTGGTCAGGTATTTAAAGGTAGCGTCGGTACGTTTTTGAGAAAGTTTCTCATTCAGTTGAAGCTCACCATCAGGTGATGCTTTACCATGGATGGTAATTCCTTTGATCAACAATACGGTATCCTTACCCAGGTCTTTCATCTTGTTCAACTGAACTTTGTTGTCGATACCAGCAGATTTAACCGTAAATCTTGGATTGAACGAAGATGAGTTGATCAGGTAATAGAGTTCAATGTCCACATTTTTGAAAATTGGAACGTACTCGTCTCCGCTTTCCAGTGAAATTTCTCCATTGTCGCCAAGCAGGTGCGTGGTAACAATACCCGATGCGATAACCACGGTATCACCATCGATACATTGGTCCTGAACGGGGTCGTAGCCTTGCAGGTTCACATAAGGCATAGCCTTCAGCTCTGACTGCTTCATGGCTGGCGTATACCTGAATTTATCCCTGAAAGTTACTTTTCCACCTTCTTTGCTGGTGATAACGGTTGTTTCTCTTCCCTTTGTCCCCTTGGATTTTTCACCCTGTACACTAACCTGTGGACGGGCCAACATGGAATCACCATACACCAGGGTAGGGTTGAGGTCCACTTTTACCTTAGGATCAAGTTTGTTAGGATCAATATTAAGAGTGACTTGGTATTCTACCGAATCACCACGAAGCTCCAATACCTCAGGTTCAGCCTGGTATTTTGTTCCTTCGTCAAAGTTCTTGGCCGCTTTTTTCACATTTGAACAGGCAGCAAGGAAAAATACTGCTGAAAAAAGTGCTAACGTACCGGTCTTTGTGTTGAATGTCATAACGATTGGATATGTTATAGATTTCTTTTGGTCAGCGCAAATTTAGAAAAATTCACATCACTTACATGTATCTTCTCAAAGGAAATCCATTTTTTTTTATGTATTATCTATTTTTACCCTGAGATTTGAACTTTTCCAAGCAAAAAATTCATGAGCAAAGAAGTCATCAGCCTTAGTGACGTAAATATCTACCATGGTTCGAATATGGTGCTTAACCAGGTGAACTTAAAAATTCATTCCGGAGAATTTGTATACCTGATCGGTAAAACAGGAAGTGGCAAATCGAGTTTGCTTAAAACCCTTTATGGAGAACTACCCCTAAGAGAAGGGGAGGGAAAGGTGGCAGAGATGGATCTAAAAAAAATTCGCCCATCCAATGTTCATTTACTTCGTCGTCATTTGGGGATCGTTTTTCAGGATTTCCAGTTGCTTACCGACCGGACCGTTTTCCATAACCTCGATTTTGTATTGCAGGCTACGGGATGGAAAGAATCCGGAAAAAGAAAAGCGCGCATAGCTGAAGTTTTGAACATGGTGGGATTGGCCACCAAAGATTTTAAGATGCCATTCGAGCTTTCCGGAGGGGAACAACAAAGGGTAGTGATCGCCAGGGCTCTGCTTAACGACCCCGAGATCCTCCTGGCTGATGAACCGACCGGGAATCTGGATCCCGAAGTATCCGACGATATCATGAAACTGCTCAAAGAGATCAGCAACAAAGGAACGGCCGTTTTTATGGCCACCCACGACTACAGGCTGATCAATAAGTTTTTTGGAAAAATTTACCGCTGCGAATCGGGGATGATCAATGAGACTTCTTCGCTAAACGGATAGCATCCATCAGCAATGCGGCATTGGTTTTTGAAGAAAAGTGGAGGTCAAGATAAGCCTTTCTTTTGTCCTTGTCGGCCTCTGTAAACGGGATCTCCATCCATTTTTTAAGTTCCTTTTTAAATTGCCCCGGGGTATTGGCCAGGATACAAAAAGGTTCAAGCCCGGTGTTGTTGACCATCATTGAATTGGCCAGACAATGCCGGCCCAGGTACAGGGAATTGATCAGCTTAAGTTTGATGCCGGTGCTCTGAAAGGTAGGGAGTACATTGATCTGGGCATTTCGGATATAGTCCAGCATTTCTTTCGAATCCAGATGATTATACAGGCGAATATGCTTTTTCCCTTCCAGGCTGGACAGAAGCTCACGGGAAGGATTACTTCCGGCAATGATCAGGGGAAAGGAGGGATCGGTAAAAACTTCATTGACTAAAAAGCGCGCAGCCTGGTCATTTTCGCCAACCGACAAATTTCCATGGTAAAAAGCATAAGAACCGGTTCCGGCCTGACATTCAACCGTTTCATTCGGATGGAAAGCCGGTAAATAAAAGGCCTGGTGGAACTTTTTAGAAAAATAAGTGAAGTCTGAAGGCGAAATAGCCGCGATCAAACTCGCATGTTTGAGCTGGCTTTCAAAACGTTTCAAACGTTCACTTTCGATCCTGAAAAAATATTTTTTAAAAAAATTATTCTCAACTTCTTCGAGCTTACTGTAATAATCGTGTTCAATATTGTGGGTGCGCACTACCCTGATCCTGTTTTTGATTTCCGGATGATTCAGGTAATAACAACAATGGAGTCCTTCGAATACGATGGGGTCGCGATCGGACTTTAAATTTTCCAATAACTCCACCGTATTCCTGGAGGCCACGATGTAAGGGAGTTTGCTGTAGAACGGATTTTTAAACGTGCGCCGTTTATAATAAAAAACCTTGTCGGCATATTTAAGAAGTTCTTTACTCTGCTCCCTGCCGTACTGATAACAATGTAAGGTGACCCGTATTCCTTGTGCATGAAGCGCGCGCAGTTTATAAAAGATATCGATCACACCTCCATAATTGGCCGGCCATGGAATATCAAAAGCGATAAGATGAATATGTTCAGACTTGCTTTTCATACAAAGCCAGCAACAATGGTTCTTCCGATTCCCAGTTCAGGTTTTCACCTGCCGGGATACAGGCAGCCACAAGTTGATGGTACATTTCAGGATCGTTTAGTAATCGCGTAATAGCAAGACGAATTTCTTCCGAATGTGCTGCGGCAAAAATAAGGGCTGGATATTCCTGTGCAAGACGCAGGTATTCCGGAAACGGGCTACACAGGCAGGGTACACCGGCCTGCAGGTAGTCAAAACATTTGTTTGCCAGCGAATAATAATAACTCAAGCCTTTGTTTTCCAGCACATTAAATCCTAAATAAGCCTGTGGGGTAATTTTCCTGAGTTCATTTGGGCTCACATACCCTAAAAATTTTACCTGGTCTTCTATTTTCAGGTCGCGACACAATTGACGCAAATCAGAACTCAGATCTCCTTCTCCGGCTATCCATAATTGAAGGGGTAAGCCTTGAATGGCCGGCAAAAGCATCTCCAAACAACGGCCCTCATTCAAAGCACCCTGGTACAGAATAAAAGGGGGGTCATGTTTTTCTTTATGGATGGATGTTTGACGAAAAGGCAGGTTACGGATCACCGCAAAGGGTTTGTGGTATTTTTCTTCAAACAGATCAGCAAGGCCCGGACTCACCGTATAAGCCAAATCAACACGGGGAACGCAGAATTTTTCTATTCCCAGCCAAATTTTCTGAACCACAGGCCGATGCACGACTTCAGGAACTTCCGTAAAATATTCATGGGCATCATAAACCAATTTTTTTCCTTTTAAGCGGGCTACCAACAGGTTAGGTAAAAGCGTATCCAGATCCACCGCACCATAAATATCGAAACGATGGAAGAGCAGATAAAAGAAAAGCCTGATCTGCAATTCCATATAAAAGAATTTTCCTCTTCGAAAAATAAAAGGCAGCCTTACGCAGGTGAAGGGAAGATCTGGCAGATCTTTGGAATGGGGCAACTTACGACCGATAAGGGTAAGCTCATATCCGGCTTTCGACAAACTTCCACAGATCCGCTGCATACGCTGGTCGTAGCTCAGGTCATTCACCACGGTGAAACTGATCCGCTTTATTTTGTTTCCTGCCACCTGAGTTCCTGTTTATCGTCCAGACTAATTTTTCCTTCATCCAACAGGTGTTGCAGAGCCAGTTGAAGACCCGTTTCATGCCAGTATCCCATGCTGGTCACCATGTCGTTGAGGTGACGAATATCTGACTTTATCAACTTCTCCGCCCACTCACGGTAATAGGATTCCGGATATTCATGTTTTTTCTCCCGGGTACACACATCGCAGTTGCCGCATTTTTCGACATTGGTCTCATCAAAATAGGCCAATAGCAAGCGGCTGCGGCATTCGTCTTTACGCAGGGCATATTCAAAAACACGGTCAAGCCGGGCATTGGCTTCATTCTTCCGGATCTTTACCGCCTCCTGGTCGTAATGAAGTTTATGTTCCCGGTCGCGCAAAAAGGTGAGGGTGGGATCTTCACGTGCCGGGACATAATCGAGCAGTTCGTGTTCTTTTAATTTTTCGAGGAGTTTGATGATCTCATCCGTGCTTACCCCACTTTTGCGGGCAAGGTAATTTTCATCGATCCGCACATAATTTTCAAATAATCCGCCATAGGTGCGAAGAAGAAGTTTTAAGATCCCGGCAATTTTGGGATTGCGAAGTTCAAAATCATACAACACGGTATTGTTAACAAGAATATGGAGACGTGCCGGTTGATGGATGGCTTCTGAAACGGCAAGAATATCCTGTTGTTCAAGTACCTTCAGGGCGTTATACACCCGGGAGGAAGAAACACCCAGTTCAAAAGCAAATTTGATCAGATCGAAAGGAACCTCCCGCATGGTCCCGCTGTGAACGGCTACCTGGTACCGGTTGCACAAGGCTTCATAGATGCGGGCCACTTCTTCATAAGGAGGGTAGGCACGGTCCAGCTTTTCACGTGCTGTTTCTTCGTCGCGCTCCTGCACCAGAGCCACACACCAGGCTGCCTTTTCATCACGTCCGGCTCTTCCGGCTTCCTGGTAGTATGCCTCCAAGCTATCCGGCATTTCATAATGCAGCACAAAACGCACATCCGGTTTATCGATCCCCATTCCAAAGGCATTGGTCGACACGATGATGCGTACCCGGTTTTGGATCCAGGCTTCCTGTTTGGCATTTCGGGTTGGCTGGTCGAGTCCGGCATGGTAATAATCGGCCGACTGTCCGTTCTGATAGAGGTATTCCGCCAGGTCGCGGCACAGTTTTCTGTTACGGGCATAAATTACTCCGGAGCCATGAAAACGCTGGCAAAGCTGCAGGATCCGCCCCAGTTTGTTTTCTTCATTCAGGACGATATAGTGGAGATTTTTTCTTTCAAAGCTTTTTCGAAAAACATGCTTCTTCTTAAAGGCCATTTTCTCCTGAATATCCTCAACAACCCGGGCGGTGGCGGTGGCAGTAAGGGCCATTACCGGGGCGTCGGTCCATTTTCTGATTTCCGCGATCTGCAGGTATTCCGGACGAAAATCATAGCCCCATTGAGAGATACAATGCGCCTCATCAATAGCCAGGAGATTAACCTTCATTTGAGGCAGGCGGGCTTTGAAAATTTCTGTTTTTAAACGTTCGGGAGAGAGGTAGAGGAATTTATAGTTTCCTGCAACACAACTGTCAAGTTCTTTATCGATATGCCGGTAGCTCATGCCCGAAAAAATGGCTACGGCCGGAATATCCCGTTTAAGCAGGTTTTCAACCTGGTCTTTCATCAGGGCAATGAGGGGGGAAACAACGATACAAATGCCTTCATGGGCCATGGCAGGTACCTGAAAGCAAATGGATTTTCCACCTCCGGTAGGCAAAAGCGCCAGGGTGTCTTTGCCATCCAGAACCGACTCAATGATATCCTGTTGCAGAGGCCTGAACTGGTCATATCCCCAGTATTTTTTGAGTATGTCGTGGATGTCCGTCATAGGCGGCTATTCCTCAATACGCCCGTCGCGAATAGTCAGGCAGCGGTCGGCTTTGGCGGCGAGTTCTTCGTTATGGGTAACGATAATAAAGGTTTGATTCAGCTCTTTACGAAGTTCAAAAAATAAGTCGTGAAGCTCTTTCGAATTGGTCGAATCGAGGTTGCCGCTCGGTTCATCGGCAAATACTACAGCCGGCTTATTGATCAATGCGCGCGCCACAGCCACCCGTTGTTGTTCGCCTCCTGAAAGTTCGGAGGGTTTATGATGGATACGTTGGGACAATCCCAGGCGATCCAATAAAATTTTGGCTTTTTGTTCCGCCTCATTTTTAGAAATACCCTGGATAAAGGCAGGGAAACAGGTGTTTTCCAGCGCGCTAAACTCGGGAAGCAGGTGATGGAACTGAAATACAAAACCCAGATGACGGTTGCGAAATTCGGCCAGGGCATTTTTTCCCAGTTTACGAAGCGATTCACCACGGATAATGAGTTCGCCTTCATCCGCATGGTCGAGTGTGCCCAGGATCTGCAGTAGCGTTGATTTCCCGGCTCCCGAAGCTCCGACAATACTTACGATCTCGGCTTCTTCTACTTTAAGATGGATGTCTTTAAGAACCTCGAGGGAACCGTATTTTTTGCGGATGCCGATTGCTTCTACCATTGGGGGCGAAGATAGGAAAAATGGGAAGAGAGGGAAAAGCCTAAAACTTCTTTAAATATTGGACGATCGGAAGTGGAAATAATTCATTCCCAACCCCAAGAATTCCTCCACCAACCTGAAAATGCGATGTGCGGCTCAATGTCCATCGACTTGCCAGTACGGCCATAAATTGATAATCGAGATAGCTTACTTTACCGTAACTGCCCCAATAAAAACCTTTTTCCCTAACCAAATACGAATCGACCAACAAGCTCCAGTTTCTTTCTACAGGCAAAATCCCGGCGAAAGAGAAATAGGGTAAATAATGGTGCGACCCCCATCCATAAAATTGACCGTAACCTCCTGTTAATGTGATATTTTTACGTGCCGTGCCAAGAGTCATTCCTGCAAATGGAAGCACCATCGATTCTTCAGGGCTCACCCAGGTACCCCAGGCTCCCATAATGCCGAGCGTCATGTTAAATTTATCAGCCACCGGTAGTTGATAGCTATACGTTGCCATTAAAGGGTGACCCACCCAACTTGTTGCAACCCGAATGCTTTTGCGATCGCTCAGGCCAAAAATAACATCAGGACCTACCCATGACATACCCAGCTCTACCTCCGATTTTTTCAGTCCCAGCGCATTTGTGTTGAGAACAAAATGGCTAACTTCCTCTGCCGGGTCCAGATATTCCCCGTATTCATCGAACTCTTCTTCTTTTACCACTTCTATGGATTTGATCTCGTGGGCAGGGATAACTAACCTTCCACGAACAGGAAGGAGCATGAGGATCTCTCTTTCATCCATAGAAAGAATATAACCGATATAAAATACCCCGGAATGTTTGGTTACCTTATATGTGAGATTGGTGTCAATCTGGTTGATATAGGTCCTGGTATTTTGTGCCTGAAGCTCCTGTACCGTAGCTGAGCCTGCAACAGAAAACAGAATTAGAACGAAGGACAAATAACTGAAAGAAGTGCACAATGATACTTTCCTGATGCGTTTCATAGGAACAAACCTAGGCTTTGGGATCGATAAATACCCTTCCATAACGCAGAAGACAGGCTAATCATTGTAGTCCCTTGTTCACTTGCTTTTCAAAACCTATTTTTGCCCATCTTTTAAAAAAACGAGAATATGAACATTCACGAATACCAGGCTAAGGAAATTTTGAAGAAATACGGTGTTACTATTCAAAACGGACTCGTAGCCACCACACCGGATGAAGCGGTTGAAGCAGCGAAACAAATGCAGGCACAATCCGGACAAAGCTGGGTTGTTTTAAAATCACAGATCCATGCCGGTGGACGTGGAAAAGGGAGCATAGTTGGCAGTGAACAAAGAGGGGTAGCCCTGGCAAAAAATCTCGATCAGGCTAAAGAGATCGCTACCAATATTCTCGGAAATACCCTTGTTACCATTCAAACCGGACCGAAAGGCAAACTGGTAAGCAAGATCCTTGTTGCTGAGGATGTGTACTACCCGGGAGCTTCTGAACCGAAAGAATTTTATATGTCGGTTCTTATGGACCGTCAAACCAGCCAGAACGTGATCATCTATACTACTGAAGGTGGTATGGACATCGAACATGTGGCAGAGCATACCCCTGAAAAAATCCATAAAGAGTGGATAGACCCGCTGACCGGACTTACCGGTTTCCAGGCCAGGAAAATCGCTTACAATTTGGGCCTTGAAGGACAAGCCAACAAAGAGATGGTGAAGTTCGTGATGGCATTATATACTGCATATGTGAATACCGATTCGGACATGTTCGAGATCAATCCGGTATTAAAAACTTCGGATGACCGTATTTTAGCTGTTGATGCTAAAGTAAGCCTGGATGAAAACGCCTTGTTCCGTCATAAAGACCTAGAACTTCTCCGCGACGAAAGCGAAGAAGATCCAACCGAGGTTGAAGCCAAAAAATCCAACCTGAACTACGTTAAGCTTGATGGAAACGTTGGCTGCATGGTAAACGGTGCCGGATTGGCCATGGCAACCATGGACATTATCAAATTAAGCGGTGGCGAACCGGCTAACTTCCTCGACGTAGGTGGTACTGCCAATGCCCAAACTGTGGAGGCAGGCTTCCGCATCATCCTTTCTGACCCCAATGTAAAAGCGATCCTGATCAATGTGTTTGGAGGTATCGTTCGTTGCGACCGGGTGGCGCAAGGGGTAGTAGATGCTTACAATAACATCGGAAACATCCCTGTGCCGATTATCGTTCGCTTGCAGGGAACCAATGCCGAAGAAGGTAAAAAACTTATTGATGATTCGGGCTTGAAAGTATTCTCAGCCATCGAACTCAAAGAAGCCGCCGCGCTCGTTAAACAGGTACTTATTTAGACCATGGACAATAGACCATGGTCCATGGACTATGGTCTATCGTCTATCAGGGTTTACTCCATTTCGGGTTCGTCAACATCGTCTCATCATCCAGTAATTTCAGGAAGGCGATGATATCGTCTTTATCCTGTTGGGTGAGGCGGGGAATTGGCGCGTAATTATTGTCCTTATCCGCATGTTTGATCAGCACCGCATCGATGGTAGCAGAGTACTTGAAGCCGCTATTATAATGTTCGAGTACCTGATCGAGGGTCTCAAAACGTCCGTCGTGCATATAAGGACCGGTAAACGACAAGTTGCGCAGGGAAGGGGTTTTGAATTTGCCCAGGTCATTCGGGTTGCCGGTAGCCTTAATACGCCCGGAATCGGGTTGGGCATCGAGTCCGTTATTGGCAAATTCCCTGTCGCTGGTATTGTTTAACAAAGGGCTTAATGGATTATGGCAATGAAAACAATCGCCTTTTTCTTCTGATATAAAAGCAAGATAACCACGGGCTTCCTGGGCAGTCATTAACTTCTCAGGGTTTAAGCGGTTTGCCGCAAAGTATTGGTCCCACTTGGTATCGCCCCCTGAAATAATCGTTCGTAAAAACTGGGCAATGGCAAAACGCAAGGTGGTCGTGGTGATCCCCTGACCTGGAAATGCTTTTTGAAAAAGAGCCGGATATTCAGGGTCATCCTGTAAACGGGTTACTGCCGTTTCAATTTCCAAATTCATCTCATTATGCGCCTCCATGGGCTCCTGAATAAGTGATTCGAGGGTAGGTTGGCGTCCATCCCAGAAATAGCCATGCGACCAGTTCAGGTTGAACAGGGGCATTGCGTTTCGGGTACCCACAAGTCCCTCAGAACCGGTACTAAATTTTTTCTGAACATCGGTAAATCCGGCTCCCTGGTTGTGGCAATCAGCACAAGCCTGGGTTCCGTTTCCCGATAGCATCTTATCATAAAACAGTTTTCTACCCAAAGCCACACCCTCAACAGTAAGCTGGTTTTCAGCCAGGAGGTTTGGCTTGGGCCAATTGTCCGGAATTTCCAGGGATAATTGGGTTGGTCCCTCTTCAGGAGCAGGAGGATCGTCGGGAGAACAGGATTGCAGCCAAAAGCTTAGTATGGCTGTTCCTATAAGGATATAAAGCGATTTTTTCATGGTTATTTCGCTGTAAAGGCATCCAACAGGTTGTCTTTTAACAGGGTGGTAAGAGCAGGTTCATCAAATGTATGCGAAACAGGGGCAATGGTGTTTAATTCGATCAGGTTAGGTGAGCGGAAGATCTGGTCAATTTCCAGTTGCAGCTCCAAATCAGCCTGAGTAGCCGAAGTTGACAAGGTTTTTACGCTTTGGATAGGCATCTCATATTTCATTAGGTATGCATCCATCCCAATATGATAGGCAAAGGGCACCACCACGTCATTGTTGTCAATAAATTTCCCTTCGAACATGTAAAAAATATAGCCGGTATTCCAGGTCCAGACCATTTCATTGCCCGGATCAAGATCGGCTTCTTTATCGATATCGTGGTTGGTGGCACTGTCTAGTCCCACATAAAATCGGACAGAATCATAAGCGCCAAAAGGCATGTCTTTGATCGTAAAGTCGTGCGTGCCAGCTTCGTTCAGGCGTATCAGCTGGTATTTGTCCATTTTTTTCCATCCTGTTTCCGGACTATGGAACTCAAAATTGCTCAGGTAATATTGAAGGAGGGTAACCTGAAAACTGTCTCCGGCTTCGGTCATGTACAGAAATTGGTCGCGCTCGGCGGTTTTTCCGTTTACAGTATGGTTCAGATGCACCTTTATTTCGCCTCCACGGGGTTGTGGAGTGGCAGTGGGTTCCTTTTCGCTACAGGCAAATAGCAGGAAAATCGAGCTAACAAGCAAAATGGAAGAAAAATATGTTGTTTTCATACGCTGGTAATATTAAGACATCCTTTCCGGGGATTTCGTTGTATCAAGATGCAAGTTAGCTTCATTTTTAAAGCGTTTTGGTGAGTTATATCACCGAAAAGCAAGCAATTGGACTCATTTTAATGCTTCACGTGCTGCAATTGCCGCTTTGATCTTTTCCAGAAGGGCTTCGGTTTCGCTAACATTTTTATTGGCAGCTTTTCCGGATGCAATGGCTTCTTTTGCCTTTAGTTCCGCTTCTTTCAACTTTCCGGCTTTGAAAAGCAGGGCTGCATAGGTATCGAGGTAGTTAAAGTCGGGATTGATTTTTACCACGGAGTCCATCCAAACCAAGGCCAGTTTAATGAGCTGAGAATCATTGACATTTTCATAAATATACCAGCACTCTTCGTTCCACGAGTCTGTATTTTCTATCCCTTTATCCTTAAAGCGTTTGCTTAGCAAATGATTTACCTGCCTCCAGTTTTGGGTTTCTTTCGCATAATACAAACGAAGGCTTTTCCCCGTTTCTTCAGGATTATCTACGAGAGGCAATTTTTGTTTCAAAAGCGCCTCAAGCTTGGCGGGATCATTCTTATCGACGAGGTCTTTTACATCCATAAAAAGGAAGTTGGCAGCCAGATCTGCGGTCAGGTCTCGGCCGTATAAGCTGTCTAAATTCTCCTTTTGCTTCCAGAAAAGAGCCCTGTTTTTTGCATGAAGTTCGAAGTAAAAGCGTTGGTATACAGTCCAGTTGGCTTCTATACTTAAATCAGTATGATCGGATACCCATTCGTTTACATCTTCTGAGGAAGGGAATTTTTTCTTTCTGTTCATCCCCATTGCTTTCAGATAGAATTCCGGGTATTTGGTAGCGAAATTTTGACTGTAACCGGGTCTTTGCACGTGATTATAAGGCGTAATGATCTTAAACAGGGTCTTCATAAATTCAGCGGCTTCCTGGTACCCCACTGTTTGGTAGATCAATTCACCATTTTCATTAAACACGAGGTAAGTGGGGAAGGAGGAAATCGCATATTTTAAGGCCAGTTTTAACCCCAGTTCGTCCTTTTCCATCTCCAGCTTTATGTTGATGAAATACTGGTCCATCATCTTACCGATGGCTTCATTCGAAAAGGTATTTTCATCCATCACCTTGCACCAGCCACACCAGTCGGTATATGCATCGACAAAGATCATTTTTCGGTTGTTTTTGGCGTTTTCTTTTATGGATTCCCAATCCTGGTTATGGATAAAGGTCGTTTGAGCGGAAAGATCGGCCTGGAAAATTAAGAGGCTGACAAGAACAAAAAGATACTTCATGCTGCAATTTAAGGGTTTTTGAGGAGGAGGGGGCAAAATCCGGACCAGCGAATTTTTGTACTTTTGTCGGATTGACACTACAGAAATCTATGAAAATTGACGCCCACGCACATATTCTTCCTAAAACCTGGCCTTCCTTAAAAGACAAATACGGGTATGGTGGGTTTATACGACTCGATCATCATAAACCCGGTGCAGCGCGGATGATGTGCGATGATGGCAGGTTTTTCAGGGAAATTCAGGAAAACTGTTGGGACCCGGCAGCTATCTTGAAAGATATGGATGAACATGGAGTAGATGCCATGGTGCTTTGTACGGTGCCGGTTCTGTTTAACTACTGGGCTGAGCCAGAACATACCCTCGATTGGTCCATGTTTTTAAACGACCATCTTGCAGAGGTTCAGGCGAATTATCCCGGACGGTTTATTGGACTTGGAACATTGCCCATGCAAAATATGGACTATGCCGTTCAGGAATTGGAACGCTGTAAATCCATTGGCCTAAAAGGTGTGGAGATTGGTAGTCATATTGAAGATAAAAACCTGGATGATCCGTTTTTCTATCCCTTCTATGAGGCCTGCGAACGTCTGGAAATGCCGGTGTTTGTGCATCCCTGGGACATGATGGGTCAGGAAAAGATGCCCAAGTATTTCCTGCCCTGGCTGGTAGGCATGCCGGCAGAAACTTCATTGGCCATATGTTCGATGATCTTTGGGGGCATTTTTGACAAATTCCCCAAGCTAAGAGTCATGTTTGCCCATGGCGGGGGATCTTTTCCATTTACCATTGGCCGCGTGTCCCACGGCTGGCATTGTCGGCCGGATCTGTGTGATGTCAATAAGATCAAAGACCCGCGCGATTATGTGGGCCGTTTTTGGGTGGACGGAATTACCCATGATATCGATGCCTTAAAATTCCTGATCCAAACCATGGGCCTTGATAAAATTGCCTATGGAACGGATTATCCATTCCCATTGGGAGACCTGGAACACGGAAAGTTTATCGAGGAATCGGATTTACCGGAAGAAACCAAATCGCGATTGCTGAACGGAACCATTGTGGAGTTTTTACAACTTGAATCCCCGGCAGGATGAGCATGCCCGACCATGTCCTGATGGCCTTTACGGAAGCAGAAAATATATTTGCTTCCGGAGATATTCCCGGGGCAATTGCCCGTATCGACAAAGCACTTCCGGAGCTGGAGGGAGATGTTCTTGAAGCAGATGCCTTAAATAATAAAGGTTATTATTTGCTTCATCTGTGTAAATGGGAAGAGGCCATTGCCTGTTTTGAAAAAGCCTGGTTGATCGACCCCTCTTTTCTGGCAATACTTAACCACCTCGCCTGGGCTGCGCTCATGCTCGGCAACAGGGAAGGTGCTAAGGCTCTGATGGATCTTTTCGAAAAACAGGAAGCAGACTACCAGGCTTTGCATCTTCGGAATATGGCCCTTGTTTATACCCTTGACAAAGAGGGCGAAAAAGCTCTGAATGCCCTTATAGCCGCTGAAGAAGAAGATCCTTTTATGCCTTATATGGATATTTTAAAAAGGGCGAATGATGGAGTAACTCCTTTGAACGCCTATCAAGAGGCGGATTTACAGGCCAGTTTTCTAATGAAATTACTCGACCTTTAGGCAGTCCCCAACTTCTCACGTCCAGATTAATGCGGCTGGCCAAAATTTATATTCACCGCGCCAAAGCTGTTTGACCGCAACAGAAGCTTTGGCGCTAAGTGGCTCCTATGGCTTTGTCCCCTCACCCCCTCACCTCCTTATCTCCAAGTCCCCTCGTCTCCAAGTCTTCCGATCCTCCCTACCTCCTTACCCACCAAATTCCCTACTTTTGCCCCATGAACATCAGTACCCACTTAGGTCGTTTTCGTTTAATTGCACTGATAGAAGGAATTTCATTTCTCCTTTTACTCTTTATCGCCATGCCGATGAAATATTGGGCCGGCATGCCTCAGGCAGTTGCTGTGGCCGGAATGGCCCATGGTGTTTTATTCATCGCCTATATGTTATTTTTGATCCTGGTTAAAGAAGATCAAAGCTGGTCATTCAGTCTGGTGTTTAAAAGTGCCCTGGTATCCTTGCTGCCTTTTGGGACCTTTTATGCCGACAAACACTGGTGGAGCCCCGTTCAAAAGGGATAATAATGGAAAGAAAAAAGATTGACGGTTTGTCCTTTATCAAATATGCCCCTCGCTTATTAAATACCGAGAAGGCAATTGAATTGAGCGAGGCGCTCAAGGCTCAAATGACAGCCAGGAGATCTGTACGTACCTTTTCTTCTGCACCAATTCCCAAGGCACTGATTGAAAATCTGGTCGAAATAGCCAGTTCTGCACCTTCAGGTGCCAATAAACAACCCTGGACTTTTTGTGTGGTAGGAAATCCCGAACTCAAAAAAAAGATCCGTGAGGCGGCAGAGGAAGAGGAGTACCATAACTACCACGGACGTATGAATCCGGAATGGATCAAAGAACTCCGACCCATGGGTACCAATTGGCAGAAACCCTTTTTAGAATCGGCTCCTTACCTGATCGTCGTGTTTAAAAAACCCTATGATATTGACGAACGCGGACATAAAACGCAGAATTATTATGTCAATGAATCGGTGGGTATCGCCTGCGGATTTTTGGTGGCAGCCATCCACCAGGCCGGACTGGTATCGCTGACACATACCCCAAGTCCTATGAATTTCCTCACTGAGCTGCTCGATCGTCCCGAAAACGAAAGGGCCTACCTGATCGTTCCCGTTGCCTGGCCGCATTCGGATTGTTGGGTACCGGATATACACCGGAAGAGCCTGGATCAAGTCGTTAAATTTTATGAGTAGCAGGCATTTTTGATTTATGATTTATGATTNNTTTTTGATTTATGATTTATGATTTTTGATTTATGATTTATGATTGGAACTTGGAGCTTGTTTAACCCCATCACAATCATAAATTCTTATCTTCGCAGCCATGAATAAAGGTCCCGTTTCCCAGTTTATCGAACACCATTACCGCCATTTTAACGCTGCAGCTCTTAAAGACGCCGCAAAGGGATATGAAACCCACCTGCTTGAAGGCGGAAAAATGATGGTGACCTTAGCCGGTGCCATGAGTACGGCTGAACTGGGGGTATCGCTTGCCGAAATGATCCGTCAGGATAAAATCCATATCATTTCGTGTACAGGCGCAAACCTCGAAGAAGATCTGATGAACCTGGTGGCCCATAGCCATTACAGGAGAATTCCCAATTACCGTGACCTGACCCCTCAGGAAGAATGGGACCTCCTGGAAAAAGGACTGAACCGGGTTACCGACACCTGTATACCTGAAGAAGAAGCGTTTCGTCGCTTGCAGAAACATATCGTTGAGCTTTGGAAAAAAGCCGACAGCACAGGCGAAAGGTATTTTCCGCATGAGTTTATGTTCGAAATGATCAAAAGCGGAGTTCTGGAGCAGTATTATGAGATCGATCCGAAAGATTCCTGGATGATCGCTGCAGCTGAAAAAAACCTTCCGATCATTGTTGGTGGCTGGGAAGACAGCACCATGGGCAATATTTTCGCTTCCTATATTATTAAAGGAGAAATGAAGGCGACTACCATGAAAAGTGGTATTGAATATATGGTTTGGCTCAGCGACTGGTACCGAAAAAACTCTTCAGGAAAAGGCGTTGGCTTCTTCCAGATTGGTGGAGGTATCGCAGGCGATTTCCCGATCTGTGTGGTACCCATGATGTACCAGGACCTGGAATGGCATGATGTTCCTTTCTGGAGCTATTTCTGCCAGATCAGCGATTCTACAACTTCTTATGGCTCATACTCGGGTGCTGTTCCTAATGAAAAGATTACCTGGGGCAAACTGGATATCCATACCCCGAAATACATTGTCGAATCAGACGCAACCATTGTGGCACCTTTGATCTTCGCCTGGATCCTGGGTTGGTAAAGTTTTCAGTTTTTAGTGTTCAGTTTTCAGTGGCTGGCGCGCGCGTAAAGACGCGGTTTTGTTGTTCCGTAGCTTTTGGAGAAATAACTTGTGGTATCGAAATATTTACAAAGCGAAGGGGGAGCTTGGAGCTTTCTCCGCCTACACGTTAACGATTTCTAACAACCGCAGCAGTTCCTGGGAAATGTCCTTCCGTTTATGGATAGCTTCCTGAAAAGGAGTGAATGTGATCTTTCCATCCACGATCCCGCAGGCCATATTGCTGACACCCTGAAGAAGGGCTTCAACGGCTGCTGATCCGATGCGTGTGGCGTGAACACGGTCGTAAGAAGAGGGAGCACCGCCACGTTGAATATGGCCCAAAATGGTTACCCGGGGGTCGATTTCGGGGTATTTTTCTTTTACCTTTTGAACAAGAACCAGCGCACCTCCTTCTTCATCGCCTTCAGCAACAATGATGATGGAAAAGGATTTTTTGCGCTGTTTTTTGGAGAAAAGTTTTTCGATCCAGTCTTTCTGGTTACTTACTTCCGGTACAAATACAGCTTCGGCACCACCGCCAAGGGCTACCTGAAGGGCAATAAAGCCGGCATCGCGGCCCATCACCTCAATAAAAAAGGTTCGGTTATGCGAATCGGCCGTGTCACGAACCCGGTCAATGGCATCGAGGGCAGTATTTACAGCCGTATCAAACCCGATGGTATAATCGGTGCCATAGAGGTCGTTATCGATGGTTCCCGGAGCGCCGATACTCGGAATACCGTGTTCTTCAAAGAATTTTAGTGCACCGGTATAACTGCCGTTTCCCCCAATGCAGATCAGTCCTTCAATACCATGTTTTTTTAAATTTTTCGCAGCCTTTTTTCTCCCTTCAGGCGTCATAAATTCTTTACTCCGTGAGGTTTTAAGTATGGTGCCGCCGCGTTGAATAATATTGGCTACAGATTGCGAGTTTAACAGATGAATATCTCCATCCACCATGCCCTGGTATCCGAATTTGATCCCGTACACTTCAACCTGGTGGTAAATGGCTGTTCGCACTACGGCGCGAATGCACGCATTCATTCCGGGACTATCACCCCCACTTGTAAATACGGCGATTTTTTTCATGATCCCTCTAAGATAAAATAAAAAATCCCGATAACCTTTAGGCTACCGGGACTTTAAATTTTTATTTATTAATGAGGCTTATTGCTCAGAAGTAAATTTCATATCGAAGGTAACATAACCGGCAGAAGTTGGTTCACTAATGCTGATGATCTTAATGATACCATATTCTTTAGAACCGGCTGTGATAAACAGATAAACATCACCAACCGCCATTTTGGTAATTGCAGTAAGCGTTGGAGCTCCTTTAGAGATTTCTGTCTGAAGTTCGGTGTTGGTAGTCGTGTTATCAAAATCAAACCCGGTCAATTTTTTGAAACGGGTAGCATTTTTAACTGACCAGCTGGTAAGTGAAGGGTTGTTCATCACATTGCTGCTTTGCAAAGTCGGATCATCCGGTGAAGCAAAAGTTGCCAGGTTTCCGCTACCATAGTAGTAAACCCAGTCGATCGCAGCAGGATTAGCGTTTGCAGCTGCTTGTAATTCAGCAGAGTTAGACTCCATTGAATAGTAAGAACCGTAAGTCGTATTTGACTGTCCACCGATCAAACGGCCCGGAGCATCAGTCAGGTTTTTAGGCGTGGCTGTAATATTGAGGGAAATGGTTTTTGAACTTGATTCACCATTGCTCATCGTAACAATAACAGTGATCTTTTCCGTTGTTGGAAGAGAACCTACCTGATAAGTAAACTCAATAGAAAAATCTTTGGTTTTTAGGGAAGTAATAATGGAGTCTCCATTGGCAGTCAAAGGATAAATGCTCTGTTGAGCAGTACCCACCTGAGTTCTTACGCCAACGCTTTCCAGATTTTCACTTCCGGTAGCGTCGATTCCAATTTTTACAGTACTTCCGGCTACAGCGTTTCCACTGGCTGAAGTGTAACCTAAACCTGTTTTAAAGTCGAATTTTGGGGTTGGTTTAACGACATCCGGATCATCGGTGCCGCAAGAGCTAAGACCGAATGCAACGATTCCGGCCATAACGAACATGATTCCTAGTTTTTTCATATACATAAATTTTTATGCTGCATCAAAGATATGTAAAACTTTAACAAAAAAATCCCTCATTCGTTGCGAAAATCCGTCTCATCGTTGCTTAAATCCATCCCTTCCTGCGGAAAAAAATAAGCTGGCCTACAACAATCAAGACCATTAAGCCAAGCACAAACAGATATCCATTAGGCCAGTACAGCTCAGGCATATTTAACGGAAGTGGTTCACCCTCAGTGCTTTTTGAGGCGAAATTCATCCCGTAAATTCCCGCAATAAACGACAAGGGTATAAATATCGTCGTGATGATGGTCAATACTTTCATGACCTCACTCATGCGGTTATTTTGCGACGACAGGTAAACATCGATCAGCGAAAAGGCAATTTCTTTCTGGCTGTCGATCAATTCCTGAATATAAACACAATGTTCAAAGGCGTCCTTCAGATAGAGTCCAAAACGAAGTTGCGCATCAGCATCCATATTCCGTATCAATTCAGCCAGGTTCTCCTTTTCAGCAGTTATGGTCTTGCGCATGCTCAACAGATCCCGGCGAATAAGCTGGATCTCATTCAAATGGACACGGCTCGGTTTGTCGAATAGTTCTTCTTCGATCTGCATCAGCCTGCTTTCCACCGAATCGGTGAGGGGAAAATAATTATCGATGATCGCGTCGGTAATCGAATAATAAAGATAAAAAGAGGGAGAGGAGCGCATAAAAGTCCCCGGACGGGCCATGCGCTCATAAAGGGGGTCAAAACAAGCACTTTCTTTTTCCTGTAAACTGATGAGCCAGTTGTCCTGATAAAAAAGACTGAACTGTTCATCAACAAGTGAGAGGTCTTCTGCATAAGAAAGTAAACGGCTGATATCAAATACTTTTCCAAGATGGACTTCCAGTTTAGGTCGGGCATGTCCGCTTAATACATCCTCCAGTTCCAGGGGATGAATTACGAAAAGCTCTTTCAACTCATTAAAAAAGGCGGTATTGCCATATCCGATGATTTGTAACCAATGTTTATAATTGGGTTCCGTTACGATATGTTTATGAACCTCGATCAATGAAACAGCCTCCTGCCGCTTAAATTCATTTTCATTGTAACTGAAAAAAAGCAAACGAGGTTTTTCGCCCGTATCAAAAGCATAATGTCCGGGTGCTGTTCCGGGTTTCGGGATCCGATGGTTTTTCTTCCTCGGAATACGTCTCAGTTTTACTTTCTTTTTCATTCCCTTCAAAGTTTCATAAAAGCATTGGCAATTGCAATGGAATCTCCTAGCTTTGGTTCCTATGAGTCTGAGTAGTGCCGATATATGGGTCATTGCGATCTATTTTCTCTTTACTTTATGGATAGGCTTTCGTTTTAGTAAAAAAGCAGGTGCCGGTCTGGAATCCTTTTTTTTAGGAGGACGCAATTTGCCCTGGTACCTCGCTGGGATTTCCATGGTAGCTACCACCTTNNAGCGGCCGATACCCCGCTGGCTGTTACTGAGATCGTAGCTAAAGACGGGGTGGCCGGCAACTGGTTGTGGTGGAATTTTGCCATGGGAGGACTCCTCACTACCTTCTTTTTTGCCCGCCTATGGCGCCGATCGGGGGTATTAACTGAGGTTGAGTTTATCGAATTTCGTTATGCAGGGAAACCCGCTGCCCTGCTCCGGGGCTTTAAAGCCATATACCTGGGTTTGTTTATGAATGTGCTCATCATCGCCTGGGTAAATCGGGCATTGATGACCCTTTTTTCTGTATTTTTCGGACTCGGTGAACAAGAGGCCTTTTGGTATACCGGCATTGCCATGCTGATCACAATGGGCTACTCTTCCTTATCCGGTTTGCTGGGCGTTGTGTTTACGGATGTCATTCAGTTTTTTATTGCCATGACGGGGTGTATTGTTTTGGCTGTATTGGTTTTAAATAGTGAAGAGATCGGAGGTATGGCCAATTTGCGGGAGTCTCTTCCCGAAGGCAGCTTGAACTTTCTGCCCTTATTGGATTCTTCTGGAAATATAAACGTAGAACAGTTGGTCCTCGCGCCGGCAGCCTTTTTAGCCTTTATAGGATTTATGTGGTGGAGCAGCTGGTACCCGGGCGCTGAGCCGGGTGGTGGTGGCTACGTGGCCCAAAGGATGATGAGCACCAAAAATGAAAAACATGCCATCTTCGCCACCCTCTTTTTTAACCTCGCCCACTATTGCCTTCGCCCCTGGCCCTGGATCATCGTGGCGCTTTGTGCGGTAGTTCTTTACCCTGAGGTAATGATAAGCGACCCCAAAGCAGGCTATGTCATGGCCATGAAAGATTATTTGCCTGACGGACTAAGAGGTTTATTGCTCGTTGCCTTTTTATCTGCTTATATGAGTACCATTTCTACGCAACTGAACTGGGGCGCCAGTTATATGGTCAACGACTTTTACCTCCGTTTTGTTCCGGGAACGCAAAACCGGGGTGAAAAATACAATGTACGTGTAAGCCGCATCATGACGCTCATCATCATGCTCATCGGTTTATTTGCCACGACTTATGTTACGCGCATTGAAGGGGTATGGAAATTTATTCTCGAATGTGGCGCCGGATTGGGTTTGGTATTGATCCTCCGCTGGTACTGGTGGCGTATCAATGCCTGGTCGGAGATCGCCGCAACCCTTACGCCTTTTGTGGTGTACGGTGTGTTGTTTACCATGAGAACACTAAATGAAGCTTCAATCACCTTAATTCCTGATGGTTCTACTGCTGAATCTATTGTTAAAAATCTTCATCCGGAACTCTATTTCCCTTATTCCTTTTTTATCATCATTGGCATTAGCACGGCCGTTTGGTTGATTGTTACCTATTTCACCAAACCGGTTGAAGAGGGACATTTGCAAAAGTTCTTTGACAAAGTACAACCCGGAGGCTGGTGGGATCCGGTGGCGGCGAAGTCGAAGGAGATCATCAATCAGCCTAAACTCCTTTTTTATACCCTTAGCTGGATACTGGCTATTGGCTTTACCTATGGATTTTTGTTTTTTACCGGCAAACTTATTTTTGGTTTTTATGATGAAGCCCTCTATCTGGGCCTCTTTACCACTGTTTGTTTAGGCCTCTTTTTATGGATCATTAAAAAAACCGAATTATTCGACTGACAAAACGCCTGTTCGAAGGGCGTGGCACAGGACTTGAATTTTACAAGTCCCCCAAACCCGGCGCGGGGGACAGATTAAGGAATACAGCATGATCGATAAGGATAGAATAGTAATAGCCACAGGCTTTTCAAGCGATGAATCAGAAGGACCTGAGTTTTTGCCTTTGCTTTCTCAGGAAGATGAAGATGAGATTAACCGGGAAAAGAGTCCCGATGAACTGCCAATATTGCCACTTCGTAATACTGTTTTATTTCCGGGGGTTGTATTTCCCATAACTGTTGGCAGGGATAAATCCATCAAACTGATCAAGGATGCCGTAGCCGCTAAAAAGGAGATCGGTGTGGTGGCGCAGATGGATTCCTCCATCGAAGACCCCGACTTCAAAGACCTCCATAAAACGGGTACCATTGCCAGTATCCTCAAGGTATTGCGCATGCCCGACGGGAACACGACCGTTATCATACAAGGGAAAAAACGCATTCAAATTGGTGAAATGATCAGCTCAGAGCCTTATTTCCGTGCGCGGATCAAGGCAGCAGAACCTGAGACGATAAAAAAATCAAAACGCAACGATGCCCTGATCGAAAGCATCAAGGAACTGGCTATCCGCATCATCGAGCTTTCGCCGAATATTCCTACTGAGGCAAGTTTCGCCCTGAAAAATATCGACAGCCCGAATTTCCTGGTCAACTTTATCGCTTCCAACCTCAATGTAGAAGTTGGCGATAAACAAAGTATCCTCGAAGCTTCATCCTTCGAAGACCGTGCTAATCTGGTATTGCAGTTCCTCACCAAAGAAATGCAAATGCTGGAACTCAAAAACGAGATCCAGTCGAAGGTAAAAGGCGACCTCGACAAACAGCAAAAAGACTATTTCCTGCAACAGCAGATCCGAGCCCTGCAGGAAGAACTCGGACAGGATAGTCCGGATAAGGAGATCCAGAACCTGCGTGAACAGGGAGCGAAAAAACTTTGGTCTAAGGATGTTGCCAACCACTTCAACAAAGAAGTAGAACGGCTGCAGCGTCTTAACCCCATGGCGCCCGATTATTCCATTTACCTGAACTACCTGCAGCTCCTGCTCGAACTTCCCTGGAACGAATATACCAAAGACCGTTTTGACCTGGAAAAAGCCAGGAAAGTTCTGGACCGCGACCATTTCGGACTCGATAAGGTGAAAGACCGTATCCTGGAATACCTGGCCGTTCTTAAGCTGAAGGGCGACATGAAAAGTCCGATCTTATGCCTTTACGGCCCTCCCGGAGTTGGGAAAACCTCCTTAGGGAAATCGGTAGCCGAGGCAGTTGGAAGAAAATATGTGCGTATGTCATTGGGAGGATTACGTGATGAAGCGGAGATCCGCGGACACCGGAAAACCTATATCGGCGCATTGCCCGGAAGGATCATACAATCCCTGAAAAAAGCTCAATCGGCCAATCCTGTTTTTATATTGGATGAGATCGATAAGCTGGCTTCTGATTTCCGGGGAGATCCGTCATCCGCCCTTTTAGAGGTATTGGATCCGGAGCAGAATTCTGCCTTTTACGACAATTATGTAGAAACCGAGTTCGACCTGAGCAAGGTGATGTTTATTGCCACCGCCAACTACCTGGATAATATACAGCCTGCCTTATTGGACAGGATGGAGATCATCGAGATCAATGGCTATACCCTTCAGGAAAAGGCGCAGATCGCCAAAAAGCACCTGGTACCGAAACAACGCAAAGCCCATGGATTGAATTCCAAGCAGTTGGTTTTGTCGGATAAGGTATTGGAAAAGCTGATTGAGGAATATACCAGCGAATCGGGTGTACGTCAATTAGACCGTACCATTGCCTCATTGGCCCGTTCCGTTGCCAAAAATGTGGTGAGCGGAACAGGTGTTACCGGTGCTTTGTCGGTGGACGAGATGAGGAAGATCCTTGGTCCCCAATCGCACGAAAAAGAAAGCTACCAGGGCAATGATGTAGCCGGTGTAGTTACCGGATTGGCCTGGACACCGGTAGGAGGAACCATCTTATTTGTGGAAAGCACCCTCACTTCGGGCAAAGGCAAACTGACTTTAACCGGTAAATTGGGCGATGTAATGAAGGAGTCGGCTATAACTGCCAATACCTTTTTGAAGGCGAATTCAGCAAAGATCGGTATTGATGAGAGGCTGTTCGACCATTCCGATCTGCATATCCACTTTCCTGCGGGAGCTATCCCAAAAGATGGACCATCAGCTGGGATTACCATTTTAACCTCATTGGCGTCCTTGTATACCCAAAGGAAATTGCGCCCATTTTTGGCCATGACCGGAGAGATAACGTTACGTGGAAAGGTACTTCCGGTAGGAGGGATCAAAGAGAAAATCCTGGCCGCTAAACGAGCCGGCATTAAAGAGATCATTCTCTGCGAACAGAACCGTCGTGATGTGGAAGAGATCAAAAAGGAGTACCTGAAAGACCTGAAGTTCCACTATGTAAAAAACATGCTGGAGGTGATCGACCTGGCCCTTTTAAAGGAGCAGGTAAAGGATGCTATTGATTTTAAGCGTTTTATTCCCGCAAAAAAAAGTGAAGAATTGGCCGAAGTAGAAGATTGATTTCTTCTCCGGCATTGCTATATTTGCAGTCCTTCAAAATTACCGCTGCCCAGGTGGTGAAACTGGTAGACACGCCATCTTGAGGGGGTGGTTCCGTAAGGTGTAGGGGTTCGAGTCCCCTTCTGGGCACAAGCTAGGCTAGTAAAATCTAGCAAAATCCAACAAAATCAGGCCTCTGGGAAGTTCTCAGAGGCTTTTTTCATGGTAAAATTTGCAGAATTGAATGATTTGGTAGGCGTGCAATTAGGTGTGCAGTAGCCAAAATAAAAAGTGCACACCTAATTGCATGCAAGAATCTTCGTGTTCGTTGGGGGGCAAGAGATAGGAGATTATTGAGATTATTCAATTTAGCGTTTTGAATGTACTTTTCTTCCATAGAAGAAAGGTTGAAATGCTCAACCTGATAAAGTCTGGGTTAGCGTTCTCTCTGTGTTCTGATTATAATTTTGACGATGGACGGTCTGAAAGCGTTGGTAACTCTTACGCCTTCATTCACCAAGTTATAGTCCGTTCGATCTTCTTCGCACGTATGAACGTGAAAAATTTATCAGACCAGCAGATTATGGACCTGGTGGTCCCGAAGCAGCAACTTCTTGTAATGCGTCAATCCAATGAATTCGCTGGATTGATAGCTGACTTGGCGCAATAGGTGAGAGAGACTCCCGACTTTAAGTCTCAAAATTCAATTGTCAGGCTCCACTACTTCTACGGAGGCAGCGATTGGTGGATCACTCAGATGGATCTCGAGCAGCGACTGGGTTATGGGTTTGTATGTTTGAATGGAGATTGGCAGTGTGCTGAATATGGCACCGTATCAATTGAGGAATTGTGCAGCTTAGATGTGGTGAATATAGATCTCTATTGGAGCCCCATACCACTCGT
The DNA here is from genome assembly GCA_003531115.1 of Bacteroidota bacterium. Taxonomy (GTDB): domain Bacteria; phylum Bacteroidota; class Bacteroidia; order UBA8524; family UBA8524; genus UBA8524. The sequence goes on along the minus strand of DQHT01000059.1, from coordinate 19,064 downwards.
TGACATTCTCGAGGGCCAGAGGTAGTCCCCAATTTATTCTTGGGAAGGTTCCGCATGAAAAATAGGGTCCTTGCATTTTAGTTAAAATTCACCAAAGGAGTCTATTGCTGCTATACCATTCAAGGGCTTTTCGTCAAGCAGACATAACATTGCCCAGTATTTGAATGTCCTTGTTCCTCCACCCCTCAACCCGAAAGACTTCGTCACCAATACTTGGGCGAACGTCTCCACCCTGCCTGGTGCTACATATCCTTCAGAGATTCTTACCTTGGGAAACTTCTGTCCATTCGAGTCAGGGGCGTATCTTTCTAAACTCCTAGCGATACCGTATGGAAACTTATCGTAGTCTTTACGATTTCCTTTGACCTTGCCTTCTTCCAAAAGCCTGTCATAGTTCTCCCTTGTGCCATATGCAACCTCTGTCTCCAGGCGAATGAGGTCTTCCATTTCCTTTTTACGCTTGGCTTTGGACATCTGACCGTATATCTCTCGGATCAGTCTCTCTGGGTATTCCAGGTCGTAGTAGCGGATGTGGTCATCCTCCGGGCGAGTTGTTAGATTATCATCAGTAACATTTAGTTTTTTGTCTTTCATCTTACCTCGATTGGTTCTTGTTCAGTCATTTAGTTGAAAAGGTACAGGCTATGACTCCTGTTCATTTTAGTCGCTCGTTTGCGGCAACAAGTTAGATAGTCCCTCACATTCAACCAAGTCCTTAATTTGAGAGAACCGGGTCAATGGTTCAATGAACATGTAAGAGAATATCGTGTCACTAAAAATGTATGCTTATAATTGGGCATTCATAACCCTGATCCATCTTTCCAAGAAAATCAGCGATATTATTGTACTACCTGAGAAAAACGAACAAATTGACCCCTATGGATTAAGTTTAAACTGAGTACGCCTAATTGCACGTTAGAATCTTTCTATACGTTGGTGTGGGGAGAGAACTGAGTAGGTCCGATGAATAGTTCTTGATCCACTTTTCTTCCATGGAAGAAAGGTAGATCTGCTTTAGCAATTGTATTTTAACATCATATTTCGTTGCTCGTTCTGAAATCGTTGGTAACGGTAAATTCATCTTAATCAATAAAAAACTGGGCTCGGATTCTTAGCTTATCAACGTGGTTTTGGATTAATGGATCTCAAACTATTTTAGTTCGAAAACGACCTTCAATATTTGTCCGAGTTCGTTATCTTTACCCGATTCTTATGCCAAAAACACTAAATATTCAAGTTGCACGTGACCACTTGGAGCGTTTGACCAAAGCGACAGGTGTGAGCGCAATTATGGAGCTTCTTTGGAATAGCTTGGATGCCGATTCTAGAAACATAACAGTACAGACACATTCGAATTCCATTGGTCTCAGTCGAATAGTTATTACAGATGATGGACATGGTATCTCATATACCGATGCCGAAGCTGTTTTTGGCACTTTAGGGGGGTCCGCCAAAAAGACGAAAAGAATAAGCCCTGAAAACCGTAAGTTACATGGGGAAGAAGGCAAAGGAAGATTCAAGGGATTCTCCCTTGGTTCGATAATAAAATTTGAAAGCACATTTAAAGAAAAGGATGCTCTTAAGTATTTCGAGATTGTCATAGATGCCAACCACCNNCACATACAAAATGCGGATATCAGCGATTTAAAAACCTTGCCTAAAGGCACTGGTTCCGTTGGAGTAGCTGTGACAATAGAAAATATTAATCAGGAAATAGCTTCCATACTAGATTCTACAAAGATCTACCAACTTATCGAAGAGAAGTTGGCTGTATATTTTCTATCCTATCCCGATTTTCACATGAAAATCAATGGGAAATCACTTGATTTTACTCGTTTTATTCAAAGAAAACATGAAGAAGATTTTAAAGTTGAGCGAGAAGGAGATACTAAGGAGGTCTTCTTTAAGGTAAGAATTATCGAATGGTCAATTCCCAATGATCGAAATATATTTCTCTGCAACAGTGCCGGGATATCGTATGCAGAGGTCCCTCTGCGCATTAAAGCTCCTTCCTTTAATATTTCCGTGTACCTCCTCTCCGACTATATCGATGAATTGCAAAAGAATGGGAATATCGCCTTTGGAGAAAATGAAGGTGTTTTAAAATGGGCTCTAGACATTACTCGTGATATTGCACGGAAGTATGTTCGGGACAGAATGCACGAAAACGCTCGGGATTTTATTGAGGATGCGAAAAAGGAGGGGATTTACCCCTACCATGGAAACCCTGAAGATGACATTGAATCAACACAAAGAAAAGTGTTTGACATTCTAGCCTTAAATATAAATGAGTATGCTCCTCATTTTTCTGAACAGGAAACAGAAAATAAAAAACTCACTTTTAGGCTTGTAAAGGAGGCTTTAGAATCAAATAGTCGCTCACTTCAAAAAATAATTTCGGAGGCCATAAATCTGCCCAAATCAAAACAAGATGAACTCGCCGAAATTTTGGAGAGTACTTCGTTGGCCGATATAACGGCAACGATTAGGGAAGTAACGGATCGCCTTCGCATTCTGTATGAACTTCGTTTGATACTCTTTGAACCGGGCATCAAAGAAACGATTCTAGAAAGAAAACACTTACACCAGATTGTAAAAAACAACACTTGGGTTTTTGGCGAGGACTATTCCCTAGGGGCAGAAGATGTGAATCTAAAAAACGTTCTTAAAAGTCACCTATCTATATTGGGAAGGGAAAATTTTGAGGAAATAGTAGAAGATGAGGACAATTCCGCCTTAAATGATATTCCTGATATATGTCTATTCAAGCAATTTCCTCGAGGAAAGGCCGGTTACTTTGAAAATCTGGTGATTGAATTAAAAAGACCATCGAAGCGCTCAGGAGAAAAAGAATCTAGTCAGATAAAACGATATGCGAAAGCTATTTCAGAAGACATAAGGTTCGAGAAAAGGCATACTGAGTGGACAGCTATTCTCCTGGTAACCGAAATGGATGGTAACCTTGAGTTTGAATACGAACAAGAGGGCAAGCCTTTGGGACAACTGGTCAAGAAGGATAACCTCACTGTTATGGTGAAAAGGTGGATAGATGTTATTACTGATGCCGAGGCTCGATACCAATATTTAAAGGAGAAGTTAAATTATTCGATCAGTCATAATGAGGAGGGTATTAAACTTCTCAAGAAGAAGTATTCCGAATATCTACCAGAAGAAAAATCTGAAAAAGTTAATGAACCAGACTCAACTCAATCGCCTGCCGTTAAAACTTGAATGTTAATCCTCCCAAAATTCGTAATCATCCAGTAATTCAGGGGCTGATGCAGAAGAGGATGCCTTCTTAAATTCATCTTTCTCCCACCATATCAATTGATTATCGAGCATTAAAAGTCTATCGGGGACTTTCCGCTTCTCATTACCACCCACATAAGCCGGAGCCTCCTTATTGATCATATCTCTGAAAAGGTTTACAGTCTGTCCCCAATTGGCGTTTTTGAAAGTGCGATAAATAAAATTGTAATCGCCGTGTTCCTGATGTTCTCCTCCTTCGGAATAAAATTCTGAATAAGGAACGTAACCTATGGCAGCGCTGTAATGCATTGGACAAAGAGTTCCAGGTTGATCATTGATGTCATAATAATATACTCTACCGAAATAAGCCTGATGCAAGAATTTTTCGAATAATCGAGGTCTAAACCTTTCCTTCTGCGGTAATTTTTTCGTGATTGGAATTATGTACAAGACATGAATTCCCAGTTTCCGATAATGATTAAGCCGGTCAAACAGATATTTTATGGAATAGGTGGATCTCTGAATTTCAATAGCTACAGGCATCCCTTTGGGACGTTTTTTTGACGTTGGATCAGGTTTGATCCGCCCAACAATATCGGGCTGAACAGTTACTTTCTTACCTGTCTCATCTTCTGTATATAAGGGGACCTCTACCCGCCAGACCCGCTCTTCGAGATCGTTATTTAAATAAGCACAAAGCTCATCTCTAATCTTATTGTGCAGCTCTTGATCTCTTGAGCTAACTAGACTCGTCTTAAGTGCTTTGTGTGCATAATGAGTTGCTTTTTCCGAGCAAACACGTAAAATGGCCTCAGATTTACAGCGATCACAGTAAAAAGGGCCATCTGATTTTTTTGCATAATCAGCATACAAACGAGCTCCGTTAAGGGATTTAGATATTGCTATGCCATCAACCAACCCTCCGCAACGAGAATCTTTGAAGTCAGTAACTAATAAGTTATTCATAACTGTTGTGGTTTATACGGTTATTACTACATTCAGGATGTCATAGGTCTGAGAAAAGTTAAAACTAAGGACCGGTCACAGTTGCGTCATACCGGGTCCATTTCGGCTTCTCCATTTTCTTCTCTAAATACTCTTCAAAGGAAACCACAGGTAATTTACTGCCCCCACTTATCACATCCGATACAAATGTGTTGCAATCCTCAAGACTCAATAGTTCCTTTTCATAAGCGCTGTATAGCAAGTCCATAGTGGTGTATATTCGAATGCCATGCATACGGCAGTACTGATCGATATCTTTCAAATTGGAACTTGCAATATGATGACCATCAAATTTAGCTGTTGCCAAGCAAGCACTTTCACCTGAGCCGACATTTTTGGATATTAGTTGCAAGAATTCTGGATAAATATCCTCATTTTCCATCTCATCGATGGAAAGTAATTCATACTCACTACCAATTAAATCCTCAATCGTGGTGTAAAGATCAAGACGTACAAGTTCCTCGACTACGGCATCTAATAGACACAGTCGATAAGACAAGATTTTTGGTAAAATATGGAGTTGATTTCCTCGAAAGAAGTGAATTAGAACATCCGAATCTGCAAGCAGTAAAAATTCACTTCCTTTCATTTTCCGTCCTCCAATTATATTCTAGAATCGCCCACTTCCTTTAACAATGAAAGAAAATCTACCTCTCTAATTAAATTCTTCTCAAATAGAGTTTCTGCCATCAGAATGTAATCATTGCCAATTATTCTATCCTGGTTAGCTGGGAAGTATAGGTCAGCAGAATATCCCATGCTAATGGCGCTTTTAGCAGGTTCAGTTTTATAGGATTGTGCTCCATGCTCAGAAAGGAGCCCAAGCTCTTTCAAACGATACAACACCGCAGTCCTGGAACACTTGTAATAATGCTCTATGTTCAGTATCGTTTCTAAGGAAATTTTATCCCTGCCCATTTGGTCTTCTGGAATACAAGCGAGCATGCCATCATTTGGTAGGCATAAATGGGAAGAGAATAAATCGGCTAAATATTCCTCCTTATTGGCTTTAGAGAATGTTTCAGAATCACAAATCTCCATGATAAAGTTCTCTTGCTCAAAAAGATGGTAAAGTTCATGACCTATTGTAAAATGCTGCCGGCCTTTGGGCATTTCGGAGTTAATTAGCATGAATCGATACTCATCAACCTTAATCGCCATGCCAGAGACATTGTTGGACATTGGCTTAAAAATAGCAACGACCTTTAATTGATCAAGCAATGCCAAATGTTTGATAGGATCAGTATAACCTAATCCGTGCTTCTCTCGGAAAGAGATTGCCCTTTTTTCCATTTTTAATCGATCAATCATTTTCTTCCGAGTCTAATTTATCTTTCATCATAAGGTAGTTCTTGGCGATGCGTTTAAACGCTGCTATAACTCGCATATCATTCTCGGAAATATTTGTCGCTCGGAATGCGAAAGCGGCATTTAATTTCGATTGCTGAGGATTAACATCAATCAATTCCTTCAAGGTAAGACCGTATAGGTCAGAGAGTTTAGTTAATACAGCGATAGGGATTTTCCGCGTCCCAGATTCATAATAGCTGATCAAAACACGCTCCACTCCCAGATAGCTAGCCACATACTCTTGGGTGAAACCTAGGTTGTCCCTGTATGTCTTGAGATTCTTGCCGATAGTCTTTGGATCTGTCATTTGTCTAAAATGCTGTTACAAAATTAGGATATTAATTTTTTTTAACCAAATTTGTAACAACAATTATTTAAAGTGATGGAAAGTTGGTTTGTAAATGAAGGAGAGCTTGATGACGAGCAGTACAATATTAAGAGCATGAGCCTTAAGAATTCTTATATTGTAAAGGGCGGGGCTGGAAGCGGGAAGACTGTTTTGGCTCTTTGGAGGATGATTGAGATTTTGGCTCAGGAAGAGGATTGCATCCTTATAGTCTATACCCGTGCACTAAAGGAGTTCATATTTGCTGCGCTAGAAAAAAACCCTGTGTTTCCTATTTCTGCCCGCGGTAGGGTCATGACTGAAAGAGAATGGATATTACGAGGGAGGCCTAAAGCCTCACATATAATAATTGATGAGGTTCAAGATTTTTCGAGCGGAGACATTGACGCATTTAGGGATAATGCGACCAACTCGATAGCTCTTTTTGGCGATTCTGCGCAAAAACTCTATACAACCAAGCACTCCTACGATTCGGATGGACAAGATTCAATAACTCTTTCAATAGAAGAAATTGCTAAGAAATTAAGGCTTCCTGTTCGATCGCTCAACCGGAATCACCGGCTTCCTAAGAAAATAGCTCGTTTTGCGGAAACTATGAACCCTGAGGGCCAAAAATTGGAACATCAGTGCAGAAAAGAGGGAACAAGAGTTCCTATGGTTGTCAATTGTTCTTCCAGCAGAAGTGAAATTGATTGGATTATTTCGTTGATCAATTCTAGAGGATTAACCGATGTTGGCATCCTTCTTCCAAATAATGATAGTGTAATGTCAGTTTATGCAGAATTTATTGACAGGGAAATTCCTTGTGAACTCAAATACAAAAAGCAGGATACTAATCGATTCACTCTTGACTTTTCTTCTGATAACCCAAAGATAATGACATATCACAGTGCTAAGGGCCTGCAATTTCAATACGTTTTCCTACCTTTTTGTACGAGACTTAACTCGGATATTCGGCACGAACGTCCTTTTTATGTTGCTTGCACTCGTGCTAGTGAAGAGCTTTTTGTCACGTATGCGGAGGAAATGCACTCCTATATTTCAAAGATACCTGCCGATTTTTATGATAATCTTGATATTCGAAAAACCGCTATAAGATAATATGGACCTATACTTCCTTCCTGTTAATCCCTTGAATTTCAATTCTATTTTCTCCACGGAGAGTGTATCTCCAAGGAGCTTTTGTGAGATAAGAAATTTTGGGAGTAGGCGATTTTTTCTTAATCAAACTTGTCCCTATGAGGATGCCTTGTGTTTATTTGATTTCGTTCCTATTGTTGAATTAGAAGAAGATCTCTCAGTTTTCTACATCTGTTTCCATAGAAAATACTTGCCCTCTCCGGTGTATGAAAGAGTTGAAAACGATCAGACAGTCATAGCAATCTCGGACACAGTTTACTTTGACATTTCCCATCCGGTATTCATTTTCAATGATTTAAAGCATCGAAACGCATTAATTACAAAAAGCCTTTCAAGTATTGAAACGAAGACGGTTGAAAAATACAGTGCTCGATTCTTGACCCTCACCGACATTTCGAAAACACCACAGGAATTCCATCCAGCGCTTATAGAAAACAGTGTCAAATTCAGTGATATTGTTCCTAAAGTAATGCATGACAGAGCTATTAATAGCTTTAAGGGGTTGGTTTACGGACATGCGATTTCGCGGTTAATGCAACGACCGGAAAAGGAACTGGAACTTAGAAATGCTATTAAAAAGGTCCAGAACACTTGGGCCTCATTTATAAATTCATTGCAGGTTGTAAAGGAACAGAGGAAAACTAAAAGCAAGAAAATTCTGAATATAGAAGATTCTCTATCAATTTTGACTCGTGCTCTTTTGGAATTTAAAAAAGCGACAGCCAGAGTTTTTCCTCCCGTGGCCCAGCTCGAAAAATTGGTATCATTTTACAAGAGTCGTTCCGTTGAGCCCGAGGATTATGAGGTTTTAAATAAGTTGTTCGGACCAATCCCTGAATTAAAGGCTTTTGTTTACCAATTAGCCGACAAATATTTCCCTACCATTGATTCTGAAATCGAAGCGCTCGTGGAAGAAATTAATAGAGAAGGTAAGGCCCTTCAATATTCTATTTCAAAGTATGATTCCCATATAATTAAACGTTTGAGTGGTAAAATTGAGAATGCCGGATCAAAAGTTCTAGCTCAATATTATCAAAAGTATGAAATAACGAAAAACAGGCCAATTCCAAGACCACCTTATTCTTTAAAAGGAGATAAAATAGGTGCTGTGTTAATTGACTCGGACGAAAAACAGAATGAACTTTATGAATCTATTCTAAACGTTCTTTTCACAAGGAACCGAAGTATGACAACTGAGGTAGATATTAACTACCTCAATGAAATTATTACCGAAACAGGCTCCATTGTAAAGGAAATCTATGGTGAAGATTCCGATGAGCGTAAAACCATGCTCTCCTTTTATCTCTTCTTGAATGGGAAAAGTTTCGAATTTGAAATAGCGCGAGTCAAATCGCCGGTGATTGCAAACTTTATTGCCTTCGTTCAAAACTACAAAAGCCTCGAGTCGTTGCTTAATTTCTGCGAGAATAAACTGATAGCAGACTATCATCTTGCAATTGAATATTGGGGCTTATTTAATGGCTTTGCTTCTATCGGTAAGATTTATACGCATTCACTTTGGGACAATGATAATGGTAACACATATAGGAATATCGACGCTACCCTACGGGAAAATCTTTCTGATTCAATTCCCTATATTTCGACCGTTCCTGATGAAGATCCTATGAAGGATAAGGTAGCAACTCAGGTTGTAACCCCAAAGGGAACAATTGCCGATTTACTGAAACCCATAAAGGAAGATCCGGATTTACAGAAATATCTGGTATGGGTAACGAAGGGGGTGGAAGGAATGTTGACATCATTTGGTTTCGAATATCCTGGGATGTCTCATATGGATGCTCTAAAGCGGGATTTCGAAGGCGAGTTATGGAGTAAAAACAAACCGAAGGGGTTTACTGTAAAAGTCCTGGAATCCGTAGTATCCAAAATTGACATGGACTTATTGGAAATGTTAAAGAAGACAAGGAATAATTAAGCGACAAATAAGTCCTGGTAGCGATATCGAATGTGTGAAGTTTACGAAGGATTGTCAATTCGCCTACTATCACTATTACAAATTTTGAAAGAATCATAGAAGCGAAAAAACCTCCTAAAAACCATTAACTCACCTTACTATCATGATATGAAAAATCAAGAAAAAAGATCCAAAAAGTACTGGCCCTATTACGTTGGGTTGCCGATACTCATACTTGGTCTTTGGACCCTAAGCTTTTGGTGGACAGTTTATTTGGACGGATACCCAGAAGGTGGATCGGAAAGAGGAGACCTTTTCGGAGGAGTTAATTCACTATTCAGTGGACTTGCATTTGCTGGACTGATTGTAACGCTCCTAATGCAGAAAGAAGAGTTATCCCTTCAGAGGGATGAACTAATTTTGGCTAGGCAGGTAGCCGAAGATGGATTGAAAGAACAGAGAATTACAAATGCTAATGCAAAGAAGCAAATAGAATTGACTGAACGGGAGATGAGGCTAAAGAAACAGGAATTATACATTCAATCATACAATAACTTGATCGTACATCACTCAGAAAATCATAGATTTCTTCGCAAGGAGATTGGCACAGAAACTACTGTGGAACAAAGAGATAGAAATAAAGTCAATGCTCAAAACCATTTGGAAAAATCTAATCTGTTTATGAAATATCTAATGGGAGAGCTCGATGACCTAGGTTTAGACTTGAATGAATTCAACGAAATTGATAATACAAGAGGAAAGTGAGGATAACGATAAATGCGAAAAGTAATAGAGAAAGTCCAATTTCATCTATGTTGTAGACAGTTACTTTTGAATGCTCGGCTAGGCGAAATGCGTCTAGCGGATCATAAATTTGCAATCCGATATCCTTTCTAAATTGCTCAGACTGCCTTTGTGCTTCTGCCTTAAACCCCCTTTGTAACAGGTTATTTTTGAAGGACATTGACTGCTTTATTATAAGCCAAATCAATTACATTTTGCAGAATTGATATGGTAGATATTACGAAATTGTTATTAAATTATTTTGTTACAAATATTGCAATCTTCTAAACTATTACTTACTTTTCACGTGTAATTTAACTAATTAATGAAATTATGAAACTTAGAAATTTTTATGTATTCGCTCTATTGATAGTACTTGGGAGCGTCACGGAGTCTTGCAAAAGAGGACCCAAAAGTGATTGCCAGATGGGAGGAACGGGCTTGGCAATGTGTATTGACAATGGGAACTGTTGTAAAAAAACAGCCAAAATATACCTGACTCAGGCGGGAAGTCCTCTCTGTGGTAGTTGTCAGTTTCCATTTCCTCCAAACAATCCGTCATATAGCCCCGGCTACAATGTATACATGACGATCAAAATTTATGATAACAACTTAAATGACGGTACCTACAAGGATTTTAGCAGTCATACCATACCTAACAGCTCCATCCTCTACGGAACCAACAGCATACCTTACGTAGAAGTTGAAGTTCCAGAAGTTGTAGATTTTATTGTTATGGCTCAAATTAAAGAGCCGAACAGCACACTGTGTTGCACTTCATGCGTACCATGCAATCCGCCTCCACCTGGGGGAAGTTGTATTTATCCACATTGGACAGCAGATACTGAATTCGATAATGATATTTACAATAATACGGAGTTTCAATTGCCATTTCCTATGGAGCCTCAAAGATGTACTCCTGAATAATTTACGAAACCATTAAATCGAAAAAATTAAAACCTCAGACAATGAAGAAAATATTATTTTTGTTCGCAACACTTACTTTGCTCTCTTGCTCAAGAGACAAGAGTTTGTTTGAAAGTGCTACCTCTTCAAGCCTTGCTAAATGGGCCAGTTCGTACACATACATACCTCATAAAGGGTCCTTCACGTTTTCAGCTGAAAGAAGCGGATGCTACAGATCTAAAATTTACCGTATACAAGGTCAGGTATTTGCGGATACTACACTTTCTGATACATTCAGTCTCAATGGAGGCACCGTGCAAATTGGCAGCTTGAGCTTTGGCGCTGCTGCCGTAACAAATTCGTATGCCAAAATTATTCCGACGGTTGACATACCAAATGCCCAGGCTAATTTTGGAATTAACACTACCTTTCAGATGGCCGGAAACACTCTGACTGGGGTCCTACCTTGTTCATTGAACATGTATGTCCCAGAGGAAATAGAAATCACCAACCGAAATTGTTGTGAATATGGGATTTCGAAAAGCAGTGATTTGATAATAACATGGAATGCTGATGCCAGTAATAACGAAGGTGTTTACATTGTATTTGCCTATGATGGCCCACTTTCTAATCAGTTGAACTCCTCATTATCAGCAATAAGTTTGAAAGTTAGTCAATGGGTTAACGATAATGGGAGTTATACTATCCCTAATGGTGCATTTTCATCATTTCCAGTTGGCGGTCAAGTCACAATTCTAATAATGAGGGGAAACATTGGATATGGAATTACTTCTATTGGTGAGAAGTACAAATTCGAAGCATATACCTCTGCAACGCATCATGACCACCTCATAAACTAAATTTTCAGTTTCAGAATATAGCCATTAAATGGCTATATTCTGAAACTTAATTAGACTTCCTTTATGCGCTACTTTTTACTTGGTCTTGTCATTTTCTTAAATTTAGGAACCAAAGCCGATGGATTATACGAGACAGGAGGCTTGCTTGCTGATGATTCTAGCACAAAGAAAAGGAACTTTACATGGAGTGTGAGTTTAGGCTCCTTTCAGCAGTATAAAATAATTCCTCCTTCAAAGTATAATGACCCTCTGCCTGTCAGGCTTCCATCAGATCCCATATTACAAAGAAGATATGATGATCCCGAAATACGTCGACTGTGGGATTTAGAAAACAATTATGCTACAGATAATCCGTTGTTTCACTTCCCATATTTTATTGATATTTACGGAAAACAGCAACTTGCTCCGTGGTTATCAATCGAATTTAGAGCCATTGTAGAGCATAGGGGTTTATCCTATGGGGTTTATAATCTTAAGAATATTGCTGTGTTACCTCAATATAGGGTCAATGTAGATAAGCAATTTCGTTTTGGCAAGGATTCTCTCAATCTGGAAGGTAAAGTGGGGTATTTCAATAATTTTTCCTTTGATGAAAGGTTAACCATATACAACCTTGATATAGAGGCAACATTGGCCAGATTGAAATTTAAAAAGTGGAATTTACATATCATTCACATTGGTGATCTTCAGCAAAGCGTTGGGCTAAACATTGGAGATGCTCTTCACTCATCGCTTTTCCGGGTAAACAACTGGAACTCGCTTAACTTAAAATTAGGAATCAGTCATGCGCTTTTCGATATGGCCGATCAATTCTATCAAAATGTTGATTTCAGCGTTGCGGTGTATCAGAAGGAAAATTTTCGTGTGTATACGCAATGGAGCTATCGGTATTCTACGTTGGCCTTTCATAAGAATGCAGATTTAGACGAAAATTTAGCAGCGATTTTAGGCTTTAAAGTGAATTACCAGCGGAAAAAGACTACCATTTCCCACAGAATTGAGGCCAGATACTATGGGAAGTTTTACAATACCTTTCTAAAGACTACCGACGTACACTATAGGGAAAGGACACCAATTTATGGCAATACAATAGGGCCAAATTTGTACCCTTTATATCGCTTCGACCGACCTTTTGGCCAATGGGCAGTTTATAATGAGTACAATTCGGATGCTTTGATGGCAGGAAGTATAGAGCTGGACTATCTCCGGCGAATATCCAAATTCGTCAAATTAAGAGTGAACTTAGATATGCATGTAATTGTTCCTAGAGAAATGCAGGTTTTTGCTTTTGCCTTTTATGAGTGCGGTGCTCAGTTTTCTTTGCCGCAGGATTATCTACTATTCGCTGGCATTTCAAATAAAGGGATGAATCTGGACAAGCATTATCCAACACACTATGTTTTTATGGAACCTGTTGTGCAGATAAAATTCTCTAAAGAACTCGCTGATTTCGATAGAACTAAGTAAAAGGAAATAAAAATATAGGGAAACTCTGTTTCGGGAAACTGAGGCGGAGTTTTTTCTTACCGGAAACATGGCTTAAAAAGGTTCGATATTCTGCTCGCACGGTCATCTCTTTCTGTGTATGGGGAAGGTTAATGGACTTATTGCTTCCTTCTTCGGAAATTGTGCTTGACATTGAAAAGCAAGATTGGATCGATCATGAACTCCGAAACTTTGCTGGGACAATTACTGTTTTAGTTGAAAGGTGTTCGGCTTGCGAAGGAAAAGTAGAGGTAATTAAACTGTAATAGCCCTTAGGATAAGATTCACCTCCCATAGAAACTGTTACCAGTTAAACTTATCCCAGGTGGATACCCATATCTCGTTATCAAATAATAGATAGTTCCATGAAAAACGGATTATAATTTGCAGGGATAGGATTAACCTAATAAAATCTAAACCTATGACAAACATATTTACTTCGCCAGAAAACCGACCTTTCTTTTCTGAATTATTACGAAAAAGAGAAGCTGGAATTAACTCCCTGATCAACAATTTGAAAATTGCCGATGTGAAAGAGGACGAAAAATTTGTTCAAACTGCGACACGAATAAAGAATTCCGTGCTTTTACAAAAAGTTGAGTTTGGTGATCCTCGTTTTGTTGACCATCAATTTGAGGACAAGCCACTTAACATACAGCAGCAGTTAATAGGTGGTATGAGCCGTAATCATTACGTGCATGAAATTCTATTTCCTTTCACCGGTGATACGATGTTGTTTGATCACGCACCAAATGAATTTTCCAGATCATCTTCTGATAGGGGATTGATTCTGCCTGGTTTCAACAATTTGAGGGTTTATGTGGATCTTCCCGAACTTAATCCGACAAGAGCAATTGTTGAAGCGCAAGGCCTTCTATCGTTGACGATGCAGTTTGTCAGTAGAAATAATGCTGCCGTTGATAGTTGGACGACGATCGTTAGCCAAACAATTGATCATTTATTGGAATTAAAAAGGGAAGAGCTGATTAAAATATTTGGATAGCATGGAAATGGAACGCTAGAATTTTTTCTTCCCTGGATTCTGTTGCGTATCTCAGAATGTGATGACGTCTATATGGATTTTAGATTGCGCTTGGTAACCAAGGCTTCGTGAACATTCCACTTACCTGTTTACAGAACATCCTATGGTATTGGAAAATATGGTCTATAATCCTATCGATGTATAGAACAAATTGGATGACTTCCTTTTCTGACCATTCTGTCAGCAGGTATTCTATGATGCGGTCAAACTCTCTGTCAACCTCTGGGGTCCAGACTATTTCGAGAACCATTTTTAGTATTTGCGTTTACCTCAGAATGAGGAATACCTTCACCACGTGCAAATTCGGCTAATACTCTTTCAACAGAAGCTTTTACGGCATCTGAGACGCCCACCCTTCGAAAAATTCTTCTTTTCCGAAGAGTATGTCCGAACTATCGGACATATTTCTGAATCACAATGTTTGAATTGACCTTTTTTCGTCCGAATAAAAGTCCCACTTGCAATTAGGTCGACACATGAAAAAGGGTATGACCATTACCGTTTCACCCCCGCAGATTGTACATCTGCTTGAGCAATAGCAAGCCGACCATTAAACGAATGGGCTTGTAAGGTCTCGTGGACAGTATTTGTCTGATAGTTCATTCTCAATCCACTTCCAGTCTTCAAGTCGGCTAAAACCACCAATTCTTGTTTTGGATCGATAAAATCACGGAGCAATGGTCTTATAATATCCCTTGATTTTTCACTTTGAATTCCCAACATAATCTGCAAGATTTTCTATCAAAACAGCAAAAACCTTGTAGAAGAAAGTTATAAAGTGTCTATATATTTCAACATAATGTATTTGTTGTCAACAAGTTGTGTGTTAGTGTTAATTTCATTCTAATGGCTTAAAAAGCGAATAATTATGTGTTGGTTAATCGGTGCTTAGGGATTGGGCAAATAAACCAGACGGCTGGTTTCCTCAACTTCCTGACCCTCTTCATTCCGAACTACCAGTTTGAAGAGGTACATACCGGGAAGCACCTCGGTTGCGCCTTCCCTATTTGGATTCCATACCAGGGAATTTACTCGGGAACCTGCCGACAACTCCATTGCCGACAATGTTTTAACGAGCTTTCCATGTGTATCGTATATATAGACCCGAATATCCAGATTTTTTCCCTGCTGATTGTGTTCAAAACTGATGGTGGTGTTGGTGCTGAACGGGTTTGGGTAACATAACAGATTGTCTATGGCAAATTCGACGGATGGCGCAACGATAAACTCGGTAGTGGCCACGGCGGAATTATTGTGAACATCCCAAACCTTAACACGCAATGAATGCCTGCCCGCTTCTAGATCTTGAAGCGGATAATGTACAGTACCCCGGGTGAAATCATCGACGTTGGCATCATAGTATTGGTTTAATACAATCACCTCATTGGTTTTGTTATCCAGAATTCCTGAAATGTCTCTGCCAATTCCTATACCAGTAGTATTGATGCCACTTTCGTCGTGTATCAGGGCATAGATAATAGGATTTTCATCCGTAATCCCACCGAAAATAAAATTGGAATCGTTCATGAACAGACGAATTTCCGGACCGGCAAAATCGGGAACGGCATTGGGATCTACTGTCGGGCTCATGATAAAGTTTTCGTAACCATTTGCATCTTCTTGTCCGTTTTCTGCATAGAAACTGATTTTTGCCTCACCTGTATCGAATGGAAGATCGCGTGGCAGGATAAATTCTACTTTGAAACTTCCATTCGTCACGCTGGCTTTGCCTTTATAAACGATGCTCGTATATGCCTCGAAAGTTTCTTCATAGCTGTCAGGATCATTGGCTAAAGTGGTTACTTTCTGTTTGCCGGCAAAAACGGTTGTATAAACGATACCGTTGAAGGTGGTCATTTTTTGATTCTGAAAGTCCTGAACTTCACCCTCCAGGGTAATGCGTGTCAGCGCCTGCATGGTATCGTTTTGCTGGGAAATATTGACTCCATTAATGGCCGTAGCTACCACATTGTATTTCGGATAGGCCAGCTTAACGGCCGGATCGCCCACATAAACAAAACTCCGGCTATTGATGGAGGGAGTGGTCGTATTTTTAGTTTTCACCAGTAGATCGCCCAAGCTGGGAACCTGGTCGGGCGGATAGGCAAACGCATTATTCTTATAAAAATTACTGTTTAATTGAAGATTAGGCCATTGGTAAACCAAACGTACCGTGGAGAGCAAACCGATACCTCCTCCATTGGGATTCAGCAAAACCAGTTCGCCGGCAGATTGCCTGGCAGGGTCATCAAAACGGGTAAATTCACAGGTAGCTGTTATAAAAAGAGGAAGTTTGGCTCCACCTTTCCAGGAATTAATTTGTGGAATATCCACGAACTTTTCTCCACCCAACTGTATTTCGCCTCCATGACCACTGTAGTTCACGATCAGGACTCCGTCGTTGAATGCACGATCTACCTCCCTATTGATGTCGGGATAGCGTTGTCCGTTCCCAACGGTAGTCTGCTTATAGGCGTCCGCAAATAGTTTACGCACAGTGTATTCCGGATAATTATCTTCAACGATACCGGAATAGATCATACCATCGTGCATGTGGATGTTTTGGTCCCCGTCATCCGTGAGCATGGCAAGCACGTTCCTCCAGTCGCCTAAACCCTCCGGACTGTGATAGCGGATAATTTTATCGACCATGGCTTTAGCTTCTGCAGGAGACTGAACAGGCAGCCTGCCCATTCCTACGTCGAGAAATCCGGAATTAGCAATATTTCCTCCTTCACTTACATCAAGCAGGCCGAAAAAATCGTCTGAACAATAGGATCCTACCGGTTCTACTGAATTTTTGCTCTCAAAAGTGGGGACGAAGTTGGTATTGATGGATAAAATATTCTTGTAATCGTATGAGGCATCACCGAACATCAACAGGTAGCGGGGTTCATTTCCCGGACTGGCCGTTTCATAAAAATAGCGCATCATATTACGGATGGCTGCGATATCCGGAACACCACTGGAAAACTCATTGTATACCTCCGTCGGGGTCACCACCAGAACCTTTAAGCCGTTGGTAGTTTGATGGAAATCGGCCAATCGTTTGGCCTCTGCCAAAAAATCAGGATGGCTTACGATGACATAGTCAATGTTTCTTTGGCCATGAATATTTTGATTGGCCACTTTTTCGAAGCTGTGTATGCCTTTAAAACTTTCATTCTTTAGGACAACATATTCCCTGAGTATGGATGATTCTGCGATAAAGTACTCTTTACCTGCATCGTTGCTAAGATTTAGCCGGCGTACATTTAAGGGGTCACTCAAATCCCAAACCTGATATCCGGAACCCTGAAGGGTATACCGTGTAACACCGTTCACAGAAACGCCATTTTTATCCCGAAACATAAGTTGTCCGCTGGTTTCAAGGTTTCTCCGGTAGATAATTTCTATAAAATCAAGCCAGGCTCTGTCTTCACTATTGGCTCTGTCTACATTATTGGGTTTGGAATAAGTAAGTGTCACGTTTACCTGGCCGTTAGTATTGAATGGTGAATTCTGTATACTCGGAGTTGATGCATACTGGGCGGCATAGAACGTCACATCTACCGGAGGCATGCTATGTTGAAGCACGCTTTGCCCGTTAACATTAGCATAGAGGGAACTCGAAACACCCGAACGCGCCGATGCCCGGGTCTGTAGCTCAATCGCTGTCCCAACCTGGCCGGGCAGATCAAAGGTAAAGCTATGGCTGCTGGTGGCGCGGCCAAATTCTTTTCCAAACCAGTCTTTCCCTGACTTGATCAGGTTTATTTTTTCTTCCTCCTGATGGATTATTTCATCGAAAGAGGAAGTAACATAGGTGGGAGGGTTGGCACTTCCGGGAGTGTCGGCAATTCGTTTCCCCCCGGGTGGTCCTATTGTAATATAGGCGGCAGACAAATCAGAATAATAATGAATCTGCCTGTAATAAGATTTTGTATTCGGGTTAAAAATGAGCTGGTGCGGTCCGTATACGAAAAAGAGGACGTCATCATCCCCGTCAAAAATACCGTTCGAATTTTTATCACGTACCTGGATGGCCATTTCTTCCAGGTCATCATATACCGTAAGGCTGTTGGCTTCGGGAAGCATCCCTCCACCGTAAGCATACATTCTTATTTTGCTGACATCTTCATTGCGCACGGCCAGGCCGAAACTTTCTATTTGTGTGAGGCTAAGGCGGTATACACCGCTTTCTGCAAAAATTACTTTGGCCCAGGCTCCATCTTTCAGGAGGCTTTCTGTTTTCCAGTTAACGCCTTTTTTATTCTGCGTTTGAAGGTCTTTGCCCGGAACAACCTGCCATTTCAGGGTAAGGTGAGTTACTTTACGAACCTTCCCCATGCCTTCAGATTCGAATAAGGGTATTTGGATGACCGCAATTCGCTGCTTTCTTGCAACCTGGTACTGAACGGTAGCCTGAATTTTTGATGGAATTTGTTCCAGATTAGCAATAAATGGCCCGTAACGTATGGGGTCTAAATTTTCCAGCAGAAGGAACATGTTTGGGTTAATATTGATTTCTTCACCGTCGTTCAAAGGAATCTGCTGCGTAAAAAAGGGCACTTCCGCCGGGCGAACCTGAACAGATTCATCGGCATAGGGAGTTAAGACAAGACTGGAATCAGGCTGGATAAGCGTCTTTTCCAACCAGACCATATCCTGATCAATGTATCCGTCCTGCGCATTCAGGGAAAGGGACAGTGCGGTGCAGAGAAGCAACGAAACGGCATAATAAGGGGTCATCTTCATATTTTGCATTTAATGGCGAATTTCCTACCCAAATTTGAAATTTAAGAACTGCATCTATACGTTTAAACTGCATCTATACGTTTATAAAAGACACCAATTCTATGCAAAAAGTTGCGTGAGTGCTGTATTGCCCTGAGTGATTTGATGTTGATCATACACTGCCAGGGAAGCACCCAATTCTACAAGCTACATGGTTCGCTTTGCCATTTAAGAGTTTTAGGAGAGTTAGGCGGGAACAAGGTCTGT